>CAZNCI010000192.1:0-7669 GCA_964571475.1 uncultured Saprospiraceae bacterium | reverse complement strand
AAAATAATTTACTCTACCAAGCCGATTAAGCTGCGGTAATCATCAAAATAGGCATAAATCTCTAAAAGTTTAGCTTCTTCCTTTTCCCAATTCAATTCCTTTCTGGCTGAAAGACAATTGTTTTTTAACCTTAAATAAAGGGCTTCATCCATTAATAAATTGTTGATAGCCTTAGTAATTGATTCGGTTGTTAGGTCGGGGATTAAGTAAAAAGGCTGATATTGGTTTTGTAGCGCCCTGTATTCCGGGAAGTCCATTTGTACAGAAGGAATCCCAGCCTGAATATAATCAAAGGTTTTATTGGCGAGGGAGTAATAATAACTAAGTCCTGAATTTTCTAAAAGATTGATACCAATGTATGCCTGTTGGGTGGTTGCTGCCAGTTTGTCAGGCGGAATAAAGCCAAGGAATTTTACCTTTTCTGACAGTTTTTCTTCTGTTACCTGCTCCCTTAACTGAGCCGATAAATCACCTTCTCCTACCAGCCATAAAATGGCCCCTTCAATCTCCTGCATGGCACTAATTATTTGGGGTAAACCCCGCCCCTGATTGAGCATACCCTGATACAAGATGACGGATTTTTTCACCTTAGATGGCTGGCCAGAGCTGCTTTTTTCGGCAAACGGAACATTGCGAATTGTTTCAAATTTTTGACCATATTTCTCTTCAAAAATACGGGCAAGACTATCGCCTACTGTATAACATTTATTGACCTTTGGAATACAAACGGATGCGACTTTTTCCCACACTTTCTTCACAAAAGTTCGGTTGACCACCTCTGGTACTTCCGAAAAGTACTCATGTGCATCAAAAATAATGGGCTGTCCCTTCAATTTTGCGACAAGCAGACAAGGAAGAATCGTATCCAAATCCACTGCTGAAATGATACCTTGGGAATGGAATAACAGATAAAAAAATAACCGTATTTGATAGGCGCTATAAAATAAAAATCCCTTATCAAAAATTAATGAAAGTCGGTGTTGTTCATATTCCTCACCCCTTAGTGCAAGACTGTTTTTGCGTTTTCTGCCGATTAATATCACCTCATGTCCCGCATTGGATAAGCTACTACAAATTCGTTGCATTCGTTGATCAAAACTTAAATCATTGGTGACTGTAAAGATTATTTTCATCATGAGCAGAAATTAAATATCGGCATAGATAATCATATTTTGTGGAAAAATCAATCCTTCTCTTCCAAAACGAAAATTTCATTGACTGATTTATTAAAAAGACGTGCAATTTTTAAAGCTAAAATAGTAGAGGGGACATATCTGTTTTTCTCAATCGAATTGATTGTTTGTCGAGAGACACCAATTTTTTTGGATAATTCCTCTTGTGTGAGATTATGAATAGCTCGTTCTACCTTTATGGTGTTTTTCATTAACTTTTTCTTTTGAAAAGATGAAAAAACATGATTTGTAGACCGAGCATATAAAATAAAATTTGAAAACTAGCCATACTATATTCCTTTTTCTCCTGGAAGGAGACAAGCGCATCCACCCCAATGTTGATATAAGGTGTTATTAAGGTGTAAATAACCGTAGCAATGAATGCTGCCGTATAGGATTGTGCTCGTAATTTTACAATCATTTCATCTTCTTCTTTGTCTTTTGCAATCGAAATGATAAGTAAGCCTACTATTAACCCACTTTTAAGTAAATGAGCAATCATTTCAGCTTCCATACCTGCTGTTTTTTTTAGGATCAAACCGACCAAGCTTGCGATGACGATGCCCACTCCCACCTTCTTGAACGAAGAAGGTAGTTGAATATTTTGTAGCCGGGCAAGGCTTTTTTCTTCGGATGTATGTATTTTTCTTTGATCCATAATAATGTATTTTTTGATGAATGAATGATTTAAAATGAATAATTTGCTTTACTTTATGACAAATATGCTTTACATTTTGATAAAAAACAAGAGAATTAATTTTTTTTTGTATTTTAGCACCTATAAACTTAAAATTATGAAAAAAGTATTGACGTTTTTGACCTTAGTTTTTGCCAGTTTACAATTGATGGCACAAATAACCTATGTGAAACAAGATGCCTCTGGCGTCAATGACGGTTCTTCCTGGGAGAATGCCTATACGGATTTGTCCACTGCGCTTGGGAATACCACCGCCGGAGAGGTGTGGGTGGCTTCTGGCGTTTACATTCCAGGTGGTGATGCACCTGATGAAAATGCTCGCTTTGAGATCGGAAGTAATATCGCCATCTATGGTGGTTTCGCCGGAACAGAGAGTAGCCTGGAGGAGCGAAATATTGACAGCAATCCTGTGCTTTTAAGTGGGGATGTTCTGGGAGATGATACGACGGATGATTTTGACAATAATAAGACCGATAACGTTTATCATGTCGTTTATATTGACAGTTTGTTGACAGATGTGATTTTTGACGGCTTTTGGGTGTCGGGTGGGCATACTGATGAGTTTACCGATGGTGTTGATCGCTACTTTTGGGCGGGAGCTGGCCTGTTTTCTTATAGTCCTGTGACCCTTAGAAATTGCCAGTTTACACAAAATTTCGCAGCGACTGGAGCCGGATTGCATATTACCGGCGATGGTTCTTTTGGCGCAACCATTGAGGACTGTGTTTTTGAAAAAAACAGGGCATTGAATCAGGCTGCCGTTCAGTTGCGTTTATTGCGTGGCGTGATGGTTCGACGCTGCGATTTTAATGACAATAAGATCAACAGAGGCGCATTTTATCCTTCCTTTTCAGCGGATGTAACGGTTGAAGATTGTAATTTTACCAATAATATCAATGAAGTTGGATTTGGTGGTGCGATGTTCAATTGGCAAACAATCAATTTGGTCATCCGCAATTGTACTTTTACCGGAAATGCCGCTCAAAATGCAGCGGCTCTTTATAACGATCACAGGCAAATTCCTCCATTTTTAGCTAATTCTGTTGTGATTGAGGACTGCACTTTTGACGGTAACGGGGCAGCTTTAGCTGATGGCACGGGTTATGGAGGTTGTATTTATTTTTGGAAAACGAGCTTTACTATATCGAGGTGTGACTTTATGAATTCCGCTGCCAATGAAGATGGCGGGGCCATATATAATGCAGGGGCAAATAAAATTTGTCTGCTGGAGGATTGTACCTTCTCCGGCTCTGCGGCTACTTTTGGTGGGGCTATTTCTAATAGTAGTGATAGCACTTTTACAACATTGAAAGGCTGTACTTTCTCCGAAAATATTGCAGCGACCAGCGGTGGTGCAATCATCAACGCATTTGGCGCAGATTTGGAGTTGGAAGATTGCTCTTTTGTTGCCAATAATGCCCGGTGGGGGGGCGGAATATATTTTCAAACTGATTCGACAAGCGCTACCATGTCCCGGACCACTTTTTCGAGTAATATTGCTGAAAATAATGGAGGTGCTTTTACTTACTTTGCCGCTATGGATGTGACGGTAGATAGTTGTTCTTTTATCGGGAATCAGGCCAATTTTGGTGGCGCAATTTCGGCCGCTGATGGTGATGTGGATGGGGCTAATATGGTCATCCGAAACGCTACTTTTAATTTGAATATCGCCGGCTCTCAGGGCGGGGCTTTGAATATTAATGATGTTGATACGCAGATAAGTAATGGATTGTTTACCGGAAATTTCGCGGATGCTGGCGGAACAGGGGGAGCCATTTCTATGAATGCAGTGGATAGTTCTACCTTGAATGTAAGTATTATTAATTCTACTTTTGCTAATAATTTCGGAGCACTTGCCAATGGTATTGCCACCTGGACTGGGGAGTTGGAAGTCGCTTCGACTTTGACTTTACAAAATAACATTTTTTATAATCCGGGTGGCGATAATTACGCGGTAGAAGCTGGCAATACAAGCGTTGTTTCCAATGGCGGAAATTTCTCCACTGATGCTTCAATGGAGACCATATTGACGCACGATATGGATCAGAATGGCATCGCACTTGACCCCCTTTTTGTAGATGCTGATAATGATAATTACCGCTTAAATACGGGAAGTCCCTGTATTGATGCCGGTGTTGCCCTCAATGCTCCGGAGATGGATATTACGGGGATGGGAAGAATCAATAATATCGATATTGGCGCTTTTGAATACGACCCTGAGTTGGGTGTTTTTCCTTCAATATTTAGTAGCATCGACAATATTTTGGTGATGCCTAATCCCGCGGTGTCCTCGATAAGTATAGTCCTGGAAAACGACTCGAAAGGCTCGATGAAAATAAGTGTTTTTGATGTAAATGGTCGTGAAGTCCTCCATCAAAATTGTATTAAAGATGGTTTTGACTTTCGAGGAACAATAGATATTTCCCGTCTTCCAGTCGGTCAATATAAAGTACTCATCAGTAATGGAAAAAATAGGGGAGTGGGCTCTTTTTTGAAAATAGAGTAGCTGCCATTTACCATATCTTCAAGCTTATTCAGTTAAACATTTAACTGTTCTTTTACCGAATTTGTCTTATTCCAGCAAAAAAAATCTCCATTTTCATGCAATTAATTGTTATACTAACTATATTTGCACTAATTAATTTTTTTTAAGATCTATGGATACAGGCACTCAGGAGGATAAAAAGTCGATGGTTTCTGCTTTTATATTGGAGCGGACGGCTAAGCGGATGAAGCAGTTTTTTCAGCAGGAGCTGGCAAAAGCAGAGGTGGAAATTACGATTGACCAGTGGATTATTTTGCAGGAATTGGATCGGGAAGATGGGCAGAGCCAGTTGGCTTTAGCCAAATCCAGTTTTAAGGATGCGCCAACCGTAACGAGAATTATTGATTTGTTATCCAAAAAGGGACTGGTGGAAAGACAAACGGATGAAATGGACCGACGGCGTTTTAAAATTGTATTAACTGAGGTAGGCAAACATAAAATAAAAGAGGTACTACCCATCATTCGGCAAAGTCGTGCAAAGGCTTGGTGTTGCCTCAATGAAGACGAAATGGACGGCTTGGTACGTAGCCTGAATAAGGTGTTTTTGAATTTGGAGTAGGGCAGGCATAAGGTGACATCTTGAGCCAGGCAAAGAGCCCGACAAAAAGGTGTTATCTTATTTGGGGAAGGTGATTGGATTGAAAAATAAAATAAAAAAATATAGAAATATGCATTATCATAGGATAGGAAAAATTCCGCACAAGCGGCACATACAATTCAGGAAGGAAGATGGGACCTTGTATCAGGAGGAGTTGTTTTCTACTGCCGGTTTTTCGGATGTATCTTCGATATTATATCATTGTAATCCGCCTACGCAGATCAAGCAAATTGACAAGCCATATTCTGTGAAGCCGGAGGTGATGGAAGACGAGCAATTGAAGCACAGAAGTCTTCAGGGGTTTCAGATAACTCCGGAGGATGATTATTTGAAGAGTAGAAAGGCGGTGCTGGTAAATAATGACTGTAAGATTGTATTGGCGGCGCCGAGGAAGAGTATGACGGATTATTTCTTTAATAATTCAGCCATGGACGAGATGATTTTTGTGCATAGAGGCAAGGGCGTATTGAAGACCATGTACGGCAATTTGTCGTTTGGATACGGAGATTATTTGATTATTCCCAGGGGTACGGTTTACCAACTGCACTTTGAAGACACGGATAATCGGTTGTTGATAGTCGAGTCTAATGCGCCGATCACAACCCCACGCAGGTATCGGAATGATTACGGGCAATTTTTGGAACATTCGCCCTTTTGTGAAAGGGATATTCGCAAGCCGGAGGCACTGGAAACGCACGATGAGCAGGGGGAGTTTTTGATTTATATCAAGAAGGCGGATAAGATTTATCCATATCATTATCTCAATCACCCATTTGATGTGGTGGGATGGGATGGATTTTTATATCCTTATGCTTTCTCTATACATAATTTTGAACCGATTACGGGAAGAGTACATTTACCGCCGCCGATACATCAGACTTTTGCTTCGGCAGGCTTTGTGATTTGCTCATTTGTCCCTCGTTTATACGATTATCATCCGGATTCGATACCCGCTCCCTATAATCATAGCAATGTGGATAGCGATGAGGTTTTGTATTATGTAGATGGTGATTTTATGAGTCGTAATCATGTAGAAGCAGGGATGTTGAGTGTACACCCGGCAGGTATTCCGCATGGACCTCACATGGGGGCAATCGAGAGAAGTATAGGTCAAAAAGAAACGAAGGAACTAGCGGTCATGATTGATACTTTCGCACCTTTGTTTATGACCAAAGAAGCCTATGGAATCGAAAATAAGGATTATTATAAGAGTTGGCTTTCTTAATCGGCCTTCGGCGCCGAAGCCGAGACATAAGGAGACATCTAAAGCGAGGGCATGAGCAAAGCAAAAGGTGTTATCTTATTAGGAAAATAAATAAAAGAAAATAAAAAATAAATAATAATGGATACAACAACGATTAGTAAAGTGTTTTCGGGGAAGGATATTTTTCCGATGTTGGGCACAGATTACGTCGAATTTTATGTGAGTAATGCCAAGCAGGCGGCTTACTTTTATCAGACGGCCTTTGGGTTCAATTTGGTGGCATATCGAGGGCTGGAAACGGGGTCGAAGGATGTGACTTCTTATGTGTTGCAGCAGGAGAAGGTGCGTTTTGTACTGACGGCTACACTGGATCCCGACCACGCAATTGGGGAGCATGTACGGGCGCATGGTGATGGAGTGAAAGTACTCGCCATACAGGTCGAAAATGCGAAAGAGGCATACGAAACTGCCTTGGCTAGAGGGGCAAAGTCTGCCGGAGAATATGAGGTGTTAGAGGATGAATTTGGACAGATTTGCCGGGCATCTATACATACCTACGGGGAGACCATCCACACTTTTATAGAGCGAAAGAACTATAAAGGGGCGTTTATGCCAGGATATATGCCCAAGAAGAGTCTGATGAAAATTGATCCGGTTGGGTTGGAGTATATTGACCATTGTGTGGGCAATGTGGAGCTGGGTACGATGGATAAATGGGTGGAATTTTATAAAAATGTATTGGGCTTTGATTTATTATTGACCTTTGATGATAAGGACATTTCGACGGAATATACGGCATTGATGAGTAAGGTGGTATCGAATGGAACGGGGCGGATTAAGTTTCCGATTAATGAGCCGGCTAAAGGTAAAAAGAAGTCGCAGATTGAGGAATATTTGGATTTTTATCACTCAGCAGGGGTGCAGCACGTGGCTTTGGCGACCAATGATATTATCAATACCATCACCAAATTGCGCCGAAATGGGGTGGAATTCCTCTATGTTCCAGATACGTATTACGATGATTTGAAGGATAGAGTAGGGGAGATCAAGGAAGATATGGAGGTGCTCAAAGCGTTGAATATTTTGGTCGATCGTGATGATGAAGGCTATTTGTTACAGTTGTTCACCAAGCCGGTACAGGATAGACCGACGGTCTTTTTTGAGATCATTCAGCGAGCCGGGGCACAGTCTTTTGGAAAGGGTAATTTCAAGGCTTTGTTTGAGTCGATTGAGCGGGAGCAGGAGTTGAGGGGGACGTTATAGTCCGACAGCCAAAAGAGAGGACAACGAGAGCGAACTCCTTACTTAATACGATACGGGAATCATGCCCTATTAGTGTTCGATTAGTTTTGCTAATAGGGCATATCCCCTCCTGCCAATACTCATCCCCAGCCCACTGTCGGGGTCGCTACGTCCATAGGCTCACTATTCGTTCGGCCTCTCCGCAAAGCTG
>CAZNCI010000191.1:0-7735 GCA_964571475.1 uncultured Saprospiraceae bacterium | reverse complement strand
AAATACCGTATTTATCGCAAATGTCCCGTACTTTTTTGAGGTACATAGGTGGATATTTGATGCAGCCAGACGAACCGGATTCTCCTTCAAACAGAATGGCTGCGATGGCATCCGGGTTTTCGAATTTCACAACCCGTTCCAAATGTGCTGCTGCGCGTTCTCCACACTCTTCAATGGAGGATGAATGCCAGGGGCATCTGTACGCATAAGGATTTTCTACGTGAATGAAATTATTAGGTGACTGCGCATCCACGGCAAATTTTCGTGGATCGCCTCCGGCTGATATTGCGCCGTAAGTCGCTCCATGATAAGAGCGGTAATGTGTGATTATTTTGTGCCGGCCGGTAAACATTCTGGCCATTTTGATCGCATTTTCAATAGCCTCAGCTCCTCCTAGTGTAAAAAAAGTTTTGGTTAGATTGCCAGGCGTAATTTCTGCAATTTTTTTTCCAAGCGCCCCTCGTACCTTTGTTGCCATCCCCGGATAAACGTAGCTTAATTCCTCCATTTGTTTGGCGACAGCCCGGGTAATGCGCTGGTCTCCATGCCCAATATTCACATTCATCAACTGTGAAGAAAAGTCGAGGTATTTTTTTCCAGCTCTATCATAAACATAACTTCCCTTTGCCCGATGCGCATTAATCGGATTCAAATTTCCCTGTTTTGCCCATGAAAATAAAGTGTAATCAAGATTGTCTTTTACTATTTGACCAGCCATTACATTTCTTTTTTTGTTACTAAAATAAATATCATCAACTCATCCAGTTAATCTGATCTTCGGGATTCCACTTGCTCGTCGTTTTTTTATTCTGTGTCCAAAATTCGATAGAACTCCGCCCGGTAATATCTCCTACCCCAAATTTCGACTCATTCCATCCTCCAAATGAAAAAGGTTCTCTTGGGACGGGAACCCCGATATTTACCCCAATCATACCCGCACTTGCCCGATCCATGACGTATTTTGCCATCTTGCCATTTTGGGTAAATACTGCCGCAGCATTTCCATATTTTGATCCGTTTTCCACTGCAATTGCCTCATCAAGTGTTTTAGTTCTGATGATGGAAATGACAGGACCGAATATTTCCTCTCGGGCGACTGACATATCCGTCGTTACATAATCAATAATCGTAGGACCTACGTAAAATCCTCCTTCCTTTCCGGGGACACTGGTATTTCTACCATCCACTAAAATTTTAGCACCGTTTTTTTCTGCTTCATCAATATAACCTTCTATTCGGGCTTTTGCCGCAGCGGAAATAACCGTACCCAGATTTTCCCCCGGTATTATTTTTTTGGCTTCGGTGACCATTTTGTCAATAATATGTTGAACTTCATCCACGCCAACCATGACCGATGCTGCCATACATCTCTGTCCGGCACAACCAGCCATGGAGGCTACTACATTTGAAGCGGTCATGTCCGGATTGGCATCGGGTAATACCAATAAGTGATTTTTTGCACCTCCGAGCGCGACACATCGTTTCAAATTGGAAGTGGCTCGTTTGTAAACTATTTTTGCCACCTTGGTTGAACCGACAAAAGAAACTGCTTCAATACCGGGATGGTCACAAATTGCTTCAACGACTTCTTTCCCGCCATTTACGATATTAAACACACCATCCGGCAATCCGGCTTCTTTTAATAATTCTGCCATTCTGACGGTACTAAGTGGAACAACTTCTGATGGTTTCATGACCATGGTGTTTCCCAGTACCAAGGCGTTGGGCATCGTCCAGTGGGGCACCATATTGGGGAAGTTAAAGGGAGTGATCGAAGCAACTACACCCAGTGGTTTTTTTTCAATTCTACATTCTACGCCCCGGCTGACCTCCTGTATTTCATCGACTACTATTTGCGGCATGGAAACGGCAAATTCGCATAACTCCATGCTTTTTAGTACCTCTGCTTCCGCTTCACCATAGGTTTTGCCATTTTCCAATTGTACGAGTTTTGTCAGCTCGTCTATATGCTTCTCCAATAAGGAGCGGTATTTGAAAAAGACCTGAATTCTTTGTTTGAGTGTTTGTCCTGACCAGGCCGGAAATGCTTCCTGAGCAGCTTTCACCGCTTTGTCAACATCATCGTAAGTTGATAAAGGCAGATCGGCAATAACCTTACCATCAATTGGGCTGATAACATCCATTGATGCCTGTTTATTTCTTTCAAATTTTCCGTTGATGAAATTTTTTACTTCTATCTTTTTAGTCATTGTTTGAATATTTTTTGCTGTATTTACTTTCGTAAAATAAGTTTTGGGGCAAGCAAGATAGGCATTAAATGGGAATTGACAAAATTATTCCAGAAACTCATAGGGAAAATGCTTCAAAATTGGTTCCTTCTAAACATATCGAATAAGTGCCAAAAAAAGGGCTGATTTGGGTGCATTTCATTTTGTCGCTTCCTCGCCATTGCGCACCTTATATTTCCCGGATCAAACTCACCTTATTTCGTAACAGACAGGTTCGGGAATTGCCATCCCGTACGACAAAATGAAATATACTCGACAGATTTTGTTCTTTTTTTTTGCAAAAAATGACAAAAATTACGCCAAAATCAAATAAAATTTCAAATTCAAATTTCCCGCCCACATTAAAAGACAGGGCTATAATAAAACCTATTTTCGATTGGTGTGTTGGCCCTACTTGAAGTTTAGCTCCAGGGCATTTTTGTTACATTTTTGATTTCTAACGGGAATCTTAGCTCAATAATCGCCAAATTTGTGCAATAAAAAAACAAAATACAAACCCCATTCCCAAAGGTAAAAAGGTAGAAACCAATGTCCATTTAAGACTCTTTGTCTCTTTATAAATTGTATAAATCGTCGTAGAACATGGGTTATGCAATAAACTAAAAATCATTACACTTATGGCAGTAAGAGCCGTCCACCCTCCCGCTAGTAACACCTCCCTTATCCCCCCTGATGAGCTCTCAAACATAACACCTGCACCATCTCCAATCCCTGTCATTTTTACGCTAAGTACGGTGAGCATTAATATGGTTGGAATCACAATTTCATTAGCGGGAATCGCCAGTATATACGCCAATAAAATTACGCCGTTTAATCCAAACAACCAGGCAAATGGATTGCTCCAATTGATAAAATACTCCGCAAGACTTACGCCTGACAAGGTGATATTTGAGACGAGCCATATCAGTATTCCCGCAGGGACAGCAAAGACTATTGCCCGCCATAATACGACTATTGTACGATCAATCAATGAGGTGTAAAGTGTTTGTAATATCTGCGGTGGACGATAAGGAGGTAATTCTAAACTAAAAGAAGAGGCCTCCCCCTTGAGTATGGTGTTGGATAGCCCCCAGGAAACGACCAAACTGAGGAAAATCCCCAGAACGGCAACGCCAATCACTGCCCCGGCTGTCGCAATAGCTGCCCAGCCCGCAGGTGCCAAACTCCCGATAAATATCGAGGCTAATAGGATTTGTGTAGGCCAGCGTCCATTACACAAAGAAAAATTATTGGTGATAATCGCCAACAAACGCTCCCTTGGGCTGTCTATAATTCGGGTAGCCACTACACCGGCAGCATTACACCCAAACCCCATGCTCATGGTCAATGCCTGCTTGCCATGTGCCCCGGCTTTCTTAAAAAGTCGATCCATATTAAAAGCCACCCTCGGTAAGTATCCAAAATCTTCCAATAGGGTAAAAATGGGAAAAAAGATAGCCATTGGAGGCAACATCACGGCAATGACCCACGCCAGAGCCAAATATGCCCCGTCAATCAATGCACCGGATAACCACCAGGGCATTCCTATGCTCTCCGCTATTCCTTTGAGCAAAGGATGTCCATTTTTTACAAGTAAATTCGCCAATATTTCAGAAGGATAATTGGCGCCTTCAATTGTTAACCAAAAAACCAGGGCTAAGAGTAAAAACATAATCGGAAAACCCAACCACTTACTGGTGACAATTCGGTCTATTTTTCGATCGAGGCTGAATGCGGGTTTTTTATCCGGGGTTTCCGTGCATTTGTCTGCAATAGCCTTTGCTTCCGAATAAATGGCCGTCGTGAGTTTATCATGAAAATCATCCCCTAATTCCCAACGTAAACTATGCGCTTCTGAGAGTATATTTTCGATGACTTCATGAGGCGCATTTTGTTGATTTTCTCCCAATAATTTTCCTGTCTGAATCGCGTCAATAACACTTTTGTCGCCTTCGAGCAATCGCAGCGCCAACCAATTTGTATTGGACATTGATGGAAAGGTTGCTTCTATTGTTTTCCGAACGGTATCAATGGCTTTTCTCTCTGTTTTGGTTAGGGTGCGTCGTTTTTTGGGATGACAAACAAATTGTCCGGTCGCAACTTCTTTTATTTTTTGGAGTAATTCACCCTGCCCTTTTTTTTCACGGGCAACAGCTCCTACGACGGGGATGCCTAGTAATTTGGAAAGTGTTCGCGTGTCAATTTTAATATGATTCCTTTCGGCCTCGTCCATGAGATTGACACAAAGCACGGCTCTATCCGTAATTTCTAATATTTGAAGTACCAGATTTAAATTTCTTGCCAGTCGGGTAGCATCTACGACAATAACCGTTACGTCGGGCTTCCCAAATAAGATAAAATCCCGGGCAACTTCCTCATCCGTACTCGTAGATAAAAGGGAGTAAGTGCCCGGAAGATCAACCACTTTATAGGGCGAATCTCCATAGAAAAAAGCGCCTTCTGCTCTCGCTACTGTTTTCCCAGGCCAATTGCCAGTGTGTTGCCTCAATCCCGTCAGATTATTAAAAATGGTACTTTTCCCTGTATTGGGATTGCCGGCTAAGGCAACTAAATAGTCAAAATCATCCATCTTAACCCCCAAACTGATTAAATTGGACTGATTGTGCACCGCACAGGTGTTACAGGTGTTACAGTCTTTTGTTGCTTCGATCATTTTATGTATATAAATTGTGCGTGTTCTTTTCTCAATGCAATAACGGCATCCAATATCCGATAAGCCGTTGGATCTCCTATTGGGCTTTTCATCTCAATGGAAATGGTCGTACCGGGTACTACCCCAAAGTCCATTAATCGCTGACGCTGCTGCCCTCGACATACCTTTGAAATACCGGATATGGTAGCGGTTTCGTTTTGTTTCAAATCGGTTAGTTTGCGGTAAGTGCCTTGTGTTTTATCCGAGAGTTCGACATCTGACGTAATAATTTGAACAGTGACGTTGGCTGCAAAAACAGGAGCTAGAATACAACGATTGCCATTGGCAATGAATTCAATTTTTTCTGAATTTTTTTGAATCAGCTGAATCTTAATACCTGGGTGCAGATCAAGTGCCAGTATTTGAAGATAGACGGTATGTGGCTCGTCTTCAATATGGGTAATGATGCCAAATGTTCCGACCTCCATCGCATTTAAGGCAATACCGGAATGATCTGGCAATTCTCCACTTTCGGTCGGAATGGGATCCCCATGTGGGTCATATACCGGATTGCCCATATCAGCTGCTAATTTATTGGCATCTTCAAATGATAATTTATGTTCCTGAATGTCGGCCTCATGGTGCCAGTCTTTGGCTTCAATACTAGTCTCGTCGGCAAGGTATCGCTCCCATATCCGGTGCACGCGAATAACCCGAAGCGCATAAGACCTTCCGGCGTCTGTCAGTTGAAGGTGATTTTGATCGGATAAGGTAAGATTTAGTTTTTCTAAACGTGCCGCCAATTCTGCTGCCTGCTCCGAAGAAATGGCAAGGTTGCCGGCCAGACTGTCAACGCTTGCTTTTTTGCTTTTGTATTCACAATCGTAAAGGTGCTTTAGGGCATCCTCCAATAGCACTCTTTTTCTGTCGAGCTGACTGCGTTGCCACCAGGCACTTAGACCTCGTTTGGGCCAAATGATCCAGGTGAACAGGATAATTAACCCGAGTCCAATTATTAATAATGTTAAGGGATCTCTCATATTATAATTGAATTACTTTTATTTGATTACTAATTTTTTTACTCAATAAATAAGTTTGTCCTTTTAGTTCGATGTGAATAGACTGGTCAAAATCGAATTTTTCGAGTATTTTGATTTGGCTATTCAATACCAGCCCTATTCGGGAAAGGTAATTCATCATCTGTGTATTTCGATCGTGTACGTGAGCGGTTTGGTAATTATGCCCGACCTTTGCATTGGCCAATAGGATCAAATCCCGTTTGGCAGGCATTTCTCCATTGCTGTCCGGAATTGGTGAGCCGTGTGGGTCATACATTGGATGCCCCAGATAATCATCAATTTTATCGATTAGATAGTTGGAGGTGTTGTGTTCGAGCCGTTCGGCTTCGTCGTGTACTTCTCCCCACGACATATCGAGTACTTTATGTAGGAATGACTCCCACAATCGGTGTTTTCTGATGACTTGCAGGGCAATGACTTTTCCGGCTTCAGTGAGTCGCATCCCCTTGTACTTTTTGTAATCGAGTAGCCCATCTTCTGCCAATCTTCGGGTCATATCACTAATGGCTGCCTTGGAAATATTTAACTCTTTGGCGATGACGGTTGTCCCTGCCATTTCCCCTTTTGCCCGATTATTATACAGGAAAACAGTTTTAAGGTAATTTTCTTTGGATATTGTCGGCATAACTTTATCAATGTAGATTCACTACAAAGTTAAGCTTACTTAACAATAAAGTCAAGTTATTCTTAATATTAAAAAAAGGGAACGCCTAAAGATTTTATATATTTGCATCAATAATTAGATTAGAATAGGATTAAAAATAAGATAAAATGCAATCAAAAATAACCATATTAGACGGTTATACGATGAATCCGGGGGATCTTGACTGGGCTATCATAAAATCTCTGGGAGAAGTAGAGATATTTGATCGAACCCCCAACAATAAAATCCTGGCTCGTGCCAAAGATGCGGCAATTTTGGTGGTCAACAAAGTGATTTTAGATGCCGAAATTATCGCTCAATTGCCAAAGCTAAAATGTATTTGCGTCACAGCGACCGGATATAATAATGTGGATATTTTGGCTGCAGCCAAAAGAAAAATCCCTGTTTATAATGTAAGGGGCTATTCAACGATGAGTGTGGCGCAGCACGTATTTGCTTTAATAC
Organism: uncultured Saprospiraceae bacterium; assembly: GCA_964571475.1. Lineage (GTDB taxonomy): Bacteria > Bacteroidota > Bacteroidia > Chitinophagales > Saprospiraceae > JALVDO01. Next base: position 667 of record CAZNCI010000191.1, on the reverse strand, counting down.
TGGAATTGACCAATACCGTTGCTATTTATAATATTGGAGTACAAAAAGGAGATTGGAGCCGAAGCACCGATTTTTGTTATTACCTGGGACAAATACCGGAACTGAGCGGCAAAACACTCGGAATTTATGGTTTTGGACAAATTGGTCAGGCTGTCGCACAAATCGCCATGGCATTTGGCATGAAGGTCATCGCTAAACACAAACACCCCGACAGAGATCAAATGTCGGGCGTTGCGTTTGTCAATCAGGAAACCCTATTTCGCAAAAGTGACATCATCAGTTTACATGCCCCACTTACAAAAGAAAATACCGGCTTAATCAATAAAGCCTTATTAGAGACCATAAAGCCCTCTTCCCTGATTATTAACACCGCCAGAGGTGGTTTTATCGTTGAAAAAGACTTGAAATGGGCACTCGAAAATAAACGAATTGCCGGGGCTGCTTTAGATGTATTATCCAGCGAGCCTCCCCCTAATAATCACATTTTGCAAAATGTCTCAAATTGCATCATCACCCCACACATCGCATGGGCTTCCCAATCTGCCCGAAAGCGATTGATGGAAGAGACAGCGCAAAATATCCGATCTTTTTTGGCCGGAAAGTCATTGAATGTCGTAAATTTATAGCTGGGAAAAATCGTCCCTTTTCAGGGATAAAAACGATCGAA
>CAZNCI010000190.1:0-7757 GCA_964571475.1 uncultured Saprospiraceae bacterium | reverse complement strand
TATTGACATTTTAAACAGCCAATTAGCCTTTCAAAAAATAGACATTGAGACCCTTGATCCACTTGGACAACCCATTAAAGGGCATTATTATCAAAACGAGGAAGCGGCATTCATTGAGCTTGCCACTGCATCAGGACTCCACCTGCTCTCACCCAAACAGCAAGATCCACTGCTCACCAGTACGGAAGGAACAGGACTGATGATATTAGACGCCATCAAAAGCGGCTACCGAAAAATTTACCTTTTTATTGGAGGAAGTGCTACTAATGACGCAGCAATGGGTATTGCACACGCGCTTGGGTATCGTTTTTTTGATCAAAATAACCACTTGCTTTCCCCAAAAGGGAAAAATCTTTCAAAAATTGCCTGCATCCAGAAAAAGCCGCTTCTGTTTGATAAAAATAAGGTGCATTTCACCCTCCTTTGTGATGTTAATAATCCCCTTTTCGGGAAAAATGGAGCAGCGCATATTTATGCCAGACAAAAAGGAGCATCCCCTTCAGCTATTAGGGAACTGGACTGCGGACTTCGCCATTTTGCGCATATTATCCGGCAACAATACGGCAAAGACCTCTCTTTAATTGTCGGTGGAGGTGCTGCAGGAGGAGTTGCCGCCGGAATGTCGGCACTCTTCAATACCTCTATCCAAAGTGGTATCTACACCATCATGCAGTTCACCAATTTTGAACAAAAAGTCCAACAGTCCGATCTCATTATTAGTGGAGAAGGTCAACTCGATCTACAAACATTATCCGGCAAAGTCGTCCAGCAAGTCGCCCGATTAGCACGACAATACCGTCGCCCTCTCTTTCTCTTTGTCGGAAAAAACAAACTCACCACAAAAGAAGCTGCCCCCCTTCATGCCCAAAAGATAAAAAGTATCCTCGACCATGCCAAAGACGAGCAGGCAGCCATCACTAAGGCAGCGAAGATATTAGAGGAGATGGCGTTTTCTATTCCATTATTCAGTAGTGGCTTATGATACACACCTTAAAATTGACTCCAAGGGCTGATTTTGTCCTAATTTTTGCAGAAAATGGCAAAAATTATGCCAAAATCAAATGAAATTTCCATTTCAATTTCCCCGCCTTAAAAGGCGGGGCAAAAAAAAGGCGGGGCAAAAGAGCGGGACAAAAAAGGGCGGGGCGTTTTTGAAGTCCAAATATCACCAAAGGCTGAAGCCTTTGGTGGAACAGATTAAATATTTTGGCTTCAGCCTCATTATTAATGAAAGGCTTCTCCTTTGCGCTTCCTCTTTATGCAATTTACCATCCATATCCAATACTCAATGCCGGATTTAAATCTAACGATTTTTTTTCATCAACAAAGTTAAACATCCAATTTGCATCCAAAGCCAGACCGATATTAAAATGCCCGAAAATCCGCCAATCATAACGCAATCCGGCGGTAAGCCCGACTGAAAGTTCATAATTTTTTTCCTCTCCCAATAGAATAGTCGGACAACCAAAACAACGCCCAAAATCATAATAATAATAACCATAACCCATCAAAAAAGCAGTTTGCTCCATATATTTTAAAGCAGGACCATACTCCATAGAAAATCTTCGTCTTTTTCCATGTTTAAATTGATAATTATTGACCAGGCTAACAGCTGCGGTTTTATGCGTTGGTTCTGGGTGATACTCATCCTTATCGAGTAATTCATCCGTTGAGAAAGCCAGTTTTATTCCGTAATACTGATGTTTCCCCGTTTGAATATAATAATCGACAGATCCTCCAATGAGCCATCCATTTTCCGGATGGGAATAATTATCCAGATAAATTTGACGGGACTGTGCCTGCACTTCCATTGGTGCCAAACCCAGCAAAAAATAAACACTTAAGGCAATAATCAGGTTCTTCATTTTATTCGTTTTCTTTTATAGACAGCCCAAAAGAGGGAGATGGTTGGGAAAAACACCTAATTGCCAATAACTGACCAAAATATTGTTGCAACTCCACTAGAATACGCTTAAATTTGAGCAGGCGGTTTGGGTTCACGAAGTCAAACGCCTTCGATATTTTTTTACATCAAAACACAATAAAATGAAAAACTTATTTCTACTCTTTTTGGTGCTTCCCTTTTCTATTTTAGCACAATTACATTTTCAGATTGAAAACAATTCTTTCACCACATTTGAATACAGAAACTGCGCTTATAATGACTCTACCAGTTTGTACCTGCCGGTAGGCTGGGAATTATACCGTACACTCAACGACCAATGGAATGGGGTGCGGGATAGCACAGAATGTATCGGTTTGGTAGAGCAAGAAGGCTTGGCCGTACTTCCCATTGAAGACATTTCTACTGATCGCCCTATTTTTCTAAGAGCGCTCATTACGGACGAAAACAAACCACTACTCCTACCTGATTGGTTATATTCGCTTTCGTTCGGAACAGGCAATAATATGTCAATTGAGGATGATTGTAGCGATGGAAGTTGCTCAAAGCTCATTGTAGGGGTCGAAATCCCCAATGCCGACACAACCGGAACAAGCCTGCGAATATATGAAGCGGAAAGAAATAACACCTACGCTCCTTTTGAGATTTGTTTACCTACGGAATATTTCGAGGAAAATTTTTTCAGAGAGTTGGTCTTTCAATTACAAATCGTAGCCGAGCCCGATGTAAATAACAATCCCCTGGTTCTTAATTACTTTCACTTTTCGAATAATGTGGTTCCTGGGATTACTATATTGCGAGACACCTTAGTCCCACCGGCATGGAGCTTTGATGGAGACGCTACCTATAACGTCCAATTATTCGATGTCGTTAATAGCGATTATGGTGATTTTTTAGTGGCTCACGATGAAGATTCCTATCCTCAGGCCGGAAATACAACCTATCTGGAGATAGCCCCCGCCTTGCCCGCTGAAACGCAACAAACGATCAATATCATGTTAGATTATTCATCTTTGATTTTTGCGCCATTTACCTCAATCAGAGGGACGATGGTAGAAGGCAGTGATAGTCTTCGTCATTTTGTCAATCTCTTTATGCCGGATTATTTAGAGTGCCTCCCTTTTATTGACGTTGCATTTAACAGCCCGGTTTCACTGGTCATGGGAGAAGGAGGCATCAACTTTTCATCGTCTAGAAGTTGCTTTTCTTTTTCTTATGGTGGCCAATTATCAATTCCATCGGGAACGCACAGAAATTATGGCGAAAATGGCATCGGTTTATTAGCACTCAATACGGGTGGCCGCATTGTTTTGCACCCCAACAGCAGTCTGCTCTTCAATAATAAATTAATCCTCACCGATCATCACGGTCGGCCAACAGACCAGACCTGGGTCGAGCTCCCCCGGGGAAGCAAACTTTCATTTGGTCCCCTCGCCCACCTCCAGAAAACAGGTGCTTATGCAGAGACGGGCTATATGAAACTCAATGTATTGATGAACGGAGGTGAATTGGATGACCATCTGCTACCTCCCGAAGAACGCAAAAACATCAGGCGCATCTACCCCAAGGATATTCAACACCCCAAACAACTGCTTCGGATAATGCCCAATCCCGCTAGTGGACAATTTGATTTTGAATTGAAACTACCGGCATCCTCCGCCATCCAATGGAGTATTTTTGACACCAGCGGACGAAGGGTATTAAAAGGACAGGAGCAGGCTCAAAAAGGAATTTCTTATCATCATATTTCTATTGATAAAATACCGGCTGGGGTCTATTTCTTACAGGTTAAAACAAAGAGCCAGGTCATGAGTAAAAAATTGATTATTTCGTCTTAAATATTTACACAAAATAAACACTCAAAAGAAGAAGCTCGCCATTTCGACGAGCTTCTTCTTTTGTTGTTGATGAAGTTAAGTTCCTATATTTTTATAATTTCAGCTATCCAGTGGCTGAAGCGGGGACTTTTACTTCTTATCCTTTCGATACCAATTTCTTCTGCAATAATATTGCCAAACACGATCTTATCATACCCTTTAATAATCCTTTCCAGCCTTTTTGAAGGAGCGCTTTCCCTGCCATTATTAATCATTTCCGGATTATCGTTAAATTCATTAAAAGTATTTCTTAACTCCTTTTCCCCTATCAACTCTTCGGGCTCAAACTGATTGTAAAACACATTAATATCATTAAATAAGAGTCCTTCAAACTCATGTAATTGCACATAAGGAATAAAACGAGAATTGTACGCCTCCCCTATATCATGCTTCATCCCCTTTTCCAATAACTCCATTCTGCGGTTTTTTTCCCGTTCAGCTTCAGCTTCACTCCAATTGGGAAAACTATGCTTCTTCTGCAAACCATAATAATCAATAAAAGTTGTCACGAATGCAGTTGGATCATTTTTTAAATGGTTGAGAATATCTTTTTTCAAAACTTTCCAAAAAACGATTCCTCCCATTGACTTCTTAATTCTTGGGTTATGAATGCTTATGTCTTCCTTCCAAAAAAAAGGGGCTAAAATTTTTTTACAAAATTCCTGCTCTGTCTCTCCTTCACAGATAATAATGACTCGTTTCATAGATACTAAAAATTTGGCTGTCCGGAACTGATGATATTTCTTTTCCAAAGATCATCAATGGTATAATCATCCAACCATTCACTCAGGGTGTCATTATTCAATCTTGTGAATTTAGATGCTCCATCAATTTGGTCAACAGTAATAATATCATTGGCTTGAAAATAGCTTATCAAATCAGTGGACTGGGTGGCAATAATTACCTGACAATCTTTGGCAGAAGCAGATTTTATCATGCCTGCTAATTTAGCAATAGCGGCGGGATGCAAGCCCAATTCCGGTTCATCAATAATAATTGTATCAGGTAAATTTGGTTGCAGAAATAGCACCGTTAACGCAATAAAACGCATTGTCCCATCAGAAAAATCATTCGCCCCATATATATTTTCGCTATACCTGTCTGTCCATTGTAATCTTATTTTATTATTGGGATTTGGATTCAAATAGAAATCAAAAAAATAAGGTGCTATCGACTGAATAGTTTTTACTATACGATTATAAATTTTAGGATAATCCTCCTTTATATAAAACAAATAAGCCGCCAAATTTGCCCCATTACTGTACAAATAATAAATGTCATTATCAACATCACTCATTTTAGTAAACGCAGCGTATTCACTCGTATCGTGAAAGTGGTACTTTCGGAGTCCTTTCAGGTAACCTCTAATATAATCAGCCCTTGCTCCTTCTCTGTGAATTTTAACCCTGGCTTCTCTTTCCGACCTGCTAATATCCCAATTATCACCCCTAAATAAAAGTCCTTCATCAATAAAGACAAATCCATCATTCCCCGATTTTAATGTTGCAGAATAGCCGTTATTGCCATCGTCAAACTCCATCTCAAATTGGATATATTGGGTTACTTTTTTGCCTTTATGTAAGATTTTGTCATCACCTCCTGAAAGCTGAATATAATCGTTCAATTTTCTATTGTATAAACGATTTAGAAATTCAAAAAAAGATAAAAAATTACTCTTGCCACTACCATTTGCACCAATTAACAGATTGATATTGTTCAATTCCACTTTTACCTCTTTGATAGATTTGTACCCTGAAATTTTTATATAATCCATATTTTATCCCTTTTTATAATGACAAAGATACTTATTTTACCAAAACAAATTTCACCCAGTCATTTTCGCCTGTTTCACGATCGGTTATTTTGACGTAGTACAAGCCGTTAATTAGGTTGGCAACATTTATTTCCCCTTCAGTTTTTGGCTGTGCCTTTATTGACTTTTGCCATTGACCCCTAATATCAAAAATTTCGATAGAACAATCCTTCAAATCACCTCCTATGGTAAAAACACCGGTGGTCGGATTAGGAAACAGGGTGTGATTTGCAGGAGCATTGCCTGGATCGACTACATCCGTGCTTAGACGACACGCCTCGATTCGCTCAGCGATTGCCCGGTACTTTGGCGCCGGAATCAATGACGTATCCTGATTCAGGGATTCCAAAATACCCCAACTGCCATATTGTGCATTCAAGCCGGCAGTAAATGAAAAATTCATCAATTGAATGGGAGCATCACCGGCCTGCAAAGTCGTCAAAAAATCAAACCATTCATTGTACAAATTATACATGGCTGTATCCCGGTGGATAGCCAATAAGGCTTCCGAATAAGTGGGCAATTCACCAAATGGATGCCCCGTCAGATGCTGCCCGCCTTCGTAAAATACCAAGGGAACACCAAGGGGATCGGCGAGCTCATCTTTTTGGGTAATCAAATCTACCTTGGCTGCTTCCATCCCCTGTCGGGCATAAAAGGCAATATCCGATACGGTTGCAGCCTCCCCCAATGCATCGAGAGCAGCATCCCCCTCATCTGTCAATCCGAAATAAAACGTAGGACTGACGGCATCAAAACTCCCCGGAGTCAGATTGTTGACTATGCGATTACTCACATCCTGCCAGGAAGCCTGCACACCGGCAACTCTCGTGATTTTATCGAGCTGCCCCTGATAGACATCCGTCCATATATCCAGACAGTTTTGAACATAAGGCACAATGCCCTCCGGCCATGAAATGCCCTGATTTTCACACCCATTCACATTCAGCCAATGGGTCTGGGCAAATATCCAATTCCAAATTTCATTGCTGTACTCTACCGTAAGATGCCGGTCATCATCGAGGTTGTTTTTGAATAATTCCGCCATTTTTTGAATGTACTCATTACTGGCTCTATGGGGCACACATACCCAGCCATCCAGCTCGATATCATTCATCAATTGAATCATCATTTCGTAGGGAATACCCTTGCCATCCGCCCAGGTATAATGATCCATTCGGGCGCGATCCTGCCAGTCAAAAAGCGTATTATGTTCCCAGGGCTCGTCGGCCTCCTGCCCCCAATTATTGGTCGCCCCCCAGTCCATGAATCGGACAGAGGGGAAGATGGACAATTTTTCCAACCACAAAGAATAAAAAGGTTGGGTCTCATAAGTAGCCTCCGTCCCCGGCATCAATACCCGAATATGGTGAATCGGATCATTGATGTCGGAGGCCTCAATCGTCATTTCGAGTATGCCCCCGACTGGCTGCGGAAAATCAAAGGTAATGCGGTGATCGCCTGTTTGCGTCAAATTTTGATAGCTGCCCCAAAAAAACAAAGTACCTGTTCCTTCCCACAGGACGGTATATTGCCCCGCTGGCCAACCATCCGTTATTGCCCAAATCGTGACCACCTCCTGATCGTAGTCCGAATTTTCAATCGATTGTGGCACATGAGTAGGATAACCATCCGGTCGATAGGTCAAGTCTTTAGCATGCCCGGAGTCAAAGGCCGCATTGGGATTGCCAATATCTTTGGTGTACCAAACCCGGGCATTATGCATGAGGTCAACGAAGGGTAATTCCGTACCATAATCGGCCAATCCCCCGAGATTAGTCCCAAATTTCAACCTACACTCCTCCGTAATTTGTGCAGACAAATTAGAGAATAAACCCCAAAATACAACCAAAAAAATGGATTTAACCGCCGCCATTAATGTTATACTTTTCATATTTTTATTATTAGATACCTTTTCGGCAATATTTGCAATTCACCTAACTACTCAATACCCTTCACAATCATATAAATTGAGTCTGGCAAATTTACAACAAAAAAATGAATAGCTTCAGATTGTGCAGAGACATGGGTACACTAAGGCCCGTGACAACATCAAAATTAATTTTTGTCAGGGCATATCCCCGCCCTGCCCACGCCCCATCCATCCCACCGCCGGGGTCGCTACGTCCATAGGCTCACTATTCGTTCGGCCGCTCCGCAAAGC
>CAZNCI010000189.1:0-7762 GCA_964571475.1 uncultured Saprospiraceae bacterium | reverse complement strand
AGTTTCAACCAATCATCCGCCGATTGCAGGGAGCTGCCAAGACCCCGGAAGTTCGTGACACCATGTTGGTAGAAGATGATTTTTACAATGAAATCATGGAGTATGAAGACCGGGTTAAGGATGCCCTGCGTATGAAGGAAGAAGAACGCCGCATGAAAGAAGAAGCTATTCTCCTCATGTTAGACTCCAATATCTCGAAGGAACTCATCTCCCAAAAATTGGATATTCCACTTGAAGTGATTGCCAGAATCAGTCGAAGGAGGAAATAAGTAACGATGAGTCCACTCTGGGCAAAAGAAGGACGGGGTGGTTTTCTTCCTTTGAAGCGGTGATGTTACAAAAAATGCTAGATTTGTCACGAGACCTGTTCCGTAGGGGATAGTAGATATGCGAACGCACACAAATTTCTTCGGTTTACTATTCCTTCCTCCACTTATCCGGTTCTATTTTGCAAGGTCTTGAAAAATAACCGACACTATTCTTTTTCCTAAATACAAAATCATTAGTTTTGCGGTAAATGATAAAAAAGTCAGCCATGAGTCGCAAAGTATTATTCATCAATAAAGCAACCCCTATTATCGAAGAACAATTGACCGAGTTAGGTTTTGTATGTGAATACGATTACGAAAGTACTAAGGAAGCATTGCAGGCAAAAATTAAGGATTATTTTGGCATTGTTATGCGCAGTCGTATTGTGATTGACCGGGATTTTATTGATGCGGCAGTTAATCTTTCTTTTATTGCCAGAGAGGGGGCAGGAGTGGAGCATATTGCCACTGATTATGCTATTCAAAAAGGGGTAAGAATCATCACTTCTCCGGAGGGAAGCCGGGATACTGTTGGGGAGCACACCATAGGGCTATTGCTTGGACTGATGAATAACCTGACCCGTGCCGATCGTCAAATTAGAACCGGTGAATGGATCAGGGAAGGCAATCGGGGACACGAAATAAAAGGCAAAGTCGTTGGTATTGTTGGATACGGTAATATGGGGACGGCTTTCGCCAAAAGATTAAAAGGTTTCGATTGTAAGGTAATTGCCTATGATAAATTTAAGGAAGACTATGGTGATGGAAATGCTGCAGCGGTAGATTTGTCCACGCTTTTTGCCGTAAGTGATATTGTTAGTTTACATATTCCTTATACGGAAGAAAATTTTCATTTTGTCAATGATGCCTTTTTGAGTGCTTTTAAGAAACCAATCTATCTGGTGAATACCGCCCGTGGTACTGTTTTGAATACGGCTGATTTGGTCAAACACTTAAAAACAGGAAAAGTATTGGGTGCTGCTTTAGACGTATTGGAGTACGAAGATCAGTCTTTTGAATTCATGGATTTGGAGCAGATGCCGGATGATTTTAAATACCTGACCCAAGCGGATAATGTCGTATTATCTCCTCATATTGCCGGCTGGTCTTCTGAATCAAAAATTGGTCACCCAAGGGTATTAGCTCAAAAAATAAAGGCTATTTACGATCGTCCGAATCCGGCAATGGTGTCCATTTTTGGTACTGATTTTCAATTTCCCCATCAAAAAAAATACTATAAAGGAAAGGTGCGGGATGTTTATACCCTGGAAGAGGAGCTAATCATGGTCGCAACGGATCGGATTTCCTCTTTCGACCATATTTTACCGAAACCAATACCGTATAAAGGACAGGTCTTAAACCAACTGGCGGCGTATTTTTTAAATGCTACTGCCGATATTGCCCCCAATTGGTTGAAATCAACGCCTGATCCGAATGTTGCAGTTGGAATTGCCTGTGATGCCTTTCCGATTGAGATGGTCATCCGGGGCTATTTGGTTGGGCATGCCTGGCGTGAATACAAGAGTGGGAAACGGATACTTTGCGGAGTGAGAATGCCCGATGGGATGAAGGAAAATGAGGCTTTTCCCCAACCGATTATTACGCCGGCAACCAAAGCAGCAGAAGGGCATGATGAGGATATTTCCAAGGAAGAAATACTTGCCCGTGAGCTGGTTACCCCCGAAGACTATGCCCAAATGGAAAAATACACTTATGCCCTTTTTCAAAGGGGAACGGAGATGGCTGCCGCCCGGGGTTTGATTTTGGTTGATACCAAATACGAATTTGGAAAAAAGAATGGCAAGGTCATGGTTATTGACGAAATTCATACACCGGATAGTTCCCGATATTTTTTGCAGAAGGGGTATCAAAAGGCGATGCAGGAGGGCACGCGCCCACAGCAATTATCCAAGGAGTTTGTCCGGGAATGGCTGATGACTCATGGATTTCAGGGACTCGAAGGGCAACAAATGCCCGAAATGCCCGATGATTTTGTCTGGCAGGTCTCTGACCGATATTGTGAATTATACCGCATATTGACAGGAAAAGAAATCGAAAAGACTAATAATGCCGATTGGCAGGAGCGAATTTGGGAGAATGTAGTAGGGGAGGAGGCGTACTGAATTAAATCCTAGGGAATCGGTGAAAAGGGGATACAGGCGGAATATTTATTGTATGAAAAAAATAATTTCACATCATTTAGGGGGAACACCAGAAGAAAAAAAGAAGGTGACCGAACTCCTCCTTTCCTCTCAAAATCTGGAGCAATTTCCTTCAGATATTGCACTATATGAAAACCTCGAAATATTGGATATTAGTAACAATAAAATAAATGATATTCCCCCACAAATAGGTCTGCTGCCAAAGTTGAAAAAAGTAAATGCCAGTCATAATTGGCTGCGTGATTTTCCTTTTTGTCCGAATTTAGAACACCTGAATTTAGAGGACAATCAATTCACTCAAGTACCTGAGGCTATTTATCGGATGCCATTGGTTTATTTGAATTTATCGAATAATCAATTGTCGGGTTTTATCCCACACTTTAAGATTAAAGAACAGCTTGTCACCCATTTGGATTTGAGTAGCAATGCCCTGACAACCATGCACGGTTTTATTCATTATTATAAAAAACTGAGAACCCTTAATTTGGCGGATAATAAAATCAGGCTCATCCCCAAAGGTATTCAGCATGCTCAAAAGATGGAACATTTGATCCTGCGTAAGAACCGGATTAAAAAGGTAAGCAAAGAAATTGGGGCATGTGAATCATTGAACCGCCTTGATCTTTATGATAATCATATTCAAGTATTGCCCCCTGGGATAGCATCGGTTAAATCACTGCATCGCCTTGATTTGGGACGAAATAAAATGAAGCATTTTCCATACTTTTTACATCAATTACCTTCGTTGTTTAATCTTAATTTGAATCACAATAAATTGAAGGAGATTATTATTGGATCTCCATTTAAGATGCTGTCTGATTTGGATGTTAGTGATAATCAAATTAGCGTGCTGAAAGTAGAAGAAGACGCATTGCCTAATTTGAGAACGCTCGTTATTTCCAATAATAAAATAAAAGAATTACCACCTCATCTACTACGCAATTTATTTCGACTTGATGCTTTTAATAATCAACTGACTTCTATTAGTGATACGGAAAAAAATATTTTTAAAAATTTGGAAAAACTGAATTTGAGGAATAATCGAGTGGCGGATTTACAAGGTGATTTTCCCCGGTTAAAAACCTTACATTTAGGTAAAAATCCCTGCCGGTTGAAATTGCCCGATGTCGTTACTTTTTGTCCTTCTTTGGTGGAGCTCTCGGGAAAGGCTTCTTTTGATATTCGTAAAGTGTTACATTTTTTGTCAAAATGTAGATCTGTAGGGGAAATAGAGGGAGCCGAAAGGTTGGAACTATTCCAATTATCAGCCAAAAAATTGATTGATTTTTCTGACAAAGAATTATATAGTGCTCTTTGCCTGGGACAGAAAAGGGAGCGTCTGGCATTGGCTTTTATTCGTCAAAATAAGGGTGTCTCCCTTGTTAAAAACCGGATTGTAAATGCCCGGCTATTTCTATTGGGAGCGTTTCATTTTAACCATGCTTATTTTTTTGATAAATTAAAAAAAACAGGGGTAAATATTGTCGGGTCTTTAGATGAAAAGCCAACCCATTTTATCATGGGAAGTAAAATTTCTAAACATTTATTTATGGATGTTTTGCAATACGCAGAACAGGAAAAGGTTAGTTTTTTGGAAGAGACTATTTTTTTTGATAAATATTTGAAGGACAGCGTTTCATACAAAACACTCCTGAATACACCGGAAATGCAGGATAATTTAGCGCGTTTATTGAAAAATCGGGATGGGCAAAATCAATTATTGGGATTGCAAATGTTATTATCCATCGGTTTGCCCAAACAAGGGGAATTAAAACATATCATTTTGGAAATTTTTCATGCTGCTATATCTCAAGAAATTAAAGAATTAGCCAAAGACATCTTGGTTTTGAATGGTATCCCCCTGAATTAAAAAAAGGCTCCGAATCCCATTCGAAGCCCTCTATTGCTATTGTGCACTATTTAATAAGTATTCAACCTCTTCGGAAGAGTAATTCTCCGGTCTCTGCATTAAATACGAGAATCAATCTACCTTCTGGCGTACGCATGAAAACGGCGATTCTAGGTCCTCTATGGCAGGCAACTTTGAACTCAGCTTCGGGGAAGTTAGTCGTGATATATTCACTAATAACAGCTGGTAATTCGTCAAAAGCCAGTCGGTTACAAGGACGGTGACAATTGTGAAGTGGCGTTAATTCTTCGATGAAATTTCCGTCAGCATCAAATTTTAGAATGGTGAAGGGCATCAATTTGACCAATACTTCTCCATCCTGATTGATACGGGCTCTTTTTATTTCACTATCGGGATAATTTTCTGTAATATAATCGGTAATCGCAGCAGAAAGATCTTCGATTGCTAAAGGCTCTCCAAAACCTCTGTGTGGTCTGTGGCAGGGCCCGTGAGGACCAAAATGTCCGTTAGGTCCGCCAAATTCAAAGTTTTCTCCAAAAACCAAATGGCGTCCGGCTTCGTTGAAAAATAATACATCTCCAGAACCCATTTCGCAACGAAATCCTTTTTCCGGTGCTTTCATGACTTTCTCTACATAGGTGTCAAATTGGTTTTCATCTAAATACGTCTGTGCGTCTGCCGGTAAATCTGCTACATCTACTTCTTCCAATCCCTGTGTGAGGGTCAATGCCTTGATGATGGCGTCATCGGTTAAGTTTTCAGTGTCTTTATTACAGGCGGTGAAGGCGGTTCCTATCACTAAAAAGGCGAAGAAATACAAAATTGTTTTTTTCATAATTGTTATTTTTTTCTATTATTTAATAAATGATGCTTATGCTGGTATAGGTGCACATTTAATCCAATGGTTGCCTGTATTGGTTTTAATTTTTATATATTTACCCAAAAAATCGACGTATCATGAAGAAAATCACCCTTTCACTCATCATTATTATGATTGCTTTTTCTGTGGGAATGGCACAAGACAAACCGAAGCAAAAGGAGAAGCCCATCCCCCAACCGGAAATATCCACCACCCAACAATCCGTGGTTATTAACGGAGAAAAAATAGCACTTACCGCCAAAGCGGGAACAATGACACTCCGGGATGAAGGAAATGAGCCCATCGCTTTATTTGGGTTTACGAGTTATACCAAACAACTATCTAAATCAGCTACTTCCGGACATCGCCCTATTGTATTTGCCTTTAACGGCGGACCGGGTTCTTCCTCATATTGGTTGCACATGGGCGTCTTGGGACCCAGGCGAATTGTGATTAATGACCCGGATTTTACCCCGGCAGCTCCCTATCAGATTGTCAATAATGAATATTCCATTTTGGATGTTGCAGATTTGGTGATGATTGATCCGGTCGGTACGGGTTTGAGTATTCCGGTGGGTAAGGCGAAAGGAGCTGATTTTTGGGGTGTAGATCAGGATATTCGCAGTATCAGCCTGTTTATTACCCAATATTTGATTGAAAATGATCGACTCAACTCACCTAAATATTTATTGGGGGAGAGTTATGGTACTTTTCGAAATGCAGGGATTATGTCCACACTATTAGATCAGGGAATCGCCATGAATGGGGTGATTATGGTTTCTGCTGTTTTTGATTTACGAACGTTATTATTTCCACCTAATGATGATATGCCTTACATCCTGCACCTCCCTACCTTTGCCTCAACAGCCTGGTATCACAATAAATTAGCAAATAAACCGACTGATTTGAAAAAATTCATAGCCGAGGTTAAGAAATTTGCAGAGGATACTTATTTGCCGGCTCTTTTTAAAGGGAATAGGCTGGGCATGGATGAAAAAAAGGCTGTTGCCAAACAATTGGAACATTATACCAGTTTGAGTAGTGATTATTGGATGAAGGCAAATTTGCGGGTGCAGGCCAGAGAATATTTTCAGGAATTATTAAGAGATGAAGGAATGACCGTAGGGAGACTGGACTCCAGGTATAAAGGGGTGAATGATGATTTATTGAGCCAGTTTTCTAATTATGATCCGCAAAGTGCAGCTATTTCTCCGGCATTTACAACCGGATTTTTAGATTATTTTTATAAAGATTTGGGGGTGAATAAAGCATTGCGATACAATACTTCTGCTTATAGTCAGCCCGGCTTTAAATGGGACTGGAGCCACCGGGGAAATAAACGCTGGAATGCAGATGCCGCCATTAATACAGGTCCTGATATGGCAAGGGCGCTGAATAAAGACCCCAATATGAAGGTTTTGATTTTGAATGGTTATTTTGATTTGGCAACGGTCTTTTATGGGGTGGAATACTCTATCGATCACTTGGGATTGACCCCGGACAGGCGAAAAAATATTATCATGAAATACTATGAGGCAGGGCACATGATGTATATTGATTCCGCTTCGATGATGAAATTCAAAAAGGATGTCGCCGAATTTATTTTGAGTACCTCCAGATAGATTCAGCTTGCCAGGCTGAATATGGAGTAAAAAAATAACCAAAACATGATATTACAGGCATCGCACCAAGTAGGGGAGGAAGTCGTAGAGGGCATTCGTCTGATCGATTATCTATCTGGTATTTTTTTGCAATTACCCAATCGGACGCGAATCAAAAAAGCAATCAAGAAAGGAGGTGTTCGTTTGAATGGAGCAGTTGTTGAAACGGGTAGATGGGTAAAGCCGGGAGATTTAATCGAACTATTTGATTTGGGAGAGCGACCTCCCAAGGTGTTTCCAATGGAATTGGAAGTGGTATATGAGGATGAATACTTAGCCGTTATTTGGAAACCAGCCGGAATTATTGTCAGTGGCAATCAATATCAGACGATTTATAATGCACTGGGGCACAATATTGGGCAGTCTCTGCAAAAAGATGCTTTGCCCTGGCCACAACCCGTTCACCGGCTGGATGCTCCAACGACGGGTTTGATGCTTGTCGCAAAAACTATTCAGGCTCGGATTAAATTGGGGGCGTTATTTGAAAATCGGGAAATTCAAAAAACATATCAGGCTATTGTAGTAGGGGAAATACAAAAAGAGGGAGCACTCTCTTCTCCTGTGAATGGGCAGGCAGCCCAGACTGTTTATAAACCTATAAACGTCATTCCCTCTTTGAAAAATAACTTCCTAACATGGCTGGAATTATCTCCATTGACGGGCAGAACCCACCAATTACGCGTTCATTTAGCCAATTTTGGGCATCCCATCGTAGGAGATAAATTGTACAGCCCACCCGGTAATGTATTGAAAAATAAAGGGCTGTTTTTATCCGCGACAGGCTTGGCGTTTAAGCATCCCATTTTGGGCATAGCAATGAATATTCAACATTCGGCTCCAGCTAAATTTTTCGCTTTATTTACAAGGGAGAAACGACGGTGGAAAAGTTATCACGTGACTTA
>CAZNCI010000188.1:0-7822 GCA_964571475.1 uncultured Saprospiraceae bacterium | reverse complement strand
TGATATATTTATGACTCATAGGAAATCGGTTGTTGCTATCTTTACGGAATTAAACTGTGAAAGTTGCTCAATTATTGTTTTTTTTATTCAATAAAAGAGGAGCCTATGGGGTATTTGTTTCTTGAAATAATTATCGACTTCCTGGTAATTTACCGCTTTATATTACTGCTTCTCTTAGGTTGTTTATGCTCTGTGGTGAAAGCCTCGTCGTAAAATGACTATGCGCTTTGTCAGGTGAAAAAAGATTTTGCTCTAATTAGCTGATTATTATTCGCCTATTTCCTAATCGGATATTGTTAATATGTTTCCATTTTGAGTTACGGTATATTTTTTTAAAGGTATATTAGTGGGACCACCGAGTACTGTCCCATCATCAGCAAAAGAGGCTCCATGACACGGGCAGGGGAAATTGTCAGAACTTTTATTATATGACACTGAACAACCAGCATGGGTACAAAATTTTGACAGGGCAATAATTCCACTTGTAGTGTTTGCAACAATAATTCCATTTATGTATATGTAATTTCCTACTGTATTTAAAGTTTGGTAATTATTTGCATTGAGATCAATTGTAAAATTCACCGTTGATCCTGATGGGGTGATACTGTGTTTTTTGCACCCTTCCAGGAGTAAACTTAGACCTGTAATTCCCAAACCGGCAATAGTGCAGGATTTTTTTATAAATTTTCTTCTTTTCATCTTAATTGATATTATTGTTTGGAAACGGTTTGTTATTTGATATATTGTACCTAATGGGGTTAATTAATTGGTGAAAGTTATTACAGGATCTGAAAATCAATATGATTGGGGCGCATTGCACAGGATTCGTCATAAGTCTATCTACACCTTCGAACTTCAAATGGATTCAAGGTGGAGGTAAGGTCGTATTAGTTATGAGTTTTATAACCTCTAATTAAACACAAATTTTTGTTATAGGAGTTCGTTGACCTGTTTTTCCATCCAAATATTACAACCATAATGATCCGATTCACCAAGTGCATGGCCGATGTGTTTAAATCCTGCTTTTTTATGAAAATATTGATTAATAACAGGAAAAAAAGCGGGACAAAAAGTGAGGGTGCTGAATAGTTACATTTTACATTTAAAACGAAGCATTTGGTTTTTTACTACCTTTGCGAATCTAATGGAAAATGATACTATAAAAAAGGGGAAAGCGCTCGAAATTATCTATCAGGACGATTATTTGGTGGCGGTCAATAAACCACATGGGATGTTGGTGCATCGGACGAAGATTGCTTTGGATGCAGATGAACTTGCCCTCCAAATACTCCGCGACCAAATAGGAGCTTATCTCTTTCCCGTGCATCGATTGGATCGAAAGACTTCGGGAGTCCTGATTTTTGCCCTTGATAGAGCAACTGCCCGTCTTTTGCAAAAGCAAATAATGGAACATTCCATACAAAAAATATATAGGGCTATTGTCCGTGGTTTTTTTCCAAGTGGAGTTATAAGTGTGGATTACGCACTGACGAATGATCGGGGAAAAACACAGGAGGCGCTTACGCGTTTTGAATTATTGGATAAGGTCGAAATCGACCTGCCTTTTGGTCAGCACAACACCTCCCGCTATTCTTTAATTGAAGCTCGTCCCAAGACTGGAAGAATGCACCAAATTCGGAAACATCTCAATCACCTCCGTTATCCAATCATCGGAGATCGCCCCCACGGTTGTAATAAGCAAAATAAATTATTCAAAGAAAAATGGGGGATGACCACCATGATGTTGCACGCCTGTGAATGGATAGGAGAACATCCAATTTCCAAAGAACCCCTCCATCTTAAAGCCGATTTGTCTTCGGAATTTTTACGGGTAAAAAAAATTTTGGGATTCCGGTAGTAGGATGATTGGTTTAGATTAGGCACTACAATTTGCATTCCTAATAAAAATCATGTAAATTGCCACGCTAACACCGTAAAAAAATTCAACTCCCTATGAGTGACCCACTAAAATTAAAATTTGACGTTTACCTTCAAGACCCGTTGGTGGCGCGAGAAGATCCGTTATTTGGATTTGACGAAATTGAGATTCCTCCTGAAGCAATTATTTTTGATGGTCCGACCAGTTCCCGGTTTGCAGTGGTGGATTATAACGCCAGCACCAAAATATTGAATAGAGCTGCCCAATGGGATGAGAAATCCGGTAAGTTTAGAAATAATAACCGTTTACTGGATAAAAATTTTGATTCCAAAGATGCTTTGCAGTTCCATCAGGTACAGGTTTGGGCGACCTTACAAAGAGCCTTGCTTTTTTTTGAGGAGGAGCAGGGGTTAGGAAGATTCATCCCCTGGGGGTTTGACGGGAACCGTTTAATTGTCGTGCCTCATGCCGGTTATGGACAAAATGCCTACTACGACCGGGCGAGTAAATCCCTGCAATTTTATTATTATAATGACCCAAATCGACCCGGAGCACTGGTTTATACCTGCCTGTCTGCGGATATTATTCACCACGAATTTGGTCATGCTGTTTTAGATGGTATTCGACCACACCTTATTGAAAGTTATTCCATAGAAACGGCGGCCTTTCATGAGTTTGTGGGAGATATGACGGCTTTGTTATTACTTTTAAGGAATAATGATTTTAGAGATAAGATCGCTAAAAAATTTGGAGAGGACTTGTCCTCTATTCGCATTTTGTCAGGTATAGCAGATGAGTTTGGAAGAACGGTGAAGAATAAATCTTTTCTTCGAAATGCGGATAATAAACGCACCTTAGCAGAGGTGAATGAGTCGGATGGACCACACCAAATGTCAACGGTATTGACAGGGGCTATATTTAAAATAATGGAGCAATTATCCAAGCAATATGTTCGTCGGGCATTGGATAATAAAGGTTTGTCAGGTGCTCAGAAGCGGGGGCAGGCAAAAAAAGCCTTTTGGCGAACAATTTACCGGATGCACCGCATGGCGATCCAGCCATTGGATTTTTTGCCTCCTATTGATGCTACTTTTAGAGATTACGCATTGGCTATGTTGCGGGTGGAAGAGATTTCCAATCCTCAAGACCCCTACGATTACCGAAAGATTATGATTAATGAATTTATTGATCGAAAAATTTTGACAGAAGAGGATAAAGCTGAACTATTACACCCTGATTACCTATACGATAGGAATGACGTCCCACTCAAGCATGCAATAGCGTATAAAATCGGACGTTGCAAGGTTAGCGCTTATCATTTTGTTAATGAGAATAGAAAAGTATTGGGGATTCCTGAGAATAGAGATATTATCATAGTCGATGTTTATCAATCTCAAAAATCTACACGACAGGGAAGGAGGTTGCCCACTCATTATACGCTTCAATATTTATGGTACGAAGAAGTCTTATTAGCCGATGGGAATTTTGGTGAAATAGATGGGGGAATTGCCGCTATGCCCTGTGGTGCCACCCTTGTATTTGATCGGGAGAATAACTTATTGCACTGGGCCAATAAACCGGGGGTAGCGTTTGTGGATGATCCCGATATTTTGAAAGCAGGACAGGCGAGGCTGGCTCAGTTTAAAGCAAAAATCAGTCAATTAATACAAAGTCAGCAATTGGGATTGAATGAGCATGGAAATTATGGTTTATTTGCCAAAAGTGTGAAGCCAATTGTCATTGAAAAAAAAGGAGGATTATTACATTTTAAGTCAAATCCGCATTTAACAATTTCTGAACATCACCAAAATAAATCAGCATGGGAAATAAGCTTTTAGTTCGTTCGTATAATGTGGAATTGGGGGATTGCATTTATGTGAGAATACCCAATGGTTCAGATGATTTTCATATCCTTATTGATTGTGGTACAAAAGGGAAGAAAATATTGCTTGAAACGGCGGTTAAACATCTATTTGATATTTTACCGGCGGGAGATTTACCAGGTAAAAAACGCTTGGATTTACTGGTTGCAACCCACCGGCACGAAGACCACATAAAGGGTTTTGATCCCGAATATTTCAAAGACATTCAAGTCAAAAATATTTGGCTGAGTGCCCTGATGGATCCCAATCATCCACAGGCGCAGAAGTCATTGAGGTTGGAGCAGTTTACGGCGGGTTTGGTGCAGGAAGTTGTGGAAAGCGAAACCAATTTGAGTCCCGAAATGGAAATATTAGCCTCTTTATTTAACATTGATAATGTAGGAGCGGAGAATTTCCTCAGAGAAGATTTGCCCCGTTTGAATAATATTCAGACCCAATATGTCGTAGCCGGTAAAACGTCCACTGATTATGGGGTTAATTTAGCGGAAGCAACTATTAAAATACTCGGTCCGGAAAAGGATATCGATGGTTATTATCTGGGCAGGGATATTGATGATACCCTGAATAGTATTGAGTCATTTGAAAATGATTTAGCGAATAATAATACCGGCTTAGCGAATGATACTCCTCATAATATCAGCCAGCAGGATTTCCGGATGTTAAAATCCAGAATGTTGTCCGATGCTTTTTTCTTTGCAGAAGTTTCCAGTAAAGTAACCAATAACTCAAGCGTGGTATTATTGATAGAATGGAAAGGCAATAGGTTGTTGTTTGTTGGGGATACAGAATGGCATGGAGAATACCATAAAAATAAAAGAAATGGCGGCTGGAATGTCATGTGGAACGTCCGAAAAAAGGATTTAAACAGCCCCGTTGATTTTTTGAAAATAGGGCATCATGGGAGTTATAATGCCACGCCCTGGGATGGAGATAAAGGGGATAATTACGAGGTAAATCAAATTTTGAATGCCATCTTACCCATTCCGCCCAATGGGGAAAAATCAAAGGCAAAAGCCATCGTTTCCACAGAACGATCTACTTATAAAACGATTCCTAAAGCAGATCTTTTGGTCGAATTAGGTCATAGAGTGGACAATACCAGGAATTATGCGGACGCCTTTGCCGCTAAGGGCATTAATCCGGAGGAGCGGGTTCAGAAAATCGCTTATGAACGGGATTTTCTCGATAAAAACCAGCCTTACCGCACCGATTTTGAGGGAATATTGAATGGGAAGGATTATGTAGAAGTGGAATTTGAGGCAAAAAATTAGCAGTTTATTTGTTTCGTTGCTTACGGTTCATCTACCGTATTCAACAGTTCGGAAATTTTCATTTTTTCAGCGGTCGATTTGTCTTTAGTTTTGTTAAAAAAAAAGATGAATCGTTTACTAATTACATTGTTAATATTCTTTATAGGGAATATTGCTTTTGCACAAACCAATATTTCGGGGATAGTCAAAGATGAAAAGGGGCCTCTTATTGGAGCTAATGTTTTCATGGAGGGGACTTATGATGGGACGACGACTGATCTCGATGGTAAGTTTTTATTGACCACTCAACAGAAGGGGGAAAAAAACATCATTATTACTTATTTGGGGTATAAAACCTTTAAGCAGTCGCTCGACTTAGAAGGCAGGGATGTTTTTGTCGAGGCGGTACTCCTTGAAGCCTTCAATAAACTAAAGGCGGTGACCATTACCGCCGGAGCTTTTGAAGCCGGTGATAAAAAGAAAACGGTCGTCCTCAATTCTATTGATATGATTACTACGGCCGGTTCCCTGGGTGATGTTACGGGCTCATTGCAGACATTACCCGGTACGACTACTGTCGGTGAATCGGGCAAACTCTTTGTTCGAGGCGGCACCAGTGATGAAAGTAAGACCTACATTGATGGAACACAGGTGCTCAAACCGTATAATACGCAAGTGCCCAATTTATCGACCCGGGGACGCTTTAATCCCTTTATGTTTGAAGGGACGGTATTTAGTACCGGAGGTTATTCTGCCGAATACGGACAGGCGCTTTCTTCTGTTTTATTATTGGAAACGAAGGGGCTTCAGTCCAAGGATCAGCTGGATGTTTCCATCATGACGCTCGGAGGAGATATGGCAGGAACAAAAAAATGGAAGAGTGGTGCGATTACCGCAAGTCTGGGTTATACGGACCTGAAACCCTATATGGGGTTGGTGCCCCAAAGAGATGATTGGGTACGTGCTCCTCAGTCGGTTTCAGGGGCACTTAGTTTCCGGCAAAGAACAGGAGGCGAGGGCTTGTTTAAATTATATTCTTCTTACGATAAATCTTACCTGCGCGTCCGGCAAAAGAGCGTTAATGATGCCCTGAATGCGGATGATTATGCCCTCACCAATAACAACTCCTATACCAATGCGCATTGGAGGGGGATTTTATCCGATAAATGGGCTATGCAATGGGGTGCGTCTTATACCTACGATCATGATGATATTATCATCAATAAAAACAGCCTGATGAGAACGCTAAAAGGGGGGCATCTCAAAACTAAATTTACCAATTATTTAAGTGATCGGATAACGTTTAAAATAGGGGCGGAGTATTTGACTAAATCTTATGCCCAGCTTTTCTCCACCGATACGACAAGCTTTACCAATGAATTTTTTGATCCTATTTATGCCGGATTTGCGGAAGCTGAATTATACCTCTCCAATGATTTGGTGTTTCGTGTAGGAATGAGGGAGGAATATAGTGATTTACTGGATGAAAACCACTTGACACCCCGTTTGTCTGCTGCCTATAAATTGAGTAGTAAAAGTCAAATTTCGCTGGCTTATGGTTCTTTTTATCAAAATCCAAAGGATGAATATTTATTATATACCGAAGAATTGAAGCAGGAGCGGGCAGACCATTATATGTTCAATTATCAGTACGATAAAAATCATAGAAATATCCGGGCTGAGGTCTATTATAAAGATTATAAAAATCTGGTAAAAATTACGGATCCCCGTTTTTATCTACCGGATAGTTACAATAATGAAGGAAATGGTTATGCCTACGGTTTTGATCTGTATTTTAGGGATAAAAAAACCATCAAAAATGGTGATTATTGGGTATCTTATTCTTATTTACAGAGTAAAAGGAATTATAAGGATTTTCCCGAATTGGTCATTCCCGGATATGTGAGTACACATAATTTATCTCTGGTTTATAAACATTGGCTGCCTAAGTTAAAGTCCTTTCCCAGCATTACTTATCAATATGGGTCTCCTCGGTTTTATACCGATAAAAATAAACCAGGGTTTCAGAATCAAAAAATAAAAGCCTATCAAAATTTGAGCGTGAGCTGGACGTATTTATATCGTCAGAATGTCATCTTTTTTGCTTCGGTGAAGAATGTTTTGGGCTTTAAAAATGAATTTGGCTATAATTTTTCAGACCAGCCCGATAATACCGGTGTTTATCGTAGTCAAAAAATTGAGCAGGGAGCTACCCGTTTTTTCTTCATGGGCTGTTTTATCACCTTCAGTAAGGATGAAAATTTGAATCAGTTGGATAAGATTGATAATTAATACATAGGGTGTCCAAAATTCAGCCATTGTAGAAGTGAAACTTCCCCGCGCTTTTCGCGGGACAGGTTCCCGATATTCTCGGGACAGGTGCCACAATTCACAGAACAACCTTCAGTTATTATAAATATTTTTTATCCTCTTTTATCGAAGAAAATACAGTTGAAATTCGGTGAAATATTAGCTTAATTTCATGGCTTTATTGTTTGTAAAAATTTTATTGTTTTGTTTTTACGCTTGTTCTTCCTTCGGAGACCTACTTTTTTCTTGATAAAAAAGTAGGCAAAAAATCAAAGCCTGCCCCGCAAAAAGCGGGGGCTATTGTCATTTTTTAACGCTCCAAAATTCATCAAAAACCTAAACAAAATAAACTCGCTACTAAGATCTGTTTTCACTATTTACCCTTAGGTTAGCTAGACTTTATCGTCCCTTCAATTCTTTGTTTTAGCTCATACACGATTTTGTTTTTAACGGTTTTTGATAAATTTTTCCACTAAAATGACTATGCCGAAAAAAATCCA
>CAZNCI010000187.1:0-7826 GCA_964571475.1 uncultured Saprospiraceae bacterium | reverse complement strand
GGAATTAGCGCTTGATTTTGGCACCATTTTTGCAAAAAAAAGCAAAAATGATGCCAAAATCAGGTTTGTGCCATGCGATTATTACCATAATGCCGCGCTTCCAGCACTTTGAAATTGATTCATTATCTCAATAGTGTAATTTCTCCGGATTTGTCAACAATCGCTCCGTTGCTATCTCCGATGATATGGAAAATATATACATCAGAAGCTGCCGGCTTCCCCTTAAAAGTACCATCCCATCCAGCATTATTATTTGACTCGAAAACTATTTGCCCCCATCTATTATAGACGGAGAATGTTTTGATATCAACAGTCAAAAGATCGGGATAATACAACTTTAGTATATCATTCGTTCCATCGTTATTAGGTGTGAATACATTGGGAACATCTATATTAACTATCGTAACAGTCGTATTAGCAGCTCCCGGACAGCCGTCTCCTTTTGAAACGTGTACGGCAAATTCCTCGCTCTGTACATTCGTCACTGTAAATGTCGGGACAGAGGTTGTTCCAATAGATTGCCCTTCCATAAACCATTCGTATATAAAAGGAGTCCCCGGGTCAAATCCGGAAACATCTGCACTCAAAACTATTGTGGAGCCGGAAATTAAAACTTCCGGAGTAGCTGTTAAGGTGACAGGAAGTGCTATAAATTCTGTATTGATGGTCAATCCTGTAGATGCGGGGCAATTATCATCACTCGTAACACTGATATTCATTGTGGAAGCAGGAATGGCAAGCGGCTGGAATTGATCGGTGCCTAAAACTCCTGTTGTCATATCGTATTCCCATGATAGCGTGCCCCTACCATTGTAGATAGTTGTAATTTGCACAGGTGCACCCGGACAAACGGTTGTATCTGCCGGCAGAACTTCCAATACCGGCACTTTGTCAACATTAATCAGAAGCTCAGAGGTATCTATACACGCCCCAATCGTAGTGATTCGTTGGTAATTAAATGTGTCCTGTAGAGTCAATACCAAATTATATAAACTATCCGGGCTCTCCATTCCGGGTCCCCCAAGCCATTGATGCATTATTTCCGGATATTGATAAGAAGGATAACTCGGAGATGAAAGAATCACCTGATCTCCTTCACAATAAACATCCTTTTCAGGATCCGCCATGATGCTTAAATCAGGTAAAGAATCTACTTTTACAAACAAGGTGTCAAATCTGAAACAGCCTTCCACTCCTACTTCTCCGATATAGGTAATACTGGATTCAGGCGTAGCAACAATATCATTCCCTGACTGGGCACTCAACGTATTGGTAATGGGTAGCCATTGTGTCACAGCATCTTCCGGAGTGACACTTGGTTGTAGCAAAATAGTTTCACCCCTGCAAATACCCACCGTATCCGGATGATTTATTTCGATAGAAAAATCAACCACATTGATATTTACAGCTGCTTCCACCTGACATGCTCCTGACTGTGCAACGAGCGTAAAAACACCCGAAGAAGTAGGATAAACAACGGTATTAGGTGACGTATTGTCATCAAATTCACCTGGTCCCTGCCAAATATAAGTAACCCCATCTTCCTCTTCGGTATTTCCGAGAATAAGCGATTCGCCCACACAAATAGTCGTATCACTCCTAACTGAAATAATTGGCATTTGATTGACTTGAACCTCCACACTATCCAATGAAGGATTGGGACAAATATTATTTTCTACCATTACGTAATAGGTGGTCGTCTCCGTAGGGGTGACAAATGGATTTGGCTCCATAGAAGAAAAACCTTCCGGATTTGACGTCCAGTTGAATGTTAAACCCGCCGAAGGATTTGATTGTCCAATGTCTGTCGTCTCTCCAATACATAAACTTATATCATCCGAAACGGTATAAGCAGGTGCTTCCTGTGGCAATACCGTGACGACAAGCTCATCGGAATCCGAACATAAAGGTGTGACAACCGATACCGTCAGGGTATAAGTTCCCGGCGCTGCAGCAACCACTGTCGGATTAGGGCAGTCCGTACAACTAAAGGTAAGTCCGTCTATTTCCGTCCAGGCATAATCGACAAAGTCATAGGTACTTCCTGCCGATAATTCGATATCTTCATTCAGACAAACGGTGATGTCATCTCCTGCTATTGCTTCTATGACATTGACTTTTATGTTTACGGTTTGTGAATAACACACGGCATTTACGGTTGCCTGAAAGGTCGTCGTTTCTGATACAGTGGCTATTGGATTGGGGCACTCGGTACAGGATAAATTCCCATTCGGATCCGTCCAGACTATGTCCTCAATGGAAGTATTGACGCCCAAGAGTAAGGGTTGTCCCGGACAGATAGCCGTATCTTGTAGTATATTAGAGGTGATTAAGGGAACAGTGTCTAATACACCCGGTGTTGAAGGTCCCCAGTCGATAGAAACACCATTATCTGCAATGCCGTCACCAAAATCATTGATTAAAACAACATATACCTCCCCCGCTAAAACGGGAATAGTAGAAATAAAATCATCTCCTCCTGCTCCTGGAGTGGCGACAGGATCACCACAGTCAAAAGCATCGGTAACAGCTATGCCTAAATCCGGATGGATGTCAACTAAACCGGTATGAATATTCCCAGGTGCGTAAGTGCTTCGTATCGGTTGATTGTTTCGTATGTAATCGGTGACAATTTCTTTATTTTCGCAAGCATCTATTGGATCAAATGGCCCCCATACATTGATATCAATATCGGACTGTACGCCGTTTGCTCCTTGTAGGATGAATCCAAAATTTCCATCATTTGAGGCTTGGATGGTAAACCAATAAAAATCCGGCTCAAAACCCAGTCCCAGCCAACAACCGGCGTTAACCCCTGGTTCTATCTCCATATCCTGAAATCCCTGTTCAAATACAAAAACAGAAGGAACACCAGCTGTTTGCACACAGCCATTTAAAGGATTACATAAGGCATCTTCCAATGCCGGTGAAAGAGAACACATTGTTTCCTCCATCGTTAAAGTAAAATCAGCGCAGCCCTGTTGTGAAGCTACGACAATATAATAAGTCCCGGCTGACTCAAAATTAAAAGCGGCAAAACCTCCCGTATTAGATTCTCCCAGGCAGGAGGTAGCAGGATCATCAGGATGACCATCTAAAACATAGACCCCTGTCCCATTGGTTGATGCGATCGAAGCACAAAAACCACCATCTGTAGTGAATTGATAAATCACACTAGCACCTCCGGTCAACTGTCCGGTACAGGGTACTACCGTGGAGTTGATTCCTCCATCACAGGTAGAAGCATCATCCGTATAAGGCATAGAATTGATAACGATAGGATCATCAAAGGATGCGCCTCCGCATTCGGCCGGACTACATTGCCAATCGAGTTGAAAGCCACTTTGTTCCGCTGATCCATCTGAAATAAAATGCAGCGTTACACAGGAGCTTTCAATAAAAATATTAAAATGATCCCCAGTAGAAGCCCCCGAAACGGAACCAATCAAAGGGTTGGTTATAGCATTCCCTGCATGAATATCTAAGTGGTCAAAGCCCGATTCCATACTATACTCCACCAAATCAAGTGTGATGCACGAATGTGCTTCATTCGGACATATCGTAAATGTTAAATCCTCATTTGACTGATAATCTTCATCAGGTCCTCCTGAGTCAAATAATGTTCCGGAGCAGGCGGAAGACATCGTTTCTTCTCCCATAATGACATTTGGAATATATTCTTCGATACAGATGGTAAAGTCTCCCCAATTAGCAGCAGCTGTGGCAGAATAGTCATCTACCCTGATAAAATAAGTCGTATTGGGTGTGAGCCCCAAAATAGATAATTGAACCAAACTTCCTCCATTGGCAGCACTTGCGCTTATTAATTCAGAAAGGCCATCTACCTGACAACTCCCCCGATAAAGGGCAACTTGTGGGTTTTGAATGGGATTATTGCTTCCATCTGATGAAGCGAAAATTGTAATTTTAAAATTCTCTAAATCAGCAGGAGTGGTAAACGAAAACCAAACGTCATGATTGATAACCCCCCCATTAAAATTGGCGGGAATATTTCCAAATCCAATATCACTTGGAGTGGCATCTACATTGTCATATATGTCTGATGAATTACAAACAGGACCAACGCCTAAATTGATAACTCCCGAACAGTCGTCATTGACAGGTTGAGCAAATAATGGAATGGAAAATAAAAAAAGGGAAAGATGGATAAGCAAGTTCCGCATCGTATATATTATTGTGAATAAAAAAATTACAGCCAAAAATAGCTATTTTTTTTTATTTTTTATATTAATGTACTACTTTGGTCATTAAAAGACATAAATGCTTAGGTAAAATCCACCCAGATCAGTTAATTATGGCAAAAACAATTCTTCATCTCGGCAGTAATTTAGGTGACCGGCAGGCTAACCTCCTGCAGGCAATTGCGCACTTAAATGACTTGACTGGATCAATCATTCAGCAGTCTTCATTATACGAAACAGCTGCATGGGGTGTTGAAGATCAACCAAGCTTTTTTAATATCGCTTTGATTTGTCAAACTAATTTATCGCCCGGTCAATTATTAAAATCTGTATTGGAAATTGAACGATTAATGGGGCGGGAACGAAAAAAACGCTGGGGAGTGCGGTTGATTGATATTGACATATTGTTCTATAATGACTGGCGAATTACCTATCCCGATTTAATCATCCCTCACCCAAGCATCCAGGATCGAAATTTTGTACTACAACCCCTATTGGAAATTGCCCCCAACCTCCTACATCCTGTGTTAAAAAAAACGATTAAGGAACTTGCCGCACAATGTGAAGATTCACTTTTAGTAAAACTTATTCCAAAATCCTCCGTCATTCCTTATTAAAAACGGCTCGAATACTACGCCCACTCATACCGCCCAATCCGGCAAATAATCCACCAAACACAAAAGTGATGACAATCATTAACCTTCCGTCGCCCAGTCCAAATAAGGCTGCCATCTTATTGGATAAAATACCTTCATTGAAATAATCTAACCAAAAGGCCATCCCGCCCCACAATAGTGCCCCTCCTAAAAAGGTAATCCCAAAAGTGAGGAGCAAATTTTCATCATTCATCACACCTATAATAAAACCTGCTACCGCAATGCCCCACCAGGGTAATAATTGGTGAAATGCCCATCCCATCAATATCATAATACCGATTAAATAAATATTTTTCATGATTTTGTCTTTTCAAAAAACAGCCTAAAAAGAACGCCTTGTTTGTCATCATCACCAGACTCCATGAAGAATAACTGATTGTAAGTTCCATTTGTCCACTGTTGAATCATATTGTCATAGTATTTGCTACCGGGGTTACCGGATTGTCCACCGGGATATACGCCCCACGCTTCGGGCTTATCTCCTAGGGCAACGATCATTCGCCAGGAAGGACCAAAGTCATCCTGTACGGCATTAATCGAGTTATAATGACCGCCTGTTTTTATATTATTGGCAGAAAAGGCCGCAATTTGCCCTAAATGGTTAATATGCGTATTTTGATGATTCGTCCAATTAAAAGAGTCCTCGTGATAAACGGGTTCAAATTTACTTTTGACTCGATTATAAGCGGATTGAATGATGTCCGCTGCATTTTCAATTGGCGCCGTTTCTTTATTGTCAAAAATGGGATGATTGGGCGCCGTTTCCAATAGCTCGATTAATCTCCAGCTGGCAGGGAATAAAATACTCATGGAGTCCCGTAGTTCATAAACCTCATCAAAAGTCATCCGGTAGATTTGTCTTGCCCACTCTTCAAATATCACCGCGGACCTGGAGTCTTTATCAAAGGAAAGATTCCATGCTTTTAAATCCCTGATAATTTGTGAGGTACTATCCTGCGTCTGCGATTTCAACAAAAGGGGGAGCGCCTCTTTTGCCTTGAGCGAATAGGTTTCGTTTTGCATCTTCATCATATCGGAGGGTTCGATATTTTGCATTTGAGCCAACTTTTCATTGATTCGACGGGCGCGATAACTCGCAAATCTTCCCAAAATAGGATAAGGGTAATCCGGAGGAGTCGAATATTGATTGGCAGAGGAAACAAAACCTCTTTCGGGATTGAGCACATGAGGCGCTTGTTCCATGGGGATGTACCCCTGCCATTCGTTTTGACTGGTATTCCCCTCTTGTATAAATCTACCAGCAGATGGTTTCCTGATGGGAATTTTTCCATTGACAGTGATAGCTATATCGCCATCTTTGCAGGCAAACGCAAAATTTTGAATCGGAGAATCGTAATAACTAAGCGCTTTTCGATAATCCTTGTAATTTTTGGACTTCATAAGTCCCAGAAAAGTACTAATAGCTGACTTTTTTTTATCCGCCGGGGCTTCCAAAGCAATCCAGTGCATGGCCATATCGAGATAAGGCGAATCCGTTTCTTCATGTACAATAGGTCCCCACCGGGTGTATTTTACTTCTTCAATATGGTCTTCCTGTCCTTTTACAGGAATGACTTCTTTGCGGATACTTACATCGTGAATTTGCTCATCAACAATATATTGGGTTTTGATTTCATTCGCCCATTGAATGGTGTACCAGTCGAGCACGTCTATGCCACCATTGGTAACGCCCCAGGCGATATTTTCGTTAAAACCAATAGCCATTCCGGGCAATCCAGGGAGAGATACGCCATAGGCGTTATACTCGGGGGTGGCGATCTGGACTTCATACCAAATAGATGGAAGCGATAACGGCAGGTGAGGGTCATTACAAAGGATTGGACGACCACTTTTCGTCTTACTCCCAGCGACTGCCCAATTATTACTACCAACAATATCAGGTGTTGGCGGCCAAAATTCATAGGGAGGGAGATGTGCTGACTTGATTTGGCTGAGCCCCGAATGGCCTATACTGTCCTGGATGTCCGGTATAAAATCCCAAATCGTCCCCTCGGGAATGACCGGAGCACTTTGGGGATCTCTTGACGGATAGAGAAAATTGAATAATTCCGGCTCGAAGGTTTTCAGGGCATTGCTTGCTCTCAGGTCCGTATTACCAGACGCCAGCGTTTCAGTCATGCCCTTCAGAAAAATAGCAGATTTTAGCGGCGTCCATTCACTGGGTTGATAACCCATTAGTTTGTATTCAATGGGATAGTCTTTAGGGCTTAGTTGCTGTATCCACGCATTTATTCCGGCACAGTAGCGGTTAATTATTTCAATTTCCCCTGTTTGTTCCCAGCGCCTGACGGTTTGTTCTGCGGCAAAAAGCATCCCCTTTCTCCTCTTTTTTATATCATAAACCAATGTTTTTTCTCCTAGGATTTCTGATAAAAAACCGGCCGTCCCCCTGACGGAAATATCCATCTGCCAAAGGCGGTACCTGGCGGTGATATAACCTTGTATGAAAATAGCATCAAGTGTATTATTTGCAAAAATATGAGGAACAAGCCGCTCATCAAATACAACTTCTCCTTTGTCTGCCAATTGAGAGGCGGTTATTTTTGTTGTTGAAGGAGCTGCCGTATTTTCTGCATTTTGCCAAAACCCGGAAAAGGGACTAAGGACATTCCCCATAGCAGGAATAGAGGTCCCCAAAGGCTGATGAGTAGAAAGCAGCAGGATGCCCCCAATCGTAATTGTCAAGATAACGACACTTTTTATATATGTCATAATTAGGCTTTAATTTGGTACTTCACCTTATTTAATCATAAATATAGCACAATTATACCTAAATATAGTGCTCTAAAGCAAAGATATATACATATTAAAAAAGTTAAGTACACTAACCTATTGAATTATTGAAAAAAATGGCTTACCTTTGCCCTATCTTAAAGTAGTTTTTGTGTTTATTTGTTTGGGTTAAAACCCCTGCCTAAGGTGGGGGTTTTCTTTTTTGATGATTTTG
>CAZNCI010000186.1:0-7829 GCA_964571475.1 uncultured Saprospiraceae bacterium | reverse complement strand
CCCTCCCCCAAAAGATGTCACCTTATGCCCACTGCCAACTGAAGCCTGAAGCCTGTCAACTGCCCACTCCTCACCCCCCAACCGCACTATCATTCACATCACCTGTTTTAACAGCGATGATATCCAGCACTTTGGTCTCGCCCTCTGTTACAGTAACTGATAAGGTATTAACAGGCGGCGGTGTGCTAAAATCCGTCGGATCGGACATTGCTTCTAAAAATTTCCAAGAAGAGGTTGGAAAACTGTTCAACGAACCTAAGACGAGCTGTCTGGTAATCAAAATATCAAAAACGGTAACCGTTTGGCTCCCATTGGTATCCATCGCCAGTATTGAATAAAAGGAATGGTAAGGTGCCAAATTCAATATATGCTTGGACGTTAAAACCAGATCGAAAGTAGAAACCCCATTCAACGGACTACCTTCTTTGGAAAAATAAACTTCATAGGTATCACCGGCCGGGACTTCTATGGAGAAACTGCCATCGACGGCAATGACCTGTGTAAAAAAGTCCTGACTTGAATTTATCACATAAATATTTACATTTTTGACAACTTTATCAGAAGCTGTATGAATCGTCCCGGAAATAATAGTAACTCCGGATTGTGCCATTCCTGTTCCGTGTATCATTAATTGGAATAGAAATATCAAATAGATTATTTTTTTCATGATTGTATTTTTTATAGAGGGCAGGCAAACTTACATGACTTTTTTGTCGGACGGACTTTGCCCTTTATGTAAGTTCACCCACCACTGCGCATTTTTTAATTGATTAGTAACTACTCAGTACTATTGCTTGATTATTTTTTTATAAACAAGCCCTTTATTGGTTTGTAATTTCAGGTAGTAGATGCCCGGAGCAAATGATTTCATAGAAAAGTTTGTTGAATGATTAATATCCAATAATTGTTTCCCCTCTATACTCATTACCTTTATATTAGAAATCATCGCCTCCTCAGACCGAATATTCAGCCTGTCAGTAACCGGATTGGGGAATATTTCAATATTCGATTGCCAAGCCGGAAATTCATAACCAACTGTTGATGTAACCAGGCTATGAGTTGGTTGTCCTGCCGTTAATAAAACTTCCTCATTGGAATTGATAGCCCTAATATTTTGAATATCAAAATACATCTGGTAATCATCTCTAAAAATTACGTCTTCAATAGTAATGAATAAACTGGCAATCGCACCACTTCCCGTAATTGGCTGCCCATCAATTCGAGTCATCGCTATTTTAACCCTTCCATTTTGGTCATCGTTCTTATATAAGGTAATAAAATCCTGATTCTCCTGTCCCAACCACGAATTTGAAAAATCAATGCCCAGAGAATTAGGTACGACGATGGCCGGATCATAAATCAGGGTAAAAGCCAGCCCGTAAACATGCTCCGCAGCCGTTCCATCCGCTCCTAAAACAATATCGAATGAAGCATCCGTCCCTTCTTCAACATCAAATGCATCAACATAAATCGGGATTGTACTCAGGGTTGTATTGGCATTAGGCGTCTCATTGAACCCATTGATGTTACCATTCCAAAGTTCATTGGTCTCTTCCCAATTCGTCAGAATCAAAGCTTTATCTCCTAGGTTTACTGCTCCATTTCCATCACAATCGGCATATTTATAATTAATATGGGATTGAGGTGTTTGTCCATCCCAATTTTCAACCGATTGCCCAATCCAGTTGGAAGAAGCACTTGTTCTTATTGCACCGGTGCTATTATAGGCTAATCCGATATTGAGCAAATCAAAATTATTAACCACTCCATTGTCATCCGCATCCCCCGGCCAAACCAAACCATCAGAAATATTCACACCTCCATTGGTAATTTGAGGGAATAAAACCTGTTCCTCAATGTCAATTATTTCAATGGCAATTGGCTCCTGAGCAATGCTGACTGGAGCAAAACCATCCGAGGATAGAACATTAAAACAGATAGAGAACAGTTCTTCCTCATTCTCTATAGAAACACCTGTCAGGTCCATATCCAACCAGGAAAAACTCAACAACCCATTCGCCACTAAACCACCTATTCCAAAATTAGGACTCCCCAAATTAGGCAAACTACTATGCTCTAAATCCAAATGTTCAAAAGCCAGTTGTGTAGGATCCCAATTCAATGAAAACTGCGTAGTAAGAACACTCCCTAAGTCATCAGCAAATACCTGCACACACACCTCGTCTCCCTGCTGCGCTGTCTCGGTTGATGTCCCTAAAGTCGCAGCAGTACTCTGAGCCCCAATGGTGTAAAAAGCCGTATTGCTATTAATATTTAAAATCACCCCTCCTTCACCAACTACCTCAATGGGTGTCGGTATAGAATTGATACTCAGCGTACCGGAACCGGCATTTTGTGTGGTAAGACAGATGGAAAACACAGTAGAGCCATCGGAGAGAGAAACGGAGCCTCCGCCAGCATCGAACCAGGCAAAGGTCAGCAATCCCTCATCGGGAAAAACACCAAAATTAGACAAACTCAAATTTTCCAATCCAAAATCTGTTAATGTCTCAAAACTTAGTAAATTAGGATCCCAATGAATAGAAAACTGCATCGCTGCGATATTCGTAAAATTACTTACATCAAAATCAAAACAAAGCGATTCTCCTGCAGATATTGTCTGAGTACCCGGCGTTATTTCAATACCAATAGCCGCTGAACAAGAGGCAAGTATTGCCTGTACACCTGAACAGCCAGAACCATCGGTAACCGTCACGTCGTAGGTTCCGTTTGCTAAAGTCACGGTATTATATCGCTCCTCCGTTGTGAAAGTTTCACCCGTACTCCAGGCATAGGTAAAAGGAGGCATCCCATTCCAGGAAACAGCCGTGACATTTACAGCCTCTGTTCCTGTAAGACACTCATAACTGGCACTCAACACAAGCCCCGTCTCATCAAGGATTTGATAGCTATCTTCAAAAGTTTCTCCATTTTGGATATTGGTAACGACAACTGCATAAAAACCCGGTATCAAATTCGTGATGGCAGCTGATGTGGCACCGTTACTCCAATCGTAGGTATAATAATCTCCAGCCGGAGTTGTTGTCAGATAAATCGACCCGCCCTCTCCTTCACAATTTAAACTAAAGACCTCTGCTTCGACTACAAATGAACCACCACACTCATTAAAGAAAACACCTTGTGAAGTTACAACAGTCCCGTTAGCATCCGTAACCACAGCATTATAAGCTTGATTGAAAACCGGGTTGATAATCGTCAAACTGGAAAGAGTAGAGTCGGAGCTTGTCACTGCTCCATTACTCCAGGCAAATGACAAAGGAGGTAGCAATCCACAAATCATCTCCACCTCAATTTCTGCGACAACATCTCCATCTTCCAGGTGACAATTACCTGAAGTAACCACCACAGGAGCTACCTCCAGGTTATAATAAAATACCACCTCACAATCCCCGGAAGCAGTCGTCACAGTTACCGTATAATCTCCGGCAGATAAATTGTCAATAAAAGCATTGCTTGCCCCGTTGCTCCACTCGAATAAATAGCCGGTTAGATCGCCGCCATTAGCTTTAGTCAAGGTAATAGAACCACTTGTTTCATCTTCGCAGTTTGGCTGCAAAACATTGCTTGTAATCTCTCCCAAAGAATAATCCACTACATCAAAATTAGCATAAATGCTATACCCATTTTGATCGGTTACCACGAGGTGATACAAACCACTCGACAATCCAGAAATAGTCGCACCGGAAGAAGCAAAACCACCCGGCCCCGTCCATGAGTACAAATAGGGTTCGACACCACCGGAGAGCGTATATTGGATTTCACCGGTTCCTGCAGCACAAAAAGAAGCAGAGGTACAGGCATCACTAATGTTTAAAGTTTCATCAAAATTGCCGGAAGTCGTAATGAGTATATTGGGGTTAATAAAACTAACCGCCGTAATTTGCTCTGTCTCATCCAAAAACTCATTGAGGAGATAACCATCGCCAATATTTAGAGCGGAAATCTCTCCCGCAGCACCAATGGCATCAAAACATAAGGTAAATAAGACACTTCCATCGGCAAGATCTTTGGGTAATAATTGAAAATCCACCCAATTGACCGTGATATGATTGTCGTTGTCGGGAATTTCATTTGGATTTCCAAAATTCATATTAGAAAAAGCCTCCCCCTCAATGGAATTTAGGTGTAATTGCGTTGGATCAAAAGAGATGCTATGCTGAAAGGCAATTAAATTATTAAAACCATTCACTTTGATATCCACACAAAATTCTTCTCCCGGGGCAACAGCCTGATTTTCGCCATAGAGCGTCAGACACTGTTGCGAAAAAAGAGCGGATGATAATAAGGACAGCATCAAGATCCACCCTAAAGTAATATTTTTAATCATGGGTATATATTTTTATTTTAAAAAGTAATTTGATAGTTAACACGTCAGATTAATCCTATTGACGCTACAAATTTAGGGGCAATCCCCGCACAAATGAAGTACAAAATATATCATTTATAGAAAAAATTATTACTTTTACAATAATAATATATTGATTATCAATTAAAAATAAAAAATATTATAGAAAAAAATGAAATCACAACTCCTCTTTTTTTTAAAAAATTTAGACAAAAAAGAACAAAAACGGTTTTTTGAGTATGTCAAATCTCCATTTTTCAATAAAAACAAGAAATTACTCCGCCTTATCTCCTTTTATCAGGACTTTGCACCCACTTTCACCTCCCAAAATTTGAACGCCATTCAGGCATTTAATGCTGTTTATCACGAAATCCCCTTTGATGAACTAAAGTTAAACAACCTCAATTCAGATCTACTTCAATTATTATACGACTTCCTGGCGTATCAGGAATATGAGTCCACCCCAACTCAAAAAACATATTACACAGGAAAAGCCTTATTGAAAAGAGATTTATCCAGCAAAATGAAATCTACCTTCAAAAGATACGACCGGCTCCAACAACAAAACAACCACCAAAACTCCATTGCGCTATTAGCAAATATTCAATATCATCAATTACGTGACGAATGGACTATTAGTGATGGCAAAAGAGGATATAGCGAGAGTCTGGTAAAAATAAAGGAGCAATTGGACCAATATTACCTGATTAAACAATTAGAAATTGCCTGTGATATGGTCAGTAGAAATGCCGCAATTCAAGCTAATTACAACACAACTTTTATTGATAAACTCATAGTACAATTGGAATCAAAAAACTCCAATTGGGACAATAGCCCGGCTATCGTAATTTACTATACAACATTAAAAGTACTGACTGGTAAAGACCCTGAAAAAAACTATTTCAAACTCAAAGAGTTATTAAAAAAACATCCTAAAATCTTCCCGAAAGAGGAACTGCGATTATTATACAACTTTGCGTTGAATTTTTGTATCAAACAAATCAACTCCGGTTATGGTAACTATTATGAAGAAGTGCTCACCCTCTATAAAGCCCTGTTAAGCCATCGTATCATCTACAAAAATGGTTATCTATCTCAATGGACATTTACCAATATTTGCACCGCAGGAGTAAGATTGAAACAATACGACTGGACCCAACAATTCATTGAGCAATACCAAGCCGACCTATTGCCCAATAGTAGAATGAATGTTGTCAATTACAATATTGCAGCCCTTTATTATGCCCAAAAAAACTGGGATCAGGCGCTACAATTGTTACAAACGGTTATTTTTTCAGATGCCTACTACCAAACAGCCGCCAAGACCATTCAACTAAAAATATATTACGAAAGTGATGAATCAGAAACATTCCGGTCATTGATTGACTCCTTCGCCAAATTCATTTTGAGAAACAAACAACTCTCCGGCTATCAAAAAAAATCAAACAAAAATTTCATTTCCTTAACCAATAAACTTTTCAAACTAAGGGAAGACCGATTTAGAATAAGCACACCGGCTTTTCAGGAAAAAGTAAACCAATTACTAAATAAGGTAAAAGAGGCGCACCCTATTTCTAACAAAAACTGGATATTACAACAAGGAGCAGTATTAAAAACAAAAAGGTAGCTCCCCGTGAAAGAAGCTACCAATGACTCGTGTTTATTTGTTTATTTTTTTACATCGCAGGTAGATAAACCAACAATGCTATACAACGGACAACTTCCCATCAAGGCTGTTCCGGCAAAGATAACCGCTACAACAGCCAAAATAATACCTAAAGTGGTAGCGAAAGAAATGGTTTTCATAATAAATAATACCACAATTACTGCTGCGATAATAAGTCTTGCGTATTTGTCAATTGTTCCAACGTTCTTTTTCATATAAAAAATTATTAATGATTAGGAAATGAAATATTTTATAAAAACACCAATTATCGAAAAGATTGCTATGCAGATTAAACATACAATTAATAATTTAACCACTTTTGGCAATTTTTCCATAATTAAATATTTACACCACAAAAATAAGGGGCGTCGATCAATACCTAGGTGACTTTAGTCACTTTAGGGCATTTTTTTAGAAAAAAAGGAAGGATTTAGTACGATGATGCCTCTTTTGAGGACAACATCACCGTTTTTTTCCAATTGCTTCAACAGGCGGGAGATCACCTCTCGGGAGGTAGCCAGATCACTGGCAATCTCCTGATGTGAAATTTCAAGTGTCGTCCTATTCAATAAATGAGACCGATTGGCGAGGTGATTAATTAATTTATGGTCCATGTGAAAGAAAGCAGAGCGCTCAAATAAGTGAATTAATTCATCAAACCGTTGACTAAAGGTATTGATCAAAAAATGTTGCCAACTAGGGTATTTTTGATGAATGGTATAAATTTTATCCACAGGCAGTGTCAGAATATCGGTTGGCTCCATTGTGACGGCTTTGACTTTACTCTTTTCCATTCGGAGAAAAGAAGTTAACGTCATCGCACAGGATTGCCCTTTTGAGATATAATACAAAAAGACTTCACGTTCTGCCAAAACATCCGTCCCCGTTACTTTGAGTGTACCTTTTACGACAAGTGGAATAACTTTAATATAATCTCCTGATTTTAAAATTTCCATGCCTTTGGGAAAGGAGTGAAAATTGGCGAAAGTTGCCAGTTCTTCTATAAGGCTGGACTGACTAAAGACCGGGAAGAGCTCCTTCAATATTTTTTTCTTATCCTTAGTCTCCATGTCAATCAATCCATTTCTTTCAAACTCAAAATAATCATATTCCGACCCAGCTCAACCCTTTTCGCCTTTTCTAATTGTTTGAGCAATCTGGAAACGGCTTCTCTGGACGCATTGAGGTCATAGGCAATTTTTTGGTGGGTGATAGAGATGACCGGATCACCATTTACCCGCACCTTCTTACGAAGGTACTCCAACAAACGCTCATCCATTTTTTTGAAGGCAATACTATCAATCGTCAAAACGAGCTCCTTCATTCTTTCGTCATAGGAGCGCATGATATAATTTTTCCAACTTTGATATTTAAAAAATAAATCCATATACTTAATAGGAATACCAACAACCGTAGTATCCTCTTCCGCTTTAGTCCGAATATCACTTTTTTTATTCATCATACAGCAGGTAAATGACATGGAACAGGTCTGCCCGGCTTCCAAATAATACAAAAACAGCTCATTGCCATCTTCGTTTTCCCGGGTAACTTTGATAATACCTTCAATAATCAAGGGGACGTATTTGACATAAGAGCCGTAATCCAAAATAACATCACCTCTTTTGAAGGTCATCAACTTACCAACTGTTGCAATTTCATCCTGCAAACCGCGCTCGGCAATTTGTGGATGTTTCTTCTGAATTAATTCAAGAATATAAGGGTCCATTTTTTATTTTTTAGGCATGAGAAATAAATAAATGTTCTTTCTTTACTCGATTATTTTGTTCTTAGTTTTTA
>CAZNCI010000185.1:3304-7847 GCA_964571475.1 uncultured Saprospiraceae bacterium | reverse complement strand
AGCGGAGGCTCATTTGGCACATCCGTCAGTTGGTACCTGGATTTAAATCATACCGTTGCCGTACCCGACCCAACTAATTTCACTTCCTCAACAACCATTGTTTATGCCATCGTAAATGATGGATCTTGTGATTCCGAGCCGGCATGGATTGATTTGAATGTCTTAGCTCCTTTTTCTGTAGATATTTTAGAAGGAACAGCTATCCAGTGTTTTGGCGGAAGCGACGCCAATCTTGTGACCAGCCTAACCAATGGCGTGCCCAATTTCTCTTACGACTGGAGCAATGATGCATTTGATGGAATTGCCAATCCTACCGGGGCAAGTGCCGGTGTTTACTCCGTAACAGTAACCGATGATAATATGTGTACGGCGGAAGATATGATTACCATTAGCCAACCGGAAGAATTGCTTATTTCCTGTGGTGAACAAACGGGTGTGACTAGCGTCGGCGGAGATGATGGAGTTGCTTTTGTGACAATTATGGGCGGAACAGCCGATTACACCATCGCCTGGTCGGGTACTGAAACCGGGTCTATGACTGAAATGGGCACTGGCACATTTAATATCGCTAACCTAATGGCTGGCGATTATAATATTTTAGTGACAGATGGTCATGGTTGCACTGCAACTTGCTCCTTTACCATTACCGATCCTAGTTGTCCAATGACTTTGGATATAAGCGGAACCAACCCTCTTTGTGATGGAGACACCAATGGAAGCATTCAACTCACCGTCAATAATGGAGTTGAACCTTTGGTTTATGACTGGAATGTGGATGCCTTGGATGGAACAGAAGACCCTACCATGCTCGGAGCAGGCTCCTATGAAGTAACAGTAACCGGTGCAGACGGCTGTTCTTCCGTGAAGTCGATTACTTTAACGGCTCCCGCTGCACTGACGTTGACCTGCGGCTCCCCCGTTAATCCAACAACCGTTGGGGGTACAGATGGACAAATGACGATCTCTTTTGGAGGTGGAACGGTCAATTATACCATCAGTTGGATGGGACCGGTATCCGGCTCTCAAATAGAACCCGCCGGTGGAACACTAACCATGCAAAACCTTTCTGCCGGCGCTTATGATGTACACATTGAAGATGCCAATGGCTGTACAACAGATTGTAATTTCACCTTATCTGACCCTGGCTGTAATATTGCTTTTACACCAACGGTTACGGCGGTATCTTGCTTTGGCAGTACGGATGGCGCAATCAACCTGACAATGACAGCAGGTAATCCTCCCTACGATTTCAATTGGAGTGATGATGCTTATGACGGAATGTCGGATTTAACTAATTTACCTGCCGGAACTTATAACGTAACCGTCACAGACGCCAATTTATGCCCGGTTTCAGAAAGTATTGAGGTCACTCAACCTACTCAATTGACCATCACCTGCGGAGAAGGCAGTCAGGTGAGTACCGTGGGCGGAAATGATGGTGTCGCCAATATCACCATCGCAGGCGGCACAGCGCCTTATACCCTGAGTTGGAGTGGTGCTGCTTCGGGCACACAAGCGGAAGCAAGCGCCGGAATGACCACGATTACGACCCTCATTGCCGGAGATTATACCGTGACAGTGACCGATGACAATAATTGCTCAGAAACCTGCGATTTTACCATTACCGAAGTCCAGCCGGGCTGTAATATGACCCTATCCATTGCCAATACCCCCAATAATTGTTTTGGCGAAAGCCAGGGAAGTATTGATCTGACCATTTCCAATGCAATTGGCTCAACCGTCATTGACTGGGATGACGATACCCTTGACGGAATAGAAGACCCAACCGGTCTGGCAGCAGGTACTTATTCCGTCACCGTAACCGACGATAATAATTGTATAAAAATGATCTCAACGACCCTCGTTGATCCGGAAGAATTAACGCTTAGCTGCGGGGAGGGCAGTCAGGTGAGTACCGTGGG
Source organism: uncultured Saprospiraceae bacterium (assembly GCA_964571475.1). GTDB lineage: Bacteria > Bacteroidota > Bacteroidia > Chitinophagales > Saprospiraceae > JALVDO01. The sequence goes on along the minus strand of CAZNCI010000185.1, from coordinate 5,925 downwards.
CGGAAATGATGGTGTCGCCAATATAACCATCGCAGGCGGCACAGCGCCTTATACCCTGAGTTGGAGTGGTGCTGCTTCGGGCACACAAGCGGAAGCAAGCGCCGGAATGACCACGATTACGACCCTCATTGCCGGAGATTATACCGTGACAGTGACCGATGACAATAATTGCTCAGAAACCTGCGATTTTACCATTACCGAAGTCCAGCCGGGCTGTAATATGACCCTATCCATTGCCAATACCCCCAATAATTGTTTTGGCGAAAGCCAGGGAAGTATTGATCTGACCATTTCCAATGCAATTGGCTCAACCGTCATTGACTGGGATGACGATACCCTTGACGGAATAGAAGACCCAACCAGTCTGGCTGCCGGAACCTACTCCGTCACCGTAACGGACGATAATAATTGTGTAAAAATGATTTCAACTACCCTGACCGATCCGGAAGAATTAACGCTTAGCTGCTCACAAAGTGCGCAGGCATCTGCTCCGGGAGCAAGTGATGGAGAAGCGACATTGACCATAACAGGAGGCAACCCGCCTTATGTGATTAATTGGACAGGTGCCGCTTCGGGAATGCAAAATACTAATATAGCAGGAGATGCGACGATAAGCGGACTTGTTTCCGGTAGTTATATGGTGACGATTACAGATGCCAATAATTGTATGACCAATTGTGAGTTCAATATTACGGAAATTGGATGTATGCTGGCGGTGAACCTCATTCCTACACAGGTGAATTGCCCGGGAGCGATGGATGGTAGTATTTTATTGGAGGTAACCGGAGCAGCGACTCCAATTGTAATCGACTGGAGTGATGACACGCTGGATGGACAATTGAACCCGACAGGGTTAAGAGCGGGAGATTATTCGGTGACAGTGACGGATGCCAATGATTGTTCCATCGTGAATAATACGACCTTGACAACCTTAAATGAAGACCCGGGAGTGACAGTAACAGCTCCAACGACTGTTTGTAGTAATGAGTGTATAAATATAGATTTTCACTTGGAAGGAACACCTCCATTTTTGATTAACACAACGATTGTAGAGCTTGGTGTGAACGCCATTATACCCTCCTTTTCTCAGGATACGACGATTATTGTTTGCCCTGAATCCTTTGGAATTAGTAATGGTACTTTTACACTTGCAGTGACAGAGGTAATGGACGCTGGTTGTTCACAATTAGTAAATGTGGTTTCAGTTATCCAAATAGAGCAGCCCGCCTTATTTACCCTAACCGAGACCCTATGTCCGGGAGCATCTATTACCGTGAACGGCCAGACCTATGATGCCGATCATGCAACGGGAATGGAGACCTTGTCAGGGGCAGCGGCCAATGGATGCGACAGTATTGTGACGATTAATTTGGATTATTTACCCGAAATAACTGCTTCGATACGGGACGATATTGCCATTTGTCATGGAGAAACAGCGGTTTTAACCTTTGAAATTTCTGAAACAGGGCTATATGATGTAACCTTTTCGGATGGGGTTAATTTACCCCTTGTTTATTCAGATGTGAGGAATGGCTTTTCTATACAGGTGAACCCTTTGACTACGACGACCTATTTTATGCAGGAGGTGGTAGCGGTAGGACAGGATTGTCCGGTTGTGATTGAAAACGGACAGGTGACGGTATCCGTTAGTCAATTACAAGCCGATGCGGAGGTCGTCTCGGAGGTTAGCTGTGGCGGCATGGAGGGCGGCGCTGTTCAGGTATTAGATACGGGGGGCATACCGCCCATTACTTATCTGTGGTCAACAGGAGAAGAAACGAATCAACTCTTTAATTTGCCGGCAAATACTTATGGTGTTACAGTAGAAGATGCAACGGGTTGTAAAGCAGAAGCAGAAATAACTTTACAGCCTTCAGCCGTATTTGATATGATTGTAAATAGTGAAGACGCTAATTGTTTATACGAGGCATCCGGTTCGATTACAATCGAAGAAATAATAGGAGGAACAGGCAGTGTACAATATTCATTGGATGGAGAGTTTTTTGAAACAATTGGGAGTGTTCCATTTACCCTGCCCCAACAGAAGGCGGGAACTTATACCATTCATCTACGGGATGAAGCAGGATGTTTAACAGAAACTGACGTTGTCATTAATGCTGCCGAAGAATTAATTCTTGAGCTGGGAGATAATGAAATAATTAATTTAGGAGATAGTATTCAATTACAAGGGATAGCCAATTTTACACCAGCAGAAATCCATTGGAGTCCGGCAGAAACTTTAAGTGATCCGGAAAGTTTGATTACCTATGCCAAGCCTTCAATCTCCACGACCTATACCTTATTGGTAGTGGATGAAGCCGGTTGTAGTGCCCAGAATTTCATTCAAATACTCGTCAATAAAAGAACACCCATTTTTATCCCAAATGCCTTTAGCCCAAATGGAGATGGCATCAATGACGTTTTATTCATCAATGCAAAAATTAATAGTATCAGGGAGATTCGCTCCTTTTATATTTATGATCGCTGGGGCGAAATGGTCTTTACCGTAGAACACTTCCTACCCAATAATCCGGATTACGGATGGAATGGTTTACTCGATGGTCGCCCATTAAACCCTGCCGTTTTTGTTTATACCGCAGAGGTGGAGTTCATAGATGGAC
>CAZNCI010000185.1:0-3204 GCA_964571475.1 uncultured Saprospiraceae bacterium | reverse complement strand
TCAGTAAATATCTCTCTCATCCATGAGAAATACACGATCATTCTTTCGCAAGCCAGGAAAATTCATGATTATTCCTATTCATTCGTGCATCCCGCAGGGGTGCGGGACAGGTTTCGTGGCTATTTCCCAGTAAATATCTCTTTTTTGAAACAACAATATATCCAAGCTCAGGATAATAACACAAAGGCTATCGTGCCGACTCCATGACATTTCAGCCCCTTAATTAGACAATTTTTTTAACAAAAGTATCAGGCTTTATCTTTAAATCACCTCCAATATTCAGGAGATTAACCCCCGGTATTTTACCCACTTCGAGGGAGCCCAACTCCTCCTCAAAACCAAGTGCCTCTGCCCCGTTAAGTGTTGCCCATTGCAATAGCGTTTCCAGGGGAATATACGACTGAAACCGTGCAATTGTCTTCATTTCCTCCAGGATAGATAGTTGCCAATTGGAGGTCAGACTATCGGTTCCAATCGTCATTTTGGCATTTTTATCCATAAAAAAACGATAATTGGGCAGTCTGTTTTCGATGTACAGATTAGCATTGGGGCAGGTCGCCCAATAAACGCGATCGTTCCAGTCGTGAGCAGCCTGTATATCCTCTGGTTGAGTCAGGGTATTGTGTACAAAAAGCGTGCGCCTGTTTGGATTTAAATTTTCGATAGCATAGTGAATGGAAGATTTCCCCGTCGGCTCAAATTGATCCAACGGCAGATTAAACCCCTTATAAAACTCAACCATAGCCCCCGTTTTTGAAAGAAAAATTTCTTCTTCTGAAGGGGTTTCCTGATTGTGAATACTGATGGTAGAATCGTCCTTGTTTAACCGATTTACGTGCTGGAATAAAGCTTTGGATACGGTATAAGGTGCGTGGGGCACAAAGCTCTTTTTATTGCCGTTTTCATCACTATGTGCTTCAAAAACCGGCTGGTATTGTTGCAGGGTCGCATCCGCCATCTCATCGTTCATAAAATCAAACATTTCCACGAAAGTGTAATATTTAATAGAACTTTTGAGCTTCTGCCCGGCAGTATCTGCTTTATTGGAAATATCTCCCACGGCGACGATGCCTTCCTGTATCATTCTTTCATCTCCAGTCTGAATAGCTTTTTTTATTTCTTCATCAGCCGCTGCTCTGAAAGAAACGACGGAAGTAATAAAAGGCACCAGCCCCGTCCCTGTATCTACCTTGCCTTTCATGTGTGAAAGCTCCAAATGACAATGGGTATTAATAAATCCTGGAATCAAAATACCCTCATAGATTTCCAGCTTTTTGCCCTTAAAGTCTTCGCGCAATCCAATGCCCGTTATTTTTCCGGCATCATCAACGACAATGACCCCTTCTTTGATGGGCGCAGATGAAATGGGAAATAGGTAATCAGCCGTTATATATCGCATAGTGAATTAAAATTTGAACCTGCCTCGCCTGATGAAAGCCGGAACGGTTAGAATTTATAGTTTCCAGGAAAATTAATGCTTAAAATGCCTTGTTCCGGTCATGACCATCGCCATACCGTGTTTGTCACAATAGTCAACACTTAATTGATCTTTGATAGAACCACCCGGTTGGATAACAGCGGTAATACCATCCATATTAGCAATTTCTACACAATCCGGAAAAGGGAAAAAAGCATCTGATGCCATAACGGCACCCTTGGTATCAAACCCAAAATGATGGGCTTTGATTATGCTTTGATTAAGGGCATCCACTCTGGACGTTTGCCCGCATCCCATACCGATTAACTGTTTATTTTTAGCCAGCACAATGGTATTTGATTTCAAATGTTTAACTAATTTATTGGCAAATAACAGATCGGATAATTGCTCCGTAGTTGGTTCAATCTTAGTGGCGGTTTTAAGGTCTTCAGGAGCGGTTTCTTTGGTATCAGCTTCCTGATGAATAACCCCATTGAGTAAGCTTTTGAATACAAATTTATTAGCGGGATATTTTTTGATTTTGAGTAGGATTCTCTTTTTCTTTTTAGTTAAAAGATCAAGGGCGTATTCATCAAAATCAGGAGCGATTAATACTTCGTAGAATAATTTATCAATGGCTTCTGCTGTTTTGTAATCAATGGTGGTATTGCTGATAAGGATACCGCCAAAAGCAGAAATATTATCTCCGGCGAGGGCATCAGTCCATGCTTCGAAGATAGTATCCCGAATGGCCAGCCCACATACATTGGTGTGTTTGAGGATGGCAAAGGCAGGCTTTTCCTCCTTGAACTCCTCCATCAAATTAACGGCAGCATCTACATCCACGAGATTATTATAGGAGAGTTCTTTCCCATTCAGTTTGTCGAATAATTCGTCAATATTTCCAAAGAATTGCCCTTTTTGGTGGGGGTTTTCGCCGTAGCGGAGTATTTGAGTTTGATGAATGCTTTGTTTGAAGGTAGTCGGTTCATTTCCTTCATTAAAATAATTGAAAATCGCAGTATCGTAATGAGAGGAGATCATAAAGGCTTTTTTAGCGAAAGCTTTTCTTTCCTCCTTGGTAGAAATACCTTTATTTTCTGTTAGAATTTGTAATAATGCCCCATAGCTATCCATGGAAGGAATGATGAGTACATCTTTGTAATTTTTGGCTGCAGCCCGAATAAGAGAAATACCACCGATATCGATCTTTTCGATAATGGCACTTTCGTCATTCGTCTGCGCGACGGTCTCTTCAAACGGGTATAAATCAACGATAACAAGGTCAATGGCGGGAATTTCGTATTGATTTAGCTGTTGCAAATGCTCCTCCTCTCTCCTTGCAAGAATCCCCCCAAAAACCTTGGGGTGTAGTGTTTTTACCCGTCCATCGAGTATAGAGGGATAGGAGGTTAAATCTTCTACGGGTATGACAGGGACGCCCTGTTCTTCGATGAATTTTTGTGTCCCTCCGGTAGAATAAATGGTAACATTAAGCTCGTGTAATGCCTGAACGACAGGCGCTAGTCCATCTTTGTGATAAACTGAAATTAAGGCAGATTTGATCTTGCTCATTTTAAAAATACGTGATTGGTGAAAAGTAGGCGCAAAGGTAAGCGTTTTTTGTGAGTTGTAGCTAATAATGGGTATTCGTTTTGTTTTTTTGTTTGTAACTATTCAGTCCCCCCGCTTTTTAACTGTCGTCATGACATATATTTAAAATAGCAATATACTAGTGGCTTAAGAACTAAGTTATTCCTATATTAAACGCCGTCTCAGCAATTCCC
>CAZNCI010000184.1:0-7858 GCA_964571475.1 uncultured Saprospiraceae bacterium | reverse complement strand
AAATTTCCTTGAGGGTATCCAAAAATAAGCTCTTGCCGAAACGACGGGGACGGGAGAGGAAGTAATATCTCCCTCCATTAATTAGATTATAGGCAATTTCTGTCTTGTCAACATAGACAAAGTTCTCTGTTATAATATCTTTGAATGTCTGTATTCCTATCGGCAGTTTCTTCATGGCGGATTTGCTTTTGAATAGGACAAAGATAGGGAATAATTTGTTATTTATTTGCAACTATTCAGCACCTCACACTTTTTGCCATAAAATGCTGCTTTTGCATCTGTCTTTGTTAAATTTTTGGTAATGTGTCAAATGTAATACTGCCTCAAAAGAAGAAGTCACTAGACCAACTATTTCCTGCCTAAAAAGAGGAGGGACTGAGTCGTTACGTTTATTTTTTGGGCAAGCGATAGAAGTGGGTCACGCTATGGCGTGTATGAACGGATAGCGCGGTCACGCTTTTTTTGCGTGATGACCCCAATTAAGAAATGTAGCCAGTTATCTCAAATTTCCCCCATTCTTACTTTGATGATTACGGAGGATAGAATCGTCAATCCACCAATAAAAAAGATGGCATATTCGATACCAAATAAATCGGATAAAATACCAGAGACAAATGCCCCGATGGCATAACCTAAATCACGCCAAAGCCGAAATACGCCAATGCTCTCTGCTCGTTGTTGGGGGCTTGTAGCTTGTGCAATGGTGGATAAAAAGGTTGGGTAAACCAAGGCTGTTCCCAAACCAAGAAGGGTGGAAATGAAAACCAGGGTCCAAAAGCTATCGCTATTGGGGATAAAAATAATTGCGATGCCCTGCAAAAGCATTCCCCAAAACAACATAGACTTTTTGTCGTAAATATCAGACATTTTACCGGTGAATAGCTGTCCAATGCCCCATACCGTGGGGTAGATGGCGACGATGATGCCAATGTCGCGTGCATTATAATTTTGCGCAAGTAGTATCATGGGCAACAACCCCCAAATCATCCCATCATTGAGGTTATTTACCAGCCCTGCCTGAGTGACAGCACTCAATGTTTTGTCTTTAATAGTCGTTTCCAAAAACACATGATTCAGCTTTTTGGCTGTATTCGTTTTGCGCTCTTGGTCTATAAAAGACCTCGTATCTTTGACCCATAAAATTGTCAGTAAAAAACCAATAACTGAAATAAAAATACCGATGTAAAAGGGGTAGGGGGTGATGCCGTATTGATTGGCAATAAAGCCGGAAAGGAAGGCAATGATTCCCACCGCAAAATATCCGGAAAATTCATTTAATCCCATAGCGAGTCCACGATCTTTTTCGCCGACCAAATCTATCTTCATCACTACGGTGCTACTCCAAGTCAAGCCCTGACTTACGCCCAGTAGAATATTGGCAAATATCACCCAATACCAATGATTGGCCAGTATCAGAATAAATGGAATTTGGATGGCTAAAACCCAACCGATTAACAATAGATTTTTTCGTCCCCATCGGTTGGCTAGCCGCCCCGTGAAATAATTGGTGATTGCCTTGGTGATGCCAAAAGCGATGATAAAAGACAAAATGGCACTCTTGGAGGCAACCCCAAAGATTGTTTCTGCATAAGTAGGGATAATGGTTCGTTCCATGCCGACCATACCGCCCACAAAGGCAGTGATAATAACCAAGAGAATGAATTGTTGCCGGTTTTCTTTTAATCCTAATTTAATATCTTCCATAAACGATGCTCAATTTTAATATGGCAAAGCTCGGGGAATTATTCTGGAAAATATTTTACAAATGTTAAATAACGAAGGAGAGTGGCTATTTCTTTCCACGGATACGACTCAAACTCACCTGAGTAATACCCAAATAAGAAGCAATATACTTCAAAGGAACTCTCTGGATTATTTGGGCTGATTGTTCTAATAAATTTCGGTATCGCTCTTCGGCTGTATGAAACTGGATGCTTTCAATTCGTTCAACAGTTTCGACGTAGGCGTTTTCGAATATTTTCCGAAAAAGTCGTTCTATATCGGGGAAGGAGTCGTATAATTTGAATAATAATGCGGAGTTGATAGCGATTAATTCGCTGTTTTCAATGGCTTGGATGCCCTTACGGGAAGGTTTGGTTTGAAACAGACTATCGGCTCTGGCAACGATGGCGTTTTCAAACTCAAAATTTTCCGTCACATCAGTATCTTCCTTGAAATAATAGATACGTAATAGTCCTTTTTTGACAAAATATACATTCCGGCAGGTGTGCCCAATTGGATGTAAATCCATCCCTTTTTTGACGAAGACCTCTGTACAAATACAACGAATAGCCGTTTGTGCCTCCTTCGTCAGGGGGTGGATGGAATGGAGGTGAGTTATTAAAGTATCTGACATTTTATGGTTGTTGTTGTCCATGAGCAAATATAATATTTTATGGTCACGAATACACGAATAAAGACAAATGTTTTTTTAAGGTTGCTTTGTGGAGTAAATCAATACCTGAAAAGTAGATTTTTTCGCGAGATATTTGATCTCGATCTACTTGGTTTTGCAGCAGTTCCCCATGTGGGTTGTTTTTCTGTTTCAGTCAAGAGAAAGATTGATTTTTTGTTGTATATTTTGGGTAATCAACAGAAATCTTCAGAGATGCCTGCTCCGACGAATGGCGGAGGCGGTATTATGGCAGAAAAAAGCTAAAAAGAGAGGGCACTAATGTAGTTACCATTTTTCAATATAGCGTTTTAAGTCAGCAGTTAAAATCTGGTCTAATTCCTGATCATTTTTTGGGCTGGTCTCTGCAAAGATGAAACCAAATACCGGATATTTTTTAATGTCCATTCGTCTGAGGACTAAAATATTTTCAAGGTCACTATTGATGAGGTCATAGTTGAATGTTTTGATTTGTTCTGCAGGAATGCCGGAACTATTATTCAAAATAATGATACTATATTTTTTATTTCCTTTGGTTTTAAAAATTTCATTCCAGTCAGGTTCTAATTGTTGGTGGTAATAATCGTAGGAATTGAATCCGAAAGAATGCCAGGATAAATCCCCGGTGGTACACCAGCCTCCAAATCTGGCGGGATTAATTTCTATAGGGCAGATATTTCCATTTTTGTCAATTCTCACCTCTACGTGAGCAGGGAAGTTTTTTAGTTTTGCCTGCGCTCCAATGGAGCTTAAAAAAGCTTCTATTTTATTTTTGTATTGGAGAAATATATCCTTTGATGTGGAATAAACCCGGTCACTTACATCCGTTCCCGATGAAAATTTATGATGCAAAATATTGAGAATAACGACTTCCCCTTTTTTGTTGTAATAGCAATCAATAGCATATTCCTCTCCTTGGATATATTCTTCGATAATGAAGGTAGAGGTGTCCAGCACTTCTTTTGGGTAGATACTTTTTAGGGTTTTATAATTTAGTTCACTTTTGGCTTTTATCCAGTCTTTTTGATTGTGAACAATATGTACCCCCAGACTAAAAAAGCCAAGAGCCGGTTTGATGACGAAAGGAAATTGCTCGTCCTTGGGTTTGAAAGTTTGGATATCTTCTAATTGAATACTTTGATAAAAGAAGTTAGGAAAAGCATCTTTAATAAGGGCTCTAAATTTTATTTTGTCTTTGAATAGTTGGATTTGCCTGGCGAGATCGGATGTGCCCCAATTTTTGATGATCCACGCAATTGCGTTTTCTGAGTTTAAATAAAGAGGAGTATCAGGGTTGTTTTTAAGTTTTTCGATGGCATTTTCTTCCGTTATCCAATTCAGTGAATTATCTGTAATCATGGATCTGGCTTCTTTGGTAGAAACGATTTCGTAGGCATTATCTTTGATTGTTTCTAGGAGGAAGCTGGAAACGTAAGGTTGGTCGATAAGGAACATTTATTGTTTTTTTTGAACAGCTTTAATGATTAGAAGGTCAAAAGTAAGTGTTTTTTTTGAATAATTGCTATTGGGATTTGCATTAGCTTACGCAAAACTTATTCACTTGAGGAGATAAGAGGATTGAATAAAACGCTGAAGTATTTTAACCTCCTGACGTTTATTTATATAGAGGTCTTTAATAATTCTTTTCGAACCTTTAAAGGCAATTTGGCAACTACCAAATCATAGGAAAGATCAATGAGCTCGACAAGGAAGCTATCATCCAGCGATCCTTCAAAGGAGACGGTGTTCCAATGTTTTTTGTTCATGTGGAAGCCCGGTTGAATTTCGGGGAAGGATTCTCTCCATTCGATGGCTTTTTCCGGGTCACATTTAAGGTTGACGGAGAAATTGTCATTTTTAAGTCCGATGAGGGCAAACATCTTGCCCATAACCTTAAATACAAGCGTGAATTCATCAAATGGGAAACTTTCTTCTACCGCTTTTTTGGAAAGGCAATACGTTCTAAATTCTTCTATGTTCATTTATTTTTGTTTATAAACCGGTTCAAAATCCAAATGTGATTTAGGATTGCGCCAAATTTGATTTACTCCGTGAGGTTATAGAGGCTGTTCAAAATGTACTTTATTGCCTGCTAAACCAATATTTGAGTTCTTTTTAGTCCCGCACAAAACGATGCACGCAACTAAAAAGAACTGCGCTTTGATAATCACCATGGAGATAGTTTTACTCAATGATTAATTTTTGAGTAATGATGTGTTCATCTGACTGTATTCTGACCCAGTAAATCCCCTTCTCCTGTGGTAAATTATTGAGTCTGAAAGCATTTAATCCCAGATGTACCTCCGGGCTATATGACAATAATTCTCTACCTTGCAGGTCAATAAGTGTAATGCTCATATTCTGTGGTTTGGACTGAAGGCTGAATATTATCTCAGCTGATGCCGTTGCCGGATTGGGGGAAATGGCAATATTATTTAGGTTGGACAATGGCGATTGGGTATTTACCAGCTCTGTGAGGTCTGTCTTTTCAAAGGTGATCCCTCCTGTACTTGATCCCTGAAACTCGTAAAACTGCAATTTCCATAACCTTGGACCTTCCGTAAGGACAAAATAAGAGAGCAGGTCATCAATAATCCATCCGTTATCAAATTCCTTCCAATCGCTACCAATAACGTCTATATCACTTTCAAAAAAGTCTTGAAATAACTCATAGGTCGCATCGGCAGGGTCTATATCACGTGCTTCGGCTACCTGGATACCATAGTCAGTCAATACTCCTGATACAGAGAATGGTATGCCTTGAATATCTGTTACATAACGAGAAAACATTAGATCCCAGGGCTGGTCCGTAATTTCGGTAATGAAATCTCCCGATACCATGGAGAAACATACAAGGTTGTTGTTGGGAAAGAAATCTTTGCTTAGGGTGACATTCTCCTCGTCGCTTCCATCCAGATTCGCATACCTGAAAGTATAGGTGTCATTGATGAAATTCTGAATTTCCAGCTTTTTGTAATTTCCATTTCTAAGTTGAACAACAAAAATTTTATTTCCAAATATTCCCGCATTTTCTTCCGAGTAAGTACCCCATCCATAGTCATAAGCATCTCCTTCGTTCCTGGTAGAATTGAAGGCACCATAAGCCCATGATTTCTCATTATTGTATAAACGATTATGGAGGTCATCCGGGTTGATTAGGCTTTCCCAGGTGAGGTCGCCTCCATCTAGTGCAATGACGGGATTTTGAGGGCTTCCAAAGCTGGTTCTGACGGATTCATTGACGAATACCCCGGTGCTGTCCCCTACAAAAGAAAAGGCGATATCCCAGGCGTCATTTGTTATATGAACATTGGCATCATCGCTTAATTGATAAAATACCTGTTCGTTATAACTGGCACCGGTGGTGATGTAAACAAATTCCTGACTTTTTGCTGTAAAGGTGAGCAAGAGAAATAATGGTATTAAGTATAAATTCTTCATGATTTAATTTTGTTGAAAGAAATAAGGAATGAGAGGCTGTTCAAAAAGTATCTTTATCCTCTTTAGGTAATATGACTTTTGAGTAGCTTCCTGATGGATTATTTACAAAAATAATAATAAAAATAAGATTAGGGTGATTCAATACGAAAAAATCGACAAACATCTTTTTTTAAGTTGTGTTCATCTATAATAATCCGCGCAATAGGGAATTTTGCTTATTTTTGAGCAAAAACATGATGCATCGTAGAGCAAGGAAAGCTTATTTTCTGACTTTTGGTATTCTTTTTCGTTATTTGGGTTTGTATTTGGGTCGTAAGTTTTTTGGTCAAAAATACTGGGATAGGCGTATTGAAAAACTGCATTTGCGCTCAGCGGAAAAAATCAAAAAAACCTTATTGGAATTACAGGGACTTTTTGTTAAAGTCGGGCAGCTTATTTCTATATTGTCTAACATCTTACCCGAGGCTTTCCGGGAGCCGCTGGAGTCGCTTCAGGATCAGTTGCCTGCCCGGGATTTTGAAGAAATTAAAACGACTATCGAAAGCGAGTTCGGAAAACCAATGAATGAGGTTTTTAAATCATTTGACCCCACTCCATTAGCTGCGGCTTCGATCGGGCAGACTCATCGAGCCCGCTTGCATGATGGGACGGAAGTAGTTGTAAAGGTACAGCATGCTGATATAGAGGCCATTGCTGAAACAGATTTGACGGTTATTCAGAATCTGGTCAGATGGATTACGCGGTTCTTCGCCATTAAGGGCATGGAACACCTATATGGTCAGGTGCGATTAATGATTGAGGAGGAGTTAGATTATTGGCATGAAGCAAAAGTGATGAAGATGATCGGGGACAATTTGAAAACAGAAAAAGGGGTGCGTGTTCCTACTGTTTTTGAATCGTATAGCAGTCGGAAAGTTATTACCAGCGCTTATAGTGCCGGAGTGAAAATTACCAATATTAAACAATTGGATCAATGGGGGATTAATCGGACAGATTTAGCGGAGCGCTTTGTGAAGATGTATTGTAAAATGATTTTTGAGGATGATATTTTTCATGCGGATCCCCATCCGGGAAATATTTTGATCGAAGAGAGTGGCGAGATTGTTTTACTCGATTTTGGAGCGGTCACGCAGCTTAGTCCTGAGATTAAAACCGGAATTCCAGCCATGATCCTGGCATTTACCAGACAGGATAGCAATGGTATGGCAGATGCTTTACGCAAAATGGGATTTATAGGGTCTGGAAAAGATGCCCGGCAGTTAGCGGTTAAATTATTGGATATTGGGCAGGATTTTCTTCAAAATGAGGTGCAAATTGACAGCCTTAATCTCGATGGCATTACCATTGATTCCGACTCTAAGATTATCAGTAAATTGTTTAGTGCGATTAATTTCAGGGAGATTGCCAGTACTTTTCAAATTCCTAAGGACTGGATTCTGCTTCAACGCGTATTATTATTGGTTTTAGGAACGAGCAATCAGTTGGCACCGAAGATGAACCCAGTGGATGTTTTGCAGCCCTATTTTCAGAAAATGATCTTGGGGCAAAAAGGAAGTATTACCTCTTTCGTCGTGGATGCCATTAAAAAACAGGCAACAACCTTATTGGCATTGCCTGTTGAATTGAGAAAAACTTTGCAAAAGGTTAATAAAGAAGGCGTGGAGGTTAATTTTGAAACATTGAATGCCCATTCCAATCGCATTTTTAATGTGTTGCAGCAATTGGTCTTTGTCGTATTAACGATTGCTGCTGTTTATTTCACTATTTATTTTCAGGAAAGAGGGCAGGAGCAGGCTTTTTTTTATGCCAAATGGCTGGGTATTTTGTCCTTCGCAGGATTTGTGCGTTTTCTTTTTAGGAAGTAAATGGTTAGACGAAAAATAGACGGCGTTTAATAGAGGAATTATTTAGTTCTTAAACCAATAGGTACAGTTTTGGGGGTGGGTGATGCCAATAATAAGGGCATATCCCCTCCCAGCGTCGGGGTCGCTACGTCCATAGGCTCACTATTCGTTCGGCCTCTCC
>CAZNCI010000183.1:0-7869 GCA_964571475.1 uncultured Saprospiraceae bacterium | reverse complement strand
TTAATACATCTTTTATTTTTCATTTGGGACAATCAATAATACATTAGCGACCGGTCTTTCACCGGCTTTATCACTGGGGTGGTTGATTATCCCTTTATTTTTCATCCACATTGTTGTCGAACCACCACCATCTAAGTTGATGGCATCGGTACAGCCGATACTTTGCAGGAATTGTTGAACTTCTACCAGGTTCATGCCCTGCGCTTCTTTTTGCCTGCCATCAATTGTGATGAAGATGATATCATTTTTATTCATACACAGGCAGGTTCTGGGGTGTCGTTTATTGGAGAATTTCAGGTTAGGCAGCTTCATCTTCTGCGAGTCTATTAGCAATAGAGGCCCGGTAATCAATACGGCAGTTTCCTCTTTGGAAGATTCATAAAATGGTTGGGTGTGTGCTGCCTGGATAAGGATTTCTGCCTCTTTGTTTATGACAATTGCGCCATTCACGATATTGGTTTTTATCCCCCATTTTAGCTTGGGGTCTCTTGAATAATTTATGACACTATCATTTGACTCAAAATAGGTAGCACTACCACCATTATCCATATTAAAAAAGCCTCCATTGATGGCTGCAAAGGCATTTTTATTTTTTGCAAATGTGCTGGTTTTTTTTAAGTCTTTTTGGCTATAGCCAAATTCAATTTGATATGTCTGTAACAGTTTTTTGGGCATTACCAATAGGCTAATGGACTGATTACTGTTGTAAATTGAATCTGTTTTTATTTGTATCAAGCCCATGGCGTCATCAAATGAACGAATTTGCTGTAGGAGTGATTTTTCTTTTTGGCTACAGCCCAAAAAAGTGATGATTATAGTGAGGAACAGGGTTAAATGAATTTTTAGTGCGTACATTATTTTCTTTTTTGTAACATCCTTATTTTGTAATAGTATTATAGGCTCATATAGCTCAATTTACTTTCATAATTCGTTTTACCACTTTAATACCGCTTACTTTATCCCAAAATTGGATGAAATACAGACCATTTGGAAGTGAACTAATATCCAGTTCTTTACTAGCCGCAATATACTCATTTTTCAGGAGCGTATGACCGTAAATGTCCATAATTTTCAGGAAATAACCCTCTCTGTTTCCGCTAAGGGCAATTTGACCTGTGCTGGGATTTGGAAATATTTCAATATCCTTACGTTCTAAATTTTCATTATTGGCATTCATTACCGGTGAAGCAAAAACCCGGCTTTGCCCATTGGGTAAATTAAAGTCATTTAACGCTTGCCAAATATAGTCTCGAATAGCAATAAAATTATTTCTGATAGCTTCATGCACCAAATTACCGGGCATATAATCTGCCGGTACTTCTTCCTCATAAATAGCCATATAGGTAATCATTGCTGCAAGGAAATAAATCGTTGGTCTGCCGTGAGGTGCAGCGTCTTCGTATAATTCGTCGAAAGGGATTTGGTTGGGAATCACTTCTGTCAGCACCTTACTAATAGTTGCTCCTACAGGAATCAATCGCACGTTCAATTCAGGGCGGGAAACTAAAAGGCTATCCTGATAGTCGATCCACCAAGAGGTGAAATCGCCCATGGTGTAGGTATGGAAGCCATCAATTTCCGATTGTAAGGGCAGCGTTCCCGGGAAGGCGTTTTGTAAATCCATTTCCGGCCAATTGGCGTAGATATAAAAATTTGCCCCTTCTTCCTGCTCGTGGATCCAATCAAAAATCGTTTCTGTCAGTGCCAGTGCCGTTGTGGTTTCATCCAGCGGATAAGGCTCGGAAGCAGGTTGATATTGAATGAAATTCGCCGCCGTTAATAGAAGGGTGTTGATGTCTGCATCTGAAAAAGTGTTCATCGTCGCTTCATCCCAGACACCCGGTACCTCATCATACCACCAGTTGAAAGCTGGAGGTAAATGGGCATGAGTATCTAAAAAACCATATTGTCCGCCTGCTGCAAAATCATAGCCTGCTGCCAGTGCCATATCGTACATCCAAAATATAATTGTTGTTTCATCTCCGGGTGTTGGGATGGCAGGAGGGCGGTGGTCAATTAGGCTGTGTCCCATAGCGTAGAGGCGGATACTGGGCTGGGCCGTTAAAATATTTCCACCCAAAATTATCCAGACTAATATCAATTTGAATACCTTCATATTTATCATTTTATTATAGTATTTTCTTCTTAAAACTCACCCAAAACGGAAAGAGTAGCATAATATTCTTTCTGACCTTTTGATGTTAAATATGGATAAATGGCTTGTGTTAAAATTTCTGAATATTTAGAAATGGTTTCTTCTGTTATTTGGGAATTACAAATTTCAGCATCAGAAATCCAAAAATCGCCTAAAATTTGAAAGCGTTTATACAAGTTTGCATATTCATTGGGCAAAATTTCTTTTCGCATCAGACCATTTTCAATTAATAAACTGAAAAGCATATAGAACTGTTGTTCTCGCTTAGTCGTTAACTTAGAATAATGCTTTTTAATTTTGTCATTTTCTCTCATGATTTGGACAAAATCAAGCAAGAAAAAACGATATTCAAAGAAGTTAAACATTATCGTTTGTGAAATACCTGCTAATAACTGCAAAGGGTTTTTAGATAGTTGTATGCCTGACATACTATTATCAATATTATCAACTAATTGAAAATACAATGCTTCAATAATGTATTCCCGTTTTTTGAAATGGTAATTTAAATTGCCCTGACTTATCCCCATTTTTTTGGCAATTGTCCTAAGTGTTACTTTTGATAAGCCATATAAATTAAACAGCTCTAATGAAGTGTTTAAAATTCTATCTTTGGTATTTTTCATGTTACAAAGATAAATAAAATGGTAAACTTGACCTAATTTTAAATATTATTAGTAACTTTGACCTAAAATTAGGGGTAAAATGCAAAAAATAACAATAATAGGAGCAGGAATTGGAGGCTTAACAACAGCAATAGCACTCATACAAAAAGGATTTGAAGTTGAAATATTTGAAAACTCACAGGAATTCAAAAAGGCAGGTTCGGGAATAAATTTAGCAATAAATGCAATGCAGGTTTATAAGGAATTAGGTATTTATGATGATATTTTGGCTAAAGCTAATTATATAAAAGCTATGAATGCACTAACAAAAAAACTTAGTGTGCTGACAAATGCTAATTTTAAAAAGTTTGAAAAAAAGTATAAGGCAAAAACGGTCGCTATTCATAGAGCAAGTTTGCACGAAATATTACTCAGTCATTTAAGGAATACCCAAATACATCTAAACAAAAAATTGACATCTTTAGTGCAAAATAATGGAATTGTAAACTTAATCTTCGAGGATGGAACAAGCTACAATGCAGCAATTGTAATTGGTGCTGATGGTATTCATTCTAACGTCAGAAAGTCAATTTTTGAAAACACAGAATTGAGAGATGCCAAACAAGTTTGTTGGAGAGGGATTTCAAAAGCTAAAATTGATAAAAAATATATAGAAGAATTAAATGAAATTTGGGGAAAAGGCAATAGATTTGGATTTGTTCATATTACCTCCAATGAAATTTATTGGTTTGCCCTAGTTAATAAGGATAAGTTTAAGTCTAAAGATGACGATCTAATACAGATTTTCTCTGATTACCCTTCAATGGTTAAAAAAATCATTGCAGAAACAGAGAAAAAAGATATTCTTTGCAATGAAATTTGGGATTTAAAGCCAATAGAGAAATGGTACAAAGGGAATGTGTGTCTTTTGGGAGATGCGGCTCACGCAACTACTCCAAATATGGGACAAGGAGCTTGCCAGGCTATTGAAAGTGCAATGGCGTTAAGTATTTGTTTAAAAGAAGAAAAGAGTAGTGAAACTGCTTTTTCCCGATACCAATTAATTAGAAAAGCTAAAGCAAATGATGTAACAAAAACGAGTTGGTTATTGGGTAAGATCGCACAATCAAACAATTCACTAATTTGTATTCTGAGGAATTTGGTATTAAAAATAACCCCAAAGTATATTACGGCAAAACAAAGTGAAAAGATTTTAAAGCTGAATTAGAGGGGGCTGAATTATGTAGTTTCTTTATTTCCTAAGACACTATATAATTGGCAAATCGGTCCATCATTACCTCCAAATCCCTTCTATTGAAATAGGGATATACCATTCTAAATAATCCTTTTTTTGTATGTCCAAAACCATCGCCAGAAGTCAATAGGATACCCGTTTTTTCGTAAAGTTCCAACCAAAAATCATGCTGTGCTTCTATGGAGTCTTCTTTTAGAAACCGAGACAAATCTATCCATATAAACAGACTTCCCCTCGACGGAACATAATCAATCTTTAACTTTTGTAAAACCTGAACAACGGTGATATAAGCTTCTGTGAGTAAAGCTTGATTCTGGGAGATATAGGAGGCTATAAATGCGGTGTCATTTAAGATTTCTTCTAATATCCATTGGGTATAATTCGAGACTAAGTGCGAGTAATTGAGATTTTCGTAAGCTGTGATCATCTTTTCATTATGGGAGTAAACGGCACCCACTCTAAAGCCGGATATGCCAAAGTCCTTAGAGAAAGAATACCACCAATGAAGGTATTGGCTCTTTTTTACTGCCACAATATCCAGAAAGGAAGCGAAATTTATATCTACGGTATAATCGTGTTTAATACTGGGATGTGTGGTATTTATCAGAGATAAGCCATAAATTTCATTTACAATCAAATGGATTTTTTGGTCTTCACACCAATTGGTTATTTTTAATAGTTGTTCGGTTTTATACATGCCTCCTGTTGGATTGTCGGGGTTGGTCAGAACCAACATTCGGAATTTTTTGCCTTGTTTTTCAATATCTTTTTTTGCTTTTTCTAAATCAGAAATATTTAATAATAACCCATCTTTGATAGCGGATAACTCATGGTGGGTAATTATGTCATATCGTTCCATTCCTGCGATATTACCGATGTCTTGTTTGTAAACGGGATAACAGGGCGCCGGAAAAGCTGCCACATCGCCGATGTCCCCCAAGACCAAAGCGGTCATTTCTATTACGCTGGTTGCTCCGGCAGAAAATGCCAATTGCTCCGGATTGACATCACTTTTGGTTAGAAATCGGCTTAAAAATTTAGCTACAGCTTCCCTAAACGAGGGGCTTCCTTTCCCTGATGTATAACTGGATACCCATTCTGGAATCTCCTTTTTTCGAGTAATATCCTGTATTTTTGCTTTGAGTAAATGCCAGGAGAGTTTATTTTCTGCTACGTTTAAAGGGAATGCGCCATTTGGATTATTATCCCTGTGGTAAAGATTTTGCACGGCATCAAAATAAGCCTCCATATCAGTTCGGATGACGGTAGTAGCGGCTTTTATTCCTCTGTCTGATAAGCTGTTTTTTTTCATTGTGTGCATAATTTCTGTAAAAGTAAGAAAATATTTAAGGAGCAGAGGAGTAGTTACTATTTTTGTTTCAAAACTTTCAAATAATGTATCTGGAGGTCATTGATTTTTAAAGCTACAAAATAATGGCCATTGGGTAAGTTCGTTTCAGGCTTCCACTCGGCTTCATATTTACCGGCGGGCATTTTTTTGTTTGCCAAATTAGCGACTATTCGCCCCAGGGCATCAAAAACGACGATACTAACATTTGCTTTTTTGAATACACCATATTTTATGATTAATTGATGCGAAAATGGATTTGGGCTTACTTCATAGATAACTCCTTTGTCGAGGTGCACATCTTTAATTCCATTGACGCCGTCTCCATCTAAAATAATATCCCATACGCCTTCTTTTTCTCCCAGACCATTGGTTGTTAATGGAATAATTCTTCCGCTGGCATCATATTCTCCTGTTGAAATAGAAGCTGCCGCATCAGTCTCAATATCGGTATCGCCCTCAAAATATAGTTGGGTGATAAAAGGACTAAATCCGGGAGGTGTAATTTTGAAATGTATATGAGATGGGCGATACTTCGCACCATTCAGGTATTTGCCGGGAAGGATGGTTTCAAACATATAAAAACCCTGTTCATTGGTCGTCGTCGTTCCTCTGAGGTTGAAGCCATCATTGTCGTATTGTCCGGCATCATTGGCATGCCATACTTCAATTGTTACATTGGGAATAAACTGATTACATTCCAGATTAAATATTCGCCCACTAAGAAGCAGTCTTGTGCCTGTTTCGGTATCTTCAGCTAATTTATTGTTGGGTATTTCCGGGGCATTAGGTCGGTAGAATGGACCTTGTCCGTAATAATCCAATGTGGTCATATCACAAACAAGAAGTGATTTTTTACTTTTGTTTTCTGCGTGACCAATATGGGGTGTCATCCCAATAGAAAAGGTAGCCAATGAGATGTTTTTTAAAAACTGCCTGCGTTTTTTTGAATTGTTCGATTTCATAATTATTCTTTTATAAGAATAACGGGTAAAGGAGGCAAATAGTTGGTAATACCCCCGGATCTCAATGATATTGATGGATGCAGGCGCTAATTATGTCGTTCTTCTTTCTAAAACCGATAGACTACCGCATTGATGTTCATACCTGCACCGACAGAAGCAAAAATAGTAATATCCCCCGGATTGATTTCCTGCCCTTCGACCAATCCCTGCTCTACCTGGTGAATTAGAGTGGGTATTGTAGCTACGGAACTGTTGCCAAGTTTGTGAATGGTCATAGGCATAATGTCTTTGGGCATCGGTTTTTTATACAGGCGATAGAAGCGCTTGATAATGGCAGCATCCATTTTTTCGTTAGCCTGATGGATGAATATCTTTTTAACATCATCAATGGAGTAACCTGATTTTTTAAGGACCATTTTTAATGCCTGTGGTACATGTACAATGGCAAATTCGTAGATCTTCCGACCATACATTTTGATGTATTTCGTATCCGTTTTGATATCTTTATCATTAGACACACCATTGAAAAGGTAGTAGGCTTCCTCAAGGGAGAAGGTCTGACTGGCATGGGCGATGATGCCTTTGTCTGTCTTTTCGCCAGCTTCTAAAATACATGCACCGGCACCGTCAGCATAGATCATGCTATCTCTATCGTGTGGATCAACGACTCTGGAGAGGGTTTCACTGCCTATAATGAGGCATTTTTTGGCTTCACCGGCTTTGATAAACATATTGGCCTGAATGAGTCCTTCAATCCACCCGGGACAGCCAAAAAGGATGTCATAAGCGACACAGTTGGGGTTGGCAATTTTGAGCGCGTGTTTGACTCTGGTTGCGAGAGAGGGGACGGCATCTGCTTGTATACTTCCATGCGTGACATCTCCGAAGTTATGCGCAAAAATGATGTAGTCAAGGGTCTCTCTATCTATTCCGGATGTTTGAATAGCTTCCTCTGCTGCTTTTGCGGCCATGTCAGAATTGAGGCTGTGGTTGTCCGCATATCTTCGTTCTTCAATACCTGTTATTGTATTAAATTTAGAGATAATTAATTCATTGTCATAATGTAAAGAATCTCCCTTCGCATCAAAGAATTTATGGTTGCGGAAGTCTTCGTTCCTGACTGTATTTTTTGGTATAAATGATCCAAATCCAGTAATAATCGCTCGTGTTGTCATATCCTCTCAGTTTAGTAGTTGCTGTGAAATACAATTATAGGCAATATTTGGATAAAAAACGAACATAATGTTAAATGCTCTTCAATATACCTTTCTCGGGTGTTGATATAGTAACAAATTTATTTGAAATTGTTTCAATGAAAAGTGAGATTTTAGCAATGTAAGTACCTTGATGTAAAACTTGTGTTGGTCTGAATGATTAAAAAACTAAAGGATTGCAGAAATGTTTTTTTTGAATAGTTTAGTTGGGTTGTTTGGAGAGCGTTCATTTGGAGGGTGGTTTCTCCTTCGTCCCTTTTAATTTTTCCTTCCACCATAACAAATTATTCCCTATCTTTGTCCTATTCAAAAGCAAATCCGCCATGAAGA
>CAZNCI010000182.1:4719-7889 GCA_964571475.1 uncultured Saprospiraceae bacterium | reverse complement strand
ATAGTTGTATTAGCGGCATAGAGGAAGATGCTCTGAAACCAGTTTGAACTTACGACTTTTTAACTCATTCCTAAGAAGCTAGACCTGAATTTGTCTAATTTTAACATAATAATAAGATTTTATTTGGTTATTTTTTTTGTAAATTGTAGCCTGAGGAATTATCTGTTTATTAATCAACCTAAAAAATAGTTTTATGAAAAAAATTAGACAATTTTCTGCTTACTTCTCAATGTTGATGTTTATCCCTTTTTTGATTAGTTCTTGCTCAAGTAGTACGAATATTTATACAAATCCAAAAGGAGCGACTGTTTATTTGGATGGTGCTAAAGTAGGGACAACGCCTTACACAATGACCGATACAAAGATTATTGGAACAAGAACACAGGTCACTTTCAAAAAAGAGGGTTACGAAGATTTAAATGTAGCGAT
Organism: uncultured Saprospiraceae bacterium; assembly: GCA_964571475.1. Lineage (GTDB taxonomy): Bacteria > Bacteroidota > Bacteroidia > Chitinophagales > Saprospiraceae > JALVDO01. The sequence goes on along the minus strand of CAZNCI010000182.1, from coordinate 7,460 downwards.
TTTTAGAAATGAAGAACTGGATGTTGCTGCTTTGATTGGTGGTATTTTGGTTTGGGTACCTTTGCTTTGGGTTCAAAAATATCATGCGGTACACACTTATGATTTGATTCCCTTAACCGATTCTCCTGCTATGGATGGACCCAAAATGAGATCAGCACCTCAAACGACTGTGCCAACCTCAAAGGCTGCCCGTCTTAAAGAGTTGAAAAGTCTTTTGGAGCAAGATTTGATTACTAAGGAAGATTACGAAAGGGAAAAAGCGAGAATTTTAAGAGAGAATTGATGTTGTAACTGTGGAGGCTTGTTTAGTAATTTTATTAAGATTACTGATCATGCCTCCACGATTAAAAAAAAATACCCATTCATTTTTAAAATATTAAGATTACCTTTGCGCTAAACGATTAAGATGCAAAAAATTCTTATCTTAGGTAGTGGAGGTCGCGAACATGCCTTTGCCTGGAAATTAAAACAAAGTAATCTGTGTAAGTCTATATTTATCGCTCCCGGTAATGCAGGGACAGCCCAAATTGGTACAAATGTAGCATTGGATGTGTGCGATTTTAAAGGGATTCGTTCCTTTCTTTTATCCAATGATATTGCTATGTTAGTCGTCGGTCCCGAAGTACCTTTGGTGGAGGGAATCTATGATTTCATTAAGGGCAGCGAGGAGTTGAAACACATTGTCGTCATAGGACCGTCTGCGGAAGGCGCACAATTGGAGGGAAGCAAGGCTTTCGCCAAAGAATTTATGATTGAAAACAACATTCCGACGGCTGCTTATCTTGAAGTGACAAATGAAAATTTGGAAGCGGGATTAGAGCGAATTGATGCATCTGATGTGCCAATTGTTTTAAAAGCTGACGGATTGGCTGCTGGCAAAGGGGTGTTGATTTTAAATGATAGAAAAGAAGCCAAAAATGCATTAAAGGACATGTTAGGTGGAAAGTTTGGTCAGGCAGGTGCCCGTGTTGTTATTGAAGATTTTCTGGATGGAATGGAGTTTTCTGTTTTTGTCCTGACGGATGGGCATCATTATAAAATTTTACCCATTGCCAAGGATTATAAACGTATCGGAGAGGGGGACGTTGGTCTTAATACCGGAGGCATGGGGGCTGTTTCTCCCGTGTCATTTGTAGATGATGCGCTCATGCAAAAAGTAGAGAATCAAATTATTATTCCCACTATATCCGGGATCAAAAAGCGGGGGATTATCTATAATGGTTTTGTCTTCTTTGGTTTGATTGTGGTGAAAGGGAATCCCTACGTCATTGAGTATAATTGCAGGATGGGTGACCCTGAAACAGAAGCGGTACTCCCACGCTTAGAATCGGATTTATTATCCTTGTTTTTAGCATTGGAAAAGGGAGCATTAAAGGAGCAGAAGATCGAAATTTCGAGCGATTTTGCTGCGACGACTGTATTGGTTTCAGGTGGTTACCCCGAGGCTTATGAAAAGGGATTTGCCGTCAATAATCTTGAGGAAGGGAATAATTGTTTGATCTTTCATGCGGGAACGAAGGAATCTGAAAATGGGATATTGACCAATGGCGGAAGAGTGTTTGCCGTTACCGGAATGGGAAGTAATCAGGATGCTGCCCTAAAAGTGAGTCAGGCGGTAGCCGCTAAAGTTACCTTTGAAAAGAAGTATTACCGACGTGATATAGGCTTTGATTTATAGGGGGCTATTTGTTTTGATTTTAGCCTGTCGTATGAAATAATCACCTATCTGTGTATAGATTTGGAAAATAATCAGGTGAATTGTTTTGTTTTCTTGATATTTTTATTTTCTTTGTTGAATAGGTAGGTAGTATTCATTACCTAATACGAAAATAATTATCAAACTTTTTAAACAATTTATTATGGGAATGTCATTGATTATACAATTAATAAGTGGAGCCGTTGGAGGAAATATAGCGGGTTCATTAATGAAAAATTCTTCTTTAGGTACTTTATGGAACTCTGTAGCCGGAATCGCCGGAGGAGGAATCGGCGGCCAGATATTAGGCATGTTGGGAATGGGAGCTGCTTCTGCTGCCGGTAGCGGTGCAATGGATATGTCAAGTATTATCAGCAGTGTTGCTGGGGGTGGCGTCGGAGGTGGCGTTGTTATGGCCGTGATCGGACTGATCAAAAAGGCGATGAAGTAAAATAAAAAAGGTTGGCAGCAATTGCTGCCAACCTTTTTTTTATTCGACAATTAGTTTCTTAAAGATGATGCCATCTGTCGTTTTTATTTTTAGCATATAAAAACCAGGTACTATTCCATCTAATGATAGTAGATTTTTGGTCGTTTCGTTTTCTTTTATCCTTTGCCCCCACTGGTCAAATACCTCTACGGAAAGGGTTTGTACGTTTTCTTTTGCCTGAATTGTAATAAAATCTTTGGCAGGGTTGGGATATATATTGACCTTGGTTTCCTTGTCCATAAGCATGGCGACGATAGAGCTATAACGAGCTGTTTGGTCATAATCAATTTGTCGAAGTCGATAATAGTTTGTTCCTGAAAAGGGGGATTTGTCAATGAAATTATATTTCTGTCCTGCATCCAAATTACCACCTGCTCTTATGCTTCCTATCTTTTCGAAATCCCGCCCGTTAATAGATCGTTCTATTTCGAATAAATCACTATTCACTTCGATGGCTGTTTCCCAAAAAAGTTCAATTTGACCTTTTGCCTGTCTGCCCGAGAAATCAATTAATTGTACAGGAAGAACCCCTGGGAATATAATTCCATAGTCTTC
>CAZNCI010000182.1:0-4619 GCA_964571475.1 uncultured Saprospiraceae bacterium | reverse complement strand
GGTTGTAACTCTGTGCTTTTCGAACAGATGAAATCGCTATATCTCTGTGAAGTACCGCTGGCATTACTGATATTAGCCAGAGAGAAAAATGAAAGACCTCCTGCTCCTCCTGCTCCTGAAGGGGCACAGGTGGCTGCGGTTGGATTTTGAACAGAAATATAGTTGTTTCTGGTCAACGAGTTATTACCTCCGTTTCCACTGGAAGTGATGCTAACATTGTAGGTGCCCGCGACATTATAAGTGATTTGGGGCTGTTGTATGGTAGATGAGTTTGGAGCACCGCCTGGAAATGACCAATTACGGGTAGAACCATTGGTCGATTTATCTTTGAAGGTGACGATATTCCCGGGGCAGACGGCTACTGCATCGGCAGTGAAATTAGCAATAGGAGTACCCGTGCAATTGGAAAGGCACCCTCGGGATGCGATGTGTGCGCTAATGTCTGATTTGGATACAGCTGACCAGGTAGAGGTATTATTGATAGCAGGAGCCATGATGTAAGGGCTGCCGGACGCATCGTGACTGGCATTAAAATTATGACCTATCTCGTGGGAGGAATCGACGGTCTTACCCCAGCTTGTGGTCAAATCCTGGACAATGCTGTACCTTGAAGTGGTGCAAACAGCATCTAGCCATGCCAGCCCTACTGTAGTGCCATTAAGGTCACGACCTGATATTAGTTGGGCTATATCATACCCATTGGTAAAACCTCCACCATTCCCCCAATTTGTGAAACTGTTAAGTAAGGTGCCGGCATCTGTCGAATTTGTCCATGGATCCGGATTGGAACTAGCAATCCACTGCTCTACAATTTGCATTTCGATATTGTCATCAAATTCATGACGATAATAGGTTGCTACATTATTGAAAACGGCAATATTTCTATTTTGTACACTGGCAACGGAGCCATAGCCCGGGGCACTAAAAAGCTCAAAATCCGTTGCGAGTGCCACTTCAACAATATAGCATTGATTAGCTCTGGGCGTTAAAAATGCTTCTGTCTCAGTGGGGCGTAGCTCGGTCGCTCCACAGGTCATAGGGCTCCCTGGCCTTACCTCGGTGTCTTTATAAATGACGATGTAGTTTTCCGGTAATTCCGAAATAAATTTATTGGCAGGCTCCAAAAAGTATTTATGACCTTTTGTATGGACGTATCCATATAAGAAGTTTCTATTGATGGTCAGGCTGACTTCATTTCCTTTTTCTACATAGCCCGAATAAGTGATATTTTCTCCCTTGGGCTGGGTGATGACACCACTTGGCGTGTTGATGCGCAACAAATAATTATCTGAACGGATATCGTGAGGAATTAAATGGAGCTCCCAGTCATGATTGTTGCCTAGCGCGAAGGAAATTCCTGATTCCATTTTTTGCTCATCATGGACCAGCTGATAGAAAAGAGGTAGATCGACTTCGTAGATATTATAATGGATAAATGTTTCATCTAAAAGAGCAGACCGATCGAGTCTTATTTCTTTTCCGAAAATATCTGCCTGTGCATTTGAGGAAAAGACAAAGAGGATAAACCCCATTACAAGGAGTAGTTGAAAGGTGGATTTCATGATTAAAATTCTTTTAGTAGTTAGCTGTATGGACTTGATTTTAGCAGGGAATACTATCCAAAGATACAAAAAATTATTATTAATATTATAATTTACCCATTTTGAAGTCAATCATGCGAATAGAAATTGTGACATTTGCCATGAAATTCACGCAAAATATTAGAAAATATCATATTTGTTAAGCTCTTATTTAAACATTTTATGCGCTCCAAATTTTGGCCATATTTTATCTTTTTCAGAAAAAATGGCTTCATCCCATTGGAAGGGAAGCTTAATGTCTAATGCTGGATCTTGTATGTCAATACCTGCTTCATGTGCCTTTGAGTAAAAATTATCACATTTATAGGTAAATATTGCGGTTGGGCTGGTAACGGCATAACCATGGGCAAAACCACGTGGTACGAACAGTTGTTTTTTATTGTCAGCAGATAATAAGAGGCTAAATGTTTGTCCATAAGAGGGCGAATCGCGGCGAATATCCACCACAATATCCAATACTTCTCCTTCAATGACCCGAACCAGTTTTGCCTGTGCATAGGGAGGCAATTGATAATGTAATCCACGTACTACTCCAAAGGTTGATCGGGCTTGATTGTCCTGTACAAAATGAGTTTTGATTCCGGCTTTTTGAAAGGTGTTTTGATTGTAACTTTCGAAAAAATAACCGCGCTCATCTTTCCATACGGTAGGTTCAAAAATCATTAAATCCGGGATGTTCGTGGTAATAAATGGCATGCTTATTTATATTTTAAGTCGTAAATGGCGCACAGTATAGTAAAAAATTCCGGCATAACCAATAAATAGCATTAAATGAAAAATTATAAAGGTGGTATTCTGTACGTAAATAGCTCCTACAATAGCTGCTAGAAAATACAGTGCAAGTACACCTTCAAATATGGTGGTCCAAGATATTTTTTTGGCTAAATATTTATTGGCAACTAAGGAGTCATTGATGGATTTGATGTTAAATTTTGGCGTGCGTATAAATGGGGAGCGTTTTCCCCTAAATCCTTGTAATACTGCAATGGAATTGTGCAGGGATAAGCCCATTGATAAACTTAAAAATAAAGGAAACAAAAGAATGAATTTTAAAATCTTTCTCGTTGGGCTTTCTCCCGGCTGAAGTTCTGCCTGTACATTTGCCACATAATAAATGACGACTACCGATAATAAACCCACTAGGAAATAACCAAAGAAATTTTTATCAAATCCCATATTAAATAAATCTCCCAATGAAAAAAGTAGCGGCACACTAAATACGCCCGCAACAAAAACAAATAAGAAGATAGAGCTTGCTAATAAATGAATCGTCGAGAAGATTTTATGTTTGAAGTTTAATTCTGACCTCCAAATGGTGGGGAGCATTTTTTTGGCCGTCTCGGCTCCCCCTTTCATCCAGCGAAATTGTTGCGACTTTAAGCTGTTCATTTCTATGGGTAATTCCGCCGGTGATCCAATTTTTTCCAGGAATTTAATTTTCCACCCTTTGAGTTGTGCTCGTATGCTTAGGTCTAAATCCTCCGTGAGTGTATCTGCTTCCCATCCGCCGGCTTCTTCTATTGCTTTCTTTCGCCATACACCCGCCGTCCCATTAAATTGTAACATCTGATGGCCATACATTCGCCCACTTTGCTCTACTCTAAAGTGGACATTGAGTTGGAGTGCCTGTAGTCGGGTGATCAGGGAGTAGTTCTCATTAATATGTTCCCACCTGGTTTGTACCACACCCACTTCGGGGTCATCAAAATAGGGAATCGTTTGACTGAGAAAATCGGGCTTTGGTAAAAAGTCTGCATCAAAAATAGCAATAAAATCGCCCTTTGCTTTTACGGTTGCTTCCTTCAATGCCCCCGCTTTATATCCTTTCCTATCAGTTCGTGTAAGTAATTCAATTTGGAATCCTTTAGCTTTATATTCCTCTACCTTAGCGCGGGATATATCAACCGTTTGGTCTGTTGAGTCATCCAATACCTGAATTTCAAAACGATCCTTAGGATAATCAAATTTTGTGATATTGTCGATGAGTCGCTCTACCACGTACATTTCATTGAATATTGGAAGTTGAATCGTTACGAAAGGTGCTTTTGTCTGATAATCCCTTTTTCTATCTTCATCAGGTAGTTGATGCCCTTTATTGTAAAAATAAAGAAGATTAAACTGGAATAAACAGTACACGGTAATATATGTAAGCGCTATTGTATAAACAGCTAGCACAGAATAGGCAAAAAATTGCATATTATATTAATTTAAAAATTGTCCAAAGTATTTTATGTCCTGCTAAGATAGTGCCTTTTATGGTTCCTGACACTTTTGATACGCCAATTCTTTTTCGATAGGTGACGGGAACCTCTTCGCATTTTAGCTTCATCTTGGCCGCTTTGACTTGCATTTCTACCGTCCAGCCAAAATCTGGGTCGCTCATTTTTATGGCAATTAACTGGGACCATTTGATTGCCCGAAAGGGACCCAAATCCGTAAAATGATAGCCATAAATTAATTTGATGAGCCTTGTGGCCAGCCAATTCCCAAATAATTGTTGTGGCATCATGGCACCGGATTCTAACTTCCCACTTGCTCGGGAACCAATTACCAAGTCGCAATCATTATTCACAATTGGAGCGATGAGTAGTGGTAATTCATCGGGGTAATCCGAGTAATCCCCATCTAAAAAAACAACGATATCCGGTTGTTTTTCCGTCGGTTTGTTTTTGATGTATTCAATTCCTTTAAGACAGGCACTGCCATAGCCTTTTCGGGGTTGGTTGAGTACAATTGCTCCCGCTTTTAGCGCCACTTCTGCTGTTTTATCTGTACTCGCATTATTACAAACTAGAATGTCTCTGACGGTGTTTTTGGGAATGTCTTTAATGACCTTACCAATAGAGTCCTCTTCATTATAAGCAGGGATGATAACGTCAACTATAAATGATTGCATATTCAAAATTTCACACAAATGTGAGGATATTTTGAATAATAAATGTACTGTTTTTGTTTTTTATGACAAATAGTAGGAAAATTGTTCGGATGACGACGTATTTCAGTCCGCAGTTGGCAGTC
>CAZNCI010000181.1:0-7891 GCA_964571475.1 uncultured Saprospiraceae bacterium | reverse complement strand
GAAACCCTTGTCTGTTACGACAGCCGATTGCCGGGAAATTACGACCTAAGCGATAAAGAAATAGCTGTTCTTTTATCCAGAATCCCCGATGATGTCCATACCGTCGTCATTGCAGACTCCTGCCATTCTGCTTCCCTGACCCGCTCCGTTGTCAAAGAATATAATTTGGGCAAAAAACGCTTCACTAAATCCCGAAAAGCTGAATCTGACCGTCCCCTAGAATCCTATTTACTCGAAGGAGATAATTACTTTTCGGACTTACTGGAGGCAGGTAAAAAAGTCACTATTCCCCATAGCAAACACCTACTGCTCTCCGCCTGTGACAGAGAAGAAGAAGCCATGGAAACCACGGACGAGCGAGGACTCTTTAACAGCCTATTACTCGACACCCTGGAACAAAACAAAAATATCACCTATGCCGATCTTTTTGTAAAAGTTCGTTTATCTATTAAAAACATAACCGACCAACAAACACCTGCCATTGCCCCCAAAGAAGGATTCAATCCCAATACTATTTTTCTACAAAAAGGGGTTCAGAACAACCATAAACGCCACAACATAAAGTTTATCAATGGCAACTGGCGGCTGGATTATGGCGCCATCCACGGTCTGCCGACAGCTGCCGCATCAGTGGATAAACTACTCGTAGGTATTTATTCCGACATAGGGGACAAAAAACAACTCACCGCCGTAAAAGTCAAAAAAGTATTATTGAAAGAAAGTATCCTTATTTTTGACAAAACCGAGGAGGAAGAAACACTTTATGGCGAAATCCAAACGATGGCAAGCCCGCTGCTCGTCCGGTTGGAGGGGAAACAGGCTGACATGAAAACATTCAATGAATTATACCATAAAGCCCCCTCCCCTTTTCTCCTTTTTGATAAAAAAACAACTCAGGCGAATTACAGCCTCTCCGTAGGAAAGAATGAATTGGTTATTAAAAATAAAGCAGGCGAATTAATTCATGGCATCAAAGGCAGCGATGGTCATTCGGTGGCATACATAACCGATATTTTGGAACGCATCGAAGAATGGGAACGCCTCGCTAAATTAGAAAATAAATCCAGCAAAATAACAGATGCCATTGAAATGCTTTTTCTGGACACAGAGGACGAAAACCAACCACGGGAACTAAAAGGAGACTCCATTACCCTTGAATACCCAAAAGCGGGAGAAGACAGGGATGAAGACGGTGATTTAATCAGCAATTGGTTTGAAATAAGAGCTAAAAACACCAGTCCGAAGAACTATTACATCGCCCTTTTTCACCTAAGCGCCGATTATCAGGTAAACACCTTATTTGCCTGCCAACAATTACCTGCGAACTCCGGCTGGCGAACCCTTGATGACGAACATGGCTTAGTCATCGAGCAGGAAAACAGAAGCGAAGCAACCGATGTTTTCAAACTCCTTGTCAGCACCGAATCTTTTGATGATTATAAATTTCAACAGGATGGTTTTGAATTTGGGAAAATTATCTCTCCCCAAAAAGCCTTCCATGCTCAAACTAGAAATATAAAAAAACGAAAAAAGGCAGAAGCCGACTGGTGCACCCAAACAATTACCGTCCATACCATCCGCAAACAAAATACAATCGGAAAGCAAGACATTCAATTTGAAAAAGAAAAAATCACGATTAAAGGACACCCCAACTTCCATGCAGACGTCTCTTTTGCTCCTTTAAAATCGGGAGCGAGAAGTGTACATCCTCAGGCTATTTTAGGGGATATTTTCAAAGACAACAATTTACAATTACTTTCCCTCTCTGGTTCAAAAACCAGGGGACTGGGGACTGACACCATCATCCGCCTGGGCGAAATTGACGGCGAACAGGAAAAATATTTAGCGGAACAACCCTTGGAAATCATCATTAATCAAAAATTAAAAAAAGAAGAACAAATCATTCCTGTCACCTTTGATGGAGAGTTTATCATTCCCTTTGGTATTACTACAAAAGAAAAAGACGGCAGCACTAAAATAAGTATCCATAAGCTACCGGATGCAAAGGATATTCACACGACCAGAAGCCCCCAAAAAGCGCTTTGGTTTTGCCTGTTGAAAGCGGCGGGATGGAGAAATAAAGCCTTCCGGCTTCGCATCGCCCAAATTAATTCCAAAGGAGAATTGGTTCGGAATCGTTCCGCCATTCAATCAATGGTTGATCAGGCAAAAAAGATCGTAGTGGTAATCCATGGCATCATTGGAGATACCGAAGATATGGCCAAAAACCTGATGTTTCTCGTGGACGAAGGACATTACGACCTGATGCTGACCTTTGATTACGAAAACCTCAATGAACCCATTGAAGGCATCGCCAAAGAATTGAACAAACGACTAACCGCTTTGGGTCTAAACGCTAATGATGACAAACAACTGGACATTATCGCCCACTCCATGGGAGGTCTGGTCAGCCGGTATATGATGGAGAATATCCGGGAAGGTGATACGTTGGTGAATCGCCTCATCATGTTGGGTACACCCAATGGGGGTTCAGCATTTGGAAATATCCCACAATACATTGATATGTTAAATACCTTACTGACGGTGGCGGTCAATTTTGGAAAGCCGTTTATTGCCCCGGCAATTGCCTATTTGGAAGGATTGAGTACAGCTCTGGTCGCCACCAAATATGTCACGGTAACGCTTGACCAGATGAAGGAAGACAACCCTTTTATCGAAAATTTATATAAAAACAAAAACACCGCTGCCCAATACTATATCATAGCCGGAGATATTACAGATTACGAAAGTTCAGAAGACGGTACATTTAACCGGTTCAAGGAGAAAATATTGCTCAAAATCGGAGACCAACTCAATCGAAGCACACCCAATGACATTGCGGTAAGCTGTGATCAAATAATGGCTGTTCCGCCAAATTTCATTACAAATGAAGTCATCGTTAGCTGTCATCATTTAAATTATTTTATTTCAGAGGCTGCTATGGCAGAATTACGAAAAATTTATGTATAATTGGGACTTAAATCAGACAAATGGACTTAAAAGAAAGAGGAATTAAGAAAAGGAAAAAATTAAAAGCTGCCGATATGCCAACGACTAACCACCTATTGGTCATCGGCATTAATGCTTATAGCAATGGCATCCCCTCTTTAAATAATGCAGTAAAAGATGCAAAAGCATTCGAAGAACTTCTGAAACGAAAGTATGATTTCAAAGAAGAAAACATCACCTCTTTGTATGATAAAGATGCAACCAGAGACAATATATTTGACGCCTTTGATAACATCATTGCCCAACTGACAGCCGATGATAATCTGGTCTTTTACTTTTCCGGACACGGAGAGCTGATCGAGACGACCAATCAGGGGTACTGGATTCCCATCGAAGCCCGTGCCAACAAAAGAGGAAGTTATTTAATCAATACGGAAATAAAAAACTTTGTAGCCGCCTGTAAAGCCAGACATATTTTCGGAATTGTAGATGCCTGCTACTCCGGCTCCCTATTGAGAAAAATAAACAACCCCCTGCTCCAAAAATACTACACCAGACCATCCAGGAGAATCATGACTTCCGGCCAATTGGAACCTGTTCCTGATGGATTGCCCAATAACCACAGTCCTTTTGCTGCCGCCCTATTGAATGCCTTAGCATACAATCAAAAGCCCTATTTAAGTGCTTCCGCATTGTGGCAGGAAATGCAGGAAGGACTGGCGGCGAACTCCTTTGCCTCTGCACAATTTGAGACCATGCACGGTGTCGGTCATCAGGGAGGAGATTTTTTCTTTTTAGCTACCGAATTTGATGATATTCCGGAAGTAGAACAACAGACAGACAACGGACAGACAAGAAATATAACAGAACCAATCGCACAAGCCCCCATTCCCGAAAAAGAAGAAGATTTAAGCCATTTATCCATCGAGGACTGGAGGGTAAAAATCAAGCAGATTGCCAGTAATAACCTAAAAAAAGCATTTACGCTGGTAGAACATCGAATCAATAGCAGTACGGATGCGTTTAATAATTTATTATTACTGCAAGCCAGGTATTATTCTGCCAATAAAAACAAAACCATGGGCTTGGTCAGTGACCAACAATCCAATATTTCTTTCAACCAAATCAAGTTTGCATTTTTTGGTTTTTTGGATGATTTAGAGGAGGAGGATTTGAGATGAGTGCTTTAAATGCCCAAATACAAAAATGCCGCCCAATAATAAGGATGGCTATAATCATCTGTCTGTTTTCTTTTTGATGGTGATCGTTTCACCAGCCCTCTTTCCTTATTTTCACGTGTATTATCCCTATCCAAATGCTCGCATAAGTCATTAAAATCCTGATAAGCACGTTCAAAACTTAGGGAATAAAGGTATTGTTGCGCCTCCTGAATAGCCACCAATATCGACTTACCGTCTGTTTGATATGCTTCAAATAATTTGGTCATAAATAAAGAAGTACTGCGATCATTAATGCTCCATAGGCTGACCAAAACAGATTTTGCCCCGGCAGAGAACCAGCCTCTGCTTAATCCAATCACGTCGTCACCACCCGTTATTTCCCCCAGAGCTGTTTCACAGGCACTGAGCACTACCAACGCTGCATTGATATCCAGTCCCATTAATTCATACAATGCCAGTGATTGACCGTTGGCTAATAAAATGGCTGAATTTAAGGGCGCCGCTTCAGACATTACGCCATGTGTAGAAAAAACCAATATTGAATGCTGTTCAATATGTTCGAGGACGGCCTTTTCTGTTGCTGCCTCTTGCAATAATAAGATGTTTTTCTGAAATTGACCGGCAATGTAAGCAGCCTCTATTTCAGAATGGGGCAATGCCTCCTGTTCAATCGGTTCTTCCGCTGAAAAATCAGCTTTATAGGACATATTCGCGGGGTTTCCGACCACCAAAGCAGATTTAGGTTGAAATTTCTTTCCCGATTTCTGTAATAATGGTGCTAAATGAGCACTCGGCAAATAACTAATTGTAAACTGTAAAAACAGGGGACTTTCCTCCCAAATCAGCGCTTGAAAAGGTAATTTATGCATGGCACCATGTGGTACAAAAAGCAGGTGTTTGTAGTCTTTTTTATCTAAATAATCCTTTATTGGTCGCAATAAAATATCACCTATTTCCCGAGCCATCTTTTTCCAATCGGCATCTTTGTTTTGGCAGCTTTCATAAAAACCGGCAATCTTCCTGTTGACCGATTTTTCTTCAACCTGATGATTCACTGCTACTTTCAACCCATTTCGATCAAGCACCCAAATTAGGAGGGATTCAGAAAGCATAAAATACTCAATCAATAAAGTCTGCTCAGGCAGTGATTGACAAATATCCAGTACATCAAAAGATTCCCTGGTATTTCCTGCTAATAAAAATTCAAATTGGTTTGCCAAGCCTGCACTCAATTGATTAACTTCCTGCTGAAGGACAGCCAATTCTTCCTTTAGATAAGCAATTCGACTGGCATCCCCATCCTGCTTCCTGCTTTCCTGCGTTATGAGACTCTTTAGCAAATTAACCCTGGCATTAAGTCCCTTCCATTTTTGCCACGAATTAGTATCATGCCCCTTAACTGGAGATGGAGCTTCCAGTAATTCAACCAAAGCCCTAGCCTTATTCAACTCAATATATTGAAGGCTTTTTTTATCATAACCGGCTTTCATGGCTGTTCTGGCTGCATAAAAATAAAGGTATTGGATACCTTTTCCACTCCCGATAGCACTTCTCATCTCATCCCGACTGAGGCTGGAACGTCGATCCTCCAGAATATGGACAGCTAAATCGTAATACTGCAAGGCATCATCGTATCTGCCTAAGCCTTCATATAATTCCCCATAATCACTAAGAGCCTCCCAGGGTCTCTCCTGTATCTGCCACCAGTTTTTACCGGCGATTGCTTCTACTTTCAGGGCATATTTCAAAGCATCTTCATAAGCTTTGACCCGTACCATAAAAGTAAAAGCCATTTCCATGGTGCGTTGATCCTGCTTGATTACTTCCTGCTGATAACGCCCCGACCCTGCCGTTTTAAACAGCTCTAAAAAGGAGCCCATCATGCCAGCACTCCCCTGATTCAGATAATTGACAAAATGCCATTTAGCTTCCTCGTAATTTCGTCTTTGACCTGCTAAAATTCCCTTATAAAAATGCTGACTGGCGGGGGCAGCCAAATTGATTTGTTGCAGCGCCTTATCAAATAAAGATTCCGCCTGTCCCAACGCCCCTTCATCGTCGGCCTTGATTGCCTGATACATGGGGGCAAAAATACGCCCCTGCTCCAATGATTGACCAATAAACATGTCAATCATAGAATCCATCCCCGGGTTTTCATTCAGAGCGGATATATGATTAACGCCCATGGATAACATAGACTGCATTCTTTCCACGGTCTGTTGGATGGCGATTCCGTCCATTTTTTTCATATACGAACTAAGCAGAGCATTAGCTGCCATCATATAAAGCCGGTAAATATCTTTCCGAATTTTACTCGTTGGGTCATTGATGATCTGCTCGAAGCGGGTCAACCCATTTTCATAATAATACGTCGCATTATTTGTGTCGCCAATCGTTTCGTACAATTGCCCCATATCAAAACAACTTTGTGCTTCATTGCTTCCTGCTCCTAATTCCTGAAACAAATACCGGGCCGTTGCAAAACAAGTCAGCGCCTGATCAATTTCAGATTTTTTTAATAACCAATATCGTCCCATTCGAGTAATGAAAATCCCCAGTCCCTGAACAAAACTAAAGCTGCCTTCTCCTTTTCCCCAGACGGCTATTTTTTCAATAACTGTTCTTTTTACACTGCGATCTCCTAATGCTATTTGATATAAAATTTGCTGCGTCTGAGCAATGTAAAAAAGAAAAAAATGCCTAGAGGCAAGAGCCAGTTTCATCGCCTTTCCCACTACCTCCAAGCCCTGCTCGTAAGCCTCCTGTACAAAAAATAAATAAGAAAAACGCAGCAACAAATGTGCCTGCCCTACGGTATCCTCCTGCTTTTGATAATATCGCTCCGCCTTTTGATAAAATTTCAATGCAACATCCATCCCCGCTGGCAAATCTCCAAAAATTTCCATCGCTTCGACCTGCCAGGGTAGATCATTTGCAGCAGCGGCATTGGTCTGAATGGAACGATTCCATACCAATGGCGAGCTAAAAGGGGCAATAATAAAATCGGCTTTCAAAATAAAAATCAGTACATTTAAACGCTCATCAACATTTTCCAGCCGCTTAAAAATACGAGCTGCTGCTTCATACTCCCCTCCCCTAAAGTACAATTCGGCTTTCGCCAAATCCAGAAAATACAAATATGCTGAGGGGCTATTATTTTGTTGAAATTGAGATTCCAACGCACTTAAATTATCTAAACTTATTTTAAGCAATTGAGCCCCATACCCATCATCATTAAAAACACGCCCCTTTAATAATGACCGCTGCGTTTGAAGCATCGGCATCAAATCACCCAATAGACTTGCATCTATATCAACATCTACTAACCCCAGTCGATTGACCTGCTCAAACTTAGATGCTAAAGCATCACTACCCGTCCATCTGGCCATCATCTCCAAGCCTTCACTACCTGACATATCCGGATATAGATTCTGGCTATAATTTAGGGACAACCATTGCAGATTGAGTAAAAAACGCTTTGAAGAAGGGTTTTGCTCCTTAGAAATTTGATTGGTCATAAATTCATTGACCTGTTGAGGCATGCCTGTCAAAACATCCTTTAATTGTGAAAAATAAGGATGATTCGATAAAAAATCACGCATTACATTGAGAAGAAAGTCATTCTTAATCATGCAATATAATTTAGATGAGTGAGGTGTGTTCAATACATAAATCGCTACAAGATACTAAATTATTTGGAATTGGATGTTTTTTCCAACCCCCAAGTGTCGGTGTGAATCCCTAAGCGACCAGAGGAGGTT
>CAZNCI010000180.1:0-7979 GCA_964571475.1 uncultured Saprospiraceae bacterium | reverse complement strand
ATATCTTTATCATATACTATATCATCGTCATCATAATAAATATTTTGTTCAGGAATTATTATGCCGGATCTGGCAAATGAAAGGGCATCACGCACACTAACTTGAATATTGTTAATATCTTCCAAAATGACCCCTTTAAGGCTTTCGCCCCTTTTAATTTTTTCTAATGCCTGTTCAACTTTCATTGATTTCATCATCATGCTTCTTAAATTTATTTTCAATATAGGTGTTTATTTCTGATTTATTCGCCTGTCTTGCAGAAATTAACCGAACTACAATTTCTCTCATTGTGTAAACAACCATTAATATTAATTTCGTGGTAGTTTTACCTATCCTAATAATACGTAATTCTCCTCTAAAGTTCCCAAGTCCTTCTATGCTGTCTTCGTCATCAAAAATTTCTTTTGCTTCGTTAAAATCTACATTATGTTTAGATAAGTTTTTCCGATTCTTTTCTGAATCCCATTCAAATTTTGGCATTTCTATTCGTTTTTACAGTAGGTTTTTGGTATTCTTTCCTCTAAGATACAATTTTTCACCTATTTGCATATAAAATACCACCATTACTTCCATTCGAAAGATTTCATGCTCTTAGCAAAGTGCGTTTTTGCGAGAAGGATAGTTGCGGTGTCCATCCCGAATAAAAACAGCCTAAATGACATTTTTAAGGCGTTTTTATTCGGGATGGGTCGTAGCGGATAGCCTATCATCTAGCCAGGTGAATCTGACCACGCCTGTGGCGTGGGCTCGCCCAAATTTATAAAATCGTGACCTTTCTCGTTATTTCATAGCCATCTGCTTTCATCTTTAATAGATAAATGCCTGCGGGGATGAGGGATCTGTCCAAGGAGATGATCTGCGTATGGATACCGGCGGATTGATTACTTTTTCCCTGTGTCTGAATCGGGATTTGTTGACCGGTGATGGCATAAAGCGCTATGTCAATATCCATGCTTTCTTTTAGCTCGTACTTGAGGTTAATTTGATCTTTAGCGGGGTTGGGGTAAAGCGTAATCGGAATATTTGCAGCCGGATCGTTGACGGCCACAATATTGGTAAAGACGGCCGTTAGAGTATCAGGGGCGGTCAGTTTGATGCTTGCTTTCCTTTCCATGAGGTCGGGAAGAATAACACTTCCAGCGCTACTTTCCCAGTGGCTAAAGAAGTATTCATCATTGGTCGATTTTGCTTTGATGAGGTTTTCCATGCCTCCGTAATAAGTGCCACTCCAGGGGAATTCCTCGATGTCAATGGTGTTTATTTTGATTGTGCCTAGCCCTTCCGGTTCTACTTTTAGGACGATATCAAAGGGGCCGTCGAGTTCAAAACAATCGACCATACCTTCGTCAAATAATTCACAACGGGCATTGATGAAGTCTTTTAACCTTTGGACATTTTGATTCCATTCAGACATGGATCCACCCCATCTTTCAATTTGGCGCGGCATCTCCGGCTCGATGACGGCGAGCATTCGTTCGAGTGTGGAGATCATGTTTTCGCAGGAGTAAACGGTGTTTTGTAGGTCAGCCTGGCGGGAGTAATAAAGTTGTTTGAATTCTTTATTCTCTTCTTGTAGTTTTTTGAAAATCTTTTCGTGTTGACCGACATCGAGACTGTTGCCGTTGCTATCTGTTTCGAAGAAGACGTCCATATAGTCGCCAATCTCATCAATGTCACAGGGTTTGGCATCGGCACTAATATTGGGGACGCCGCTATAGTTAATGTAGTAATCAAAGGTAGCATCTAAGTCCCAAAGGATGTAGCCCCATTTTTTGTGGTCACCATCGGGGTTCATGCCACGCCACCAGCCGGTATTATAATTGAGCCAGTCGGAAGCGACACAATTGAGGTTAACGATCATATAATCCATTAGGCTGATGACATTGAGTTGGTCTTTGACCATCTCGTAGTTAAGCGGATTGGCCATATCGTTATTTAGAATAAAATCTCTTAACGTTGTCCAATCCTGAAATGCCTGACTTCCTCCGTATTGGGCTTCTGTAGCTGCCCATGTAGTAAGGTATTGGAGGTCATATTTCCCTTGGTCGTAATACTCTTTGGTATAGTCATGGTCAACAGGACGTTCTCGGAGGCCATACAGTCCCCAATATTGTCCATTGAGAAATAAAACCACCCTTTCCTGGGCTCTTTGGTCTAGTTTTAATCCACCTTCCATTGCCAGTGTCTGTACGTATTCATCTCTAATATGAGTACTGCCGTAATGGTTGCTGTCACCATTAGCGGGGTAGTTGTCATCTCCTGAGTTTCGGAACATGAATTTTTGATAATTCTTGCGGTTAGAATAGGAGAATAACTTGGATTTAACGGCTTTGGAGTAGCCCATTTCATCTCTTGACACCCAGTCAATGCTCCTGTGGGGCAAAATCCACGAGTCCTGTCCATGCCGGTTGAGTGAGCCGTAGGAGGTCGCTTCTCTTTCTTTATCAATATTAAAATACTCTAAGGATCCGATGGGAATCAGGTCTCCGTCACCATTGGCTAGGTTAATGACCTCATTAGATGCAACAGAAAAGACCGGCACGGTAAAATCTTCATTGATGAAATAGGTATTAAAGTCCATTTTTCCCGGAAGGATAGCATCGTCATCACTAAAAGCCTTGGCTTTAATGACGGTTGTTTGAGTGATTTTGATGGGTGCGGTATAAATAGGAGAGGTCTCAACCGGTTCATTTCCGTTAGTGGTGTATCGGAGCGTGGAGTTGGGCTCGTTATTCGTAAGGGTTACGGTGACAGAATCTGTATAAAAACCGGCGTTTTTGTCTGCCGAAGGAGTTTGTGTATAACCGGTATATTGCGTGCTGCCATTATTGGATGTGCCTAAGGTAGGATCTGTACAAACCACCCAATTATCACCACCGTCTTCTGACCGGCATCTGGAGTGTTCGACCAGGGTCAAATCCATATTGAATTGTTCAATAACATTTTCATTGGCATCGGAAAATAAGACAATTTCACTTGATTTGGTCTGCGCCAATTTGAAGTTAGTGTGGTAATTGCCGTCAGAAACCTCATCTCTTCCCGAGCACCAAAAGACGAGGAATCCATGTGCAGGGATAACTGTGCCAGCGGGAATCTCCCATTTTCCGGGTTTTGATTCTTTATCAGAAAGGTGGAATCCACCGAGATTAATTTCGGTGTCAGCGGTATTATAAAGCTCAATCCAGTCTTCTGTTTTGGTGTAATTGTCAAAAAAACTATGAAGATTGGAGGCAGAGAATTCATTAATAACCACCTGGCTAAAAGCAGTGCTAGAGATAAAGACGAATAAATAAATAAAGATAATTGCTTTTTTCATGAAATGTAAATTTTAGAAAGTGGTTAAATTATTAGATAAATAGTTGGTTAATGGAGTTTGGCTTAGCATTTTGCTATGGTATAAGAGCTCCACAAATATAAGGCATAGATCTTTTTCTATTTTTAATTTTTCCAGCTTTTGTCTGATAATGGCACTTTTTAATGCTATAATATCCAAAGGAGAAAGAATCGTGTGACCATTATTGGTAAAGGAGTCATAGGATGCTTGTAAGGCCAGTTGTTTGATGTGTTTTTGATATAATTCATATTGGGAAAATAAGCGTAATAATTGTTCTTTTAGTTCCTTTGTTCGCCTATTCGACTTTTCGGTAATCAGGCGTGTTTTATATTGGTTTTCTATCATTTTTAGCCTTGTCTTATTCTTTTTGATGCGATTTTTGGAAGGGGAGGGGATATGAATAGCGATGCCGAGGGAAAATTCTTCACTCAGGGGATTTTTCTCATTGCCCTTGTATTTGATTTGGGTGTAATCAAACCATTTTTTTGATTGGGCATTTTCCAAATTATAGGCTGCTTTACTTGTTTTGTAAGTGTTAGAGGCCAATGCTTCTTTATTTGTTTTTATTGTTTTATTGAGTATGCTAAGCATTACTTTTTGGATGGTAGAATTGGTGATCCAATCCGAAAATTGAATGCTGTCTCGGGGCTGATCTTCGGGAAAAAAGTCCTGAAGAATCCCTTGTTTTTGCTTAGAAAAGGCAAGTATGAGCGATGAGATTTTTATGATTTCATCTTCATTGGTGAGCCATTTTGAGAGGTTGAATTCGGTCCCATTTTTTAATAGTTTTTCAAAAATAGTTTTTTTGTCTTTTAGAAGCAGTAGTTTGTCTCTTTGTAATTGAAGTTCTTCGGAGATAAACCTGAAGTAGATCAAGTTTAGGTAATGGGATTTGATTTTATTGAGTAGGAATTCTTCCTGTTTGAGTTGGTATTTTTCCTGGGAGGTTTGGGTAATTTGGGATTGTGCGTGTCTTTCTTTTTTGCTATTGAATTTAAAACGCAATAGGTATTCCTGTTGTCTTATGTCATTTTCGTCCGTTTCTGTTCGGAAGCTGATGTCATCTATTAGGGGCAGTTGTTGGTTATTGGTCCGAATAAAATCCAGATTTTGGGTATATGGAAGGGATGATTGATCCAGAGCGGTTAATTGGCGTAACAAATCGGTTGAGGTAAGGATATGTTGACTTTGTATTTGGCTGTAGCCAAAAGTTATAAAAAGGAGTAGGTATATTAATTTTTCAAACATTGACATTACTTAAATAAAGAGATTTATGATTCACTAAATATTAAGAGCATGTTTGGAGTGCCTTCGTATTGAAAATCAGCAGTTTAAGGTTTTGGCTAAGAGAAAATATAGGTGTTTACCGGGGTAAATGGCTATATTTTCTCGACGCCAGGCCCGCCTGGCGCCAGACAGGTTCTTAAAATGTTGGTTTTCAAAGAAGTAAACTCCAAACAAGCTCTAAGGCACTAATAGACATTGCTTTTCCATTGGTGGAAGTGTTGAGCATGACTTTTTCTTTTTGTAAAAAATTATTTTGAGGAGGAATTTGAATAATTACTTCTCTTCCATAAGTTTTAAAATCGGGAATTTTTCTTAGTCTTTCCGGGATTTCTACGATTCTGGAACCAAGGCCGGTGACCTTACCTTTGATCTTGTGTTGTGGGTGCAGACTGGAGCTTACCTCCATAGGGTCTCCGACTTTAACCTTTGGTACTAAGCTTTCGTGTACAAAGCCCTTTACGAGGGTGGGGTTCATTTGATAAAAATTCAGCAGGGTAGCAAAGGCAGAAATGTTTTCACCCTCTTTGCATAAAATGCTTCCAATAATACCATTGGTCGGGGCGTAAATCGACAGTTTTTTTTGTTCATCCTGATAATGGCTCATTTCGGTATTGATAAGGTCTTGCTCAATTTTTGCGGGCTGGTGTACGGCGCTTAATTGTTCGTGTTGAAAGGTGATTTCCTGATCGTATTTTCTGGAAATGGAAAGGAGACTTTCTTTGAGGGTATTCATTCTTACGCGTTCAGTGGAGTTGATAGTATCGGGCGTAATGCTGACACTTTTTAATCCCTCGTAGAGCGAAGCATTTAGCGTCATTTTTTCTTCCAGCAAATATATTTTCTCCCGGATGCTTTGCAATTGATATTCTTTGGCCAACTGAAGCTCATTGATTTTATTTTTTATTTTTGAAATACCCTGCTGTTTATTGATATCAACTACTGCTTTTTTTAGTTGTAACTCGCTTATTTTAGTGGGGATTTTCGCATCTTGAACAATGAGCAGGAGGTCTCCTTTATTGACTTTCTGTCCGGGAGTGACGGCGATTTTTTTGATTAAAACTCCTTTGTCATGATTGATTTCCGTTTCTTTATTTTCGGCAAACCCGTAAAAAAAGACAGATTCAGACTTTATTTGATGATACATGAAATACAATAAAATAGCTAGTCCAATACCTACTACATATATGGTGTTTGCTTTTTTCATATTTCTATATTTTGTTGTTTTGAATTTGTTCCAACGTTATTTTTTTAACGATTATTCCTTCTGCCTCATGGAGGGCAAGCAGCAATGCGGTTAGGTTGTCTTCTTTTTTTAAGATGACCTTGAAGATGAAGGAGACCAGGTTTAACCCTTTTCTTGTCGTAATTTCCTGTCGGATAATGCTGTTCTTTTTACAATGATTTTGAATAATTTCCATTAATTCTTTTTTGTCACAAACAGATTGATCCAGCAGAACAGACAAAGTACCTTCTTTGTTTTGGCTAGCACCAAATGATGAGTAATGCAATAAAAATGCCGTAATGGAAAAGCCAAGGGTGCCAACCAATGCGATTAGAAAACCAAATACTCCACAGGCAATCCCAATCGAAATGGCACTGAACATAAATACGATATTTCTTGTGTCCCGAATGGTCGTTCTGAACCGGATGATGGATAATGCGCCAATCATCCCCAGCCCTCTTGCTACACTATCCCCAATCGCCTGAATGATGGTGCTTGAGACAATAGTGACGAGGACCATCGCTTGTAGGAAATGGTTAGGCTTACCGAGGTCATTCGATGTTTTTTCGTAAGTAAAAGCAAGTAATAATCCAAGTACGACAGAGAATAAAACAGTAAAGATGGCTGTTTCCAGTCCCGGGTGCGCCGAATTATATTGCAAGGAAGATAAATCAAACATGATAGAAGTTCTTGCTGGTTTGTTGATAACTTTACCGAAAGGACGAACAAGATGTAACTTACCCTAGAAGAAGTTATGATTTAGTGAACGAAAATTGATGTCTTGCAATATTACTGACATTTTGTGGGCGATTTCACCTTTAAAATTAGCGTTTGAAGGAGCTTTTTGTTTTTAGAGTGGGCTCAATGATGAAATGTGGGTAATATCAAGAAATCACCACTCACTCAAATAGCGGTCTCCTCTGTCAGGGACGATACAGACAATCAGCCCTTCCTTGATTTGGTGGGATAATCGTAGAGCGGCAGCAACTGCTCCTCCGCTGCTTTTGCCGGCAAAAATTGATTCCTTTTGGGCCAGCTTTTGCATAGTTTGTGTCGCTTCTTCCTGAGACACATCAATAATTTGATCGACTTTTTGGGCATCGAATATTTTGGGAAGAAATTCAGGACTCCATCGCCTGATTCCTGGTATCCTGGCACCCTCCGAGGGTTGAACGCCTACAATTTGGATTTGATGGTCTTGTTCCTTGAGGTAGGTGGATACCCCCATAATAGTCCCCGTAGTGCCCATTGCTGAAACAAAATGGGTGATTTGACCACTGGTGTCTTTCCAAATTTCAGGACCGGTGCTTTTATAATGTGCCTTCCAATTATCATCATTGGCGAATTGATTAAACATAAAATAACCCTGTTCATCGACTAATTTTTGGGCGTATTCTCTAGCGTATTCGATTGTTTTTTCAGCGGGAGTTAATACGACGGTTGCACCATAAGCTTTCATTGTTTTGACACGTTCAGCTGTCGCATTATCCGGCATGACTAAGGTCATTTTTAATCCATAAATATTAGCGACCATTGCCAGTCCAATGCCGGTATTGCCGCTGGTGGCCTCTACCACCTTCGTTTGTTTGGTAATTACTCCACTTTTGATCGCCATTTTGATCATATTCAGAGCCGGACGATCCTTGACGCTACCTCCCGGATTTTGACCTTCTAGTTTGGCGTATATTTTTACATTCGGGTTGGAATGGAGGTGGCTTAATTCGACCATTGGCGTATTTCCGATTAGAGAAAGGATATTCATTTTTTTATTTTTTTTATGTAGTTTGATGATTTAGTCTTTAGTCTTCAGTCTTCAGTTTTCAGTCTTCAGTTGGCAGTCTTCAGTTGGCAGTCAGCAGTCTTCAGTTGGCAGAACTCATTCCAACAACTCAACAGCTCAACAACTCAACAACTCAACAGCTCCTTTGCCCTCCCGCGCCTCAGTCCTAAAGGAAGCCCTGCGCGCCTTGGTACCTTGAAGCCTTTGACTCCTTCTTCCCCTTTGCGACCTTTGCGTTTCCCTTTGACGCCTTATTTCCCTTGCCCGGCATTTCTTCCACTCCCTAACAACTCAACAGCTCAACAACTCAACAACTCAACAACTCAATTTTTATAATAAACGCGTTGTCCTGGGGC
>CAZNCI010000179.1:0-7987 GCA_964571475.1 uncultured Saprospiraceae bacterium | reverse complement strand
TAGCGTGCAAAAGAACACCCCTGAATGGAATATTTGTTTTTACGCAAGCCCTAAATATGAAATTCGTCGAAAAAAACAGTTCTTTTGCCGAAAAATAAGGTTATACAAGCTACTAGGTATTGCATAGTACTACCTTTTGACCTATATTTGCACTATGAAGTCAAAAGCATTAGAAAAAACAAAAACGCAGATGCGAAGAGGAGTGCTGGAATTATGCACGCTTTCTATCATTGCTGAAGAGGAGGCTTATACTTCAGACATCATCCAAAAACTAAAGGATGCCGATTTGATTGTGGTGGAAGGGACTTTATATCCCTTGCTATCAAGACTAAAGGAGAGTAAATTATTAAAATACAACTGGAAGGAATCCACTTCCGGACCTCCCCGAAAGTATTATCAAATCACTGAAGAGGGACTGGTTTTTTTGTCTCAACTACAAGGAACATGGGACAATCTCGTAACAGCAGTCAATAAATCAACTAAAAATTATATTAAATAATGAACAAGGTTTTCACGATTAATCTAGGCGGTTATCCATTTACCATTGATGAAGATGCATATAGCTATTTGGATAAATATCTAAAGGCGATACACCGTCACTTCAAAAAAAGTGAAGGATATGAAGAAATCACTTCCGATATTGAATCCAGACTTGCAGAGTTATTTCAGGAAAGTATGGGCAGTCGTAAGATTGTCACAATGAAGGATGTGAACCATAGTGTTGCCATTATGGGGAAGCCTGAAGATTTTGGCGTCGAAGAGGAAATGTTGGGCAATGATGAGCCGCTTACTACTAAGAATAAATATTCTTTCCGTCCGGGCAAAAGATTATTCCGTGATCCGGATGAAGAGGTTATTGCCGGTGTTTGTTCCGGGATTGCAGCCTATGTTGGCATTTCGGATCCATTATGGATAAGGTTAGTATTCATTGTTTTGGCGATCTCCTCCGCTGGGTTTGGGATTTTGGTTTATGGTATTTTGTGGGCAGTATTGCCTCAGGCAACTACCGCCGGTGATAGACTTGCCATGAAAGGAGAGCCGATTAATATCTCTAATATTGGTCGAATCATTCAGGATGAAATTGAAAACCTTTCTGATAAAATATCAGATTACGGAGAGGAGTTCAAATCAAAAAAAAAAATCCTGAAAAAGAAAGCCCGGGACAAATCCTTTCGCAAGGGCTTTATTCACTAGGGAGTATCATCAAAAGACTGACCGGTGTATTGGTTTATATAATCCCTGTATTGGTCAAAATACTGGCTTTTACCCTTATTCTTGCCTTGGGAATTGCTTGGATTGCCATTGTCATTAGCCTTTTGTTTTCGACCAATTATGTCTATCAATTTTTACCTTTAGAGAAGGTGGAAGCAATGTTGGCTATGATTAATCTTTTTGTTTTAATTGGTGTCCCTATCCTTTATTTTATTCTATTTATCCTCAAGATAGTTTACCGTACTAGCGTGAAAGCAGGTTGGAAAATAGCGATGAGTGTACTGTGGCTTTTAAGTTTGGGTAGTCTGGGATTAATCGCTAATAAAGTTGTTAAAGAGCATCAGTCTGAAGCAAAAATCACCACTCGCACTCCCATTCCGGGCTTTCCATTTGACACCATAATGATTGACTTTGAAAAGGATCCTGACGAATACATTGTTCATTTGGACAATGCTGTGAAAATTAATAAAACGACACTCGCAATGGATCGAATTAGGTTGTTAATTCGGGAGTCAGACGATGAAAATTTTCAATGGGGAACATCATTCAAAGCGAGAGGAGCTACTCCTGAAACGGCTGCAGAATATGCAGAGCAAATTAATTTTGATTTACGTTTGGAAGGAAACCATATCGTTATTCCCAATTATATTTATCTACGAAATGGTCAAAAATGGCACGACCAAAAGGTTTTTGTCACTGTTTGGATACCTAAGGATAAATATATTCTTCTGACAAAAGATGTGCGTTGGCATCATGCTACTTTTGACATCAAAGGGGATGCTTCAAAATTATGGCACTCGGATAGTGATTTATGGAAAATGGAAAATGGTGGACTCGTTAATGTCAGGTTAGATTGACAACTTTCATTTGGGAAAGGAGTCAAAAAAGTGTATCTTGCAGGTGTTTGCATAAAATATCTTTATAATGAATCCACTTCACAAGCGAGGAATTATTTTCCTGTTTTTAGTATTTTTTGGGGCAAAAACCACGATTCTGGCTCAAATTAAGGGCATGTATGTCAACGATTTTAAGTATATCATTGGCCATCCGGCACTGGAGGATGAGCTGCTCAATTATGCGTCCGCAAATGGATATAATTACTTATTGTTTTATAACCTTTATTATATTCACAATAATTTATTTGATATTACCGACCCTGTTGCGTCCGCTCCTTTAAGCGATTTTTTGGCTAGAGCCAAAAATGACTATGGCATACTTTATACCGGAGCTGTTGGTGAAACATTCAACTCTTTTGGCACCATTCACGACTATAACCTCGATCATTTAGGGACGCCTGCCGCTCAATTTGATATTTACAATATTGAGTTTGAGTTTTGGAATACGGGAACTACCGGCCCTGGCGGATATTACTGTACCACCTATCTGGAGCCGATGCCATGTGATACCGCTACTGCCTTTGATTTTTTGGAAACTGAATTATGCCGATTAGATTCTTTGTGTGATGAATATACCTGGCTGAATTCTGAAATTTATATCGGCAATCCAACGGAACTCCAATGCGCTAAATTGGCAAAATGTGCAGATAGAGTACTCGTGCATTATTACCGATCCTCTGATGTTTATGGGAGTGGTAATTCTATTTATAACTATAAAAAATATAGGCTTCCTCCTTTGACGGATTCCGTTGCTCATATTCATATTATGCCTATATTTAATTGCCGTCCTTCCTATATGGGACCCTGGCTGGCTTCTCACCCGGAAAGTCAGGCTTATGATACGTGGCAAAATGGACTAAATGGTTATGTCGATGACCCTGGAAGCTGGAAAAGCAAAATGACCGTTGATGGTTATATTTGGTTTCGATATACGGACTTGATTACCGCTGCTCCATTGGCGATTAGTTTGGAGCAATTTAGTGCTAGAAAAATAAAAAATCACATTCTATTGGATTGGACTTATCCCTTCGTTGATAAATTAGATAAAATCAGCATACAAAGAAGCTCCGATTCTGAAAATTGGCTTACCCTTAAAGATATTAAACATATCACTGAGCAAACCATACTCCAATATAAGGATGATAGCCCCTTTTTAGGCGAAAATTATTACCGGCTAAAATTTTATTTCAAAAGTGGTGAGGAGGATTATTCTACCATACAAAGTGTCTTTTTTGAACGTGACCTTAATCAATTGAGCTTATATCCCAACCCCGCAAAAGACTTTATTTTTATTGGATACGCTGGGGCAATGCCCATCAAACAGGTCACCTTCTTTAATCAATTTGGAAAATCCATCCTTACTCAATTTCCAGAGGATAATAGGGTAATGACCTCAGCTTTGAAAGCCGGTATTTATTACCTTGAAATTAAAATTGGAGGAGAGATGTTTTACAAAAGGTGTGTTATTACCCCTTAATCCAAATCCTTCACGGTGCGTAATCTGATTTTATCCAAATAAGTCGGTAATATCATCAGATGAAAGTGACTTCATAAAACTCTCCTCTGCCTGTACAATATCTGCTGCCACTTTTAGTTTGCGCTGTTGGTATTGCATGATTTTTTCTTCAACCGTTCCTTTACAAATCATCCTATAGGCAATGATGTGTTTATCTTGTCCAATGCGGTGGGTTCTGTCGATTGCCTGATTTTCCACCGCGGGATTCCACCATGGGTCAACAATGTAAACATAATCGGCTGCCGTCAAATTAAGCCCGGTTCCTCCTGCTTTTAAGCTTATTAAAAATACTCGGCAATCTTCATTATTTTGAAAATTCTCTACACTGGCATTCCGTTTGGATGGAGAACATTGACCGTCTAAGTACTCGAAAATAACCCCTTCCTTTTCAAGTTCTTTTCGGATGAGATGCAACATTTTTACAAATTGAGAAAAGATTAAAATTTTGTGATTCCCCGTCTTTTCTCTAATGTGCTGCAATAGAGTATTGATCTTCACACTTTGGTCTCCATAGTCCTCCTTGTCTGATAATAAGGCTGGAGAATCACATATTTGTCTCAATTTAAGCAAACCTTCCAAAACGTGAAGTTTACTTTTGTTCAGTCCATCCTCTTCTATCTTATTGAGCAAATAATCTCTGTATTTATTCCGAAAAGCCTTATATACTTTCATTTGCTCTTCCTCCATTTCACAATAAATATAATCTTCAATTTTAGGTGGCAGCTCCTTGGCAACCTGGTCTTTGGTCCGGCGCAATAAAAAAGGAGCAATCATCTTCTGTAATTCCTTTGCTATTTTTTGATCTCCCTTACCATCAATGGGCTTGGAATACTCTGTTTTAAATGAAGTCGCCATACCTAAAAAACCCGGATTCAAAAAATTCATCTGCGAGTATAAGTCAAAAGTATTATTCTCTATTGGAGTGCCTGTCATGGCGATTCGATTCACTGCCTTCAATAATCGACAGGCTTTGTAGCGTTTGGAAGCCATATTTTTAATGGCTTGGGATTCATCCAAAAAGATATAATTAAATGAAATCTTTTTCAAATCTTCAATATCATTGGTAATCACCCCATAAGAGGTGATGATTAATTGATATTTTTTGATGTCCTCCCTAAGTTCTTTCCGGTCGCCACCATGATAAACAACATATTTTAATTCCGGAACAAATTTTTTGATTTCATTTTCCCAGTTAAATAGCAATGATGTTGGAACAATGGCTAAATTGGGTTTCTTGCTTTTTTTTGCCTGGCTTTGAATAAATGTAAGCGCCTGTAAGGTTTTTCCCAACCCCATATCGTCGGCCAAAAGCCCTCCCCATTTAAACTCATGTAGAAAATTCATCCAATTATATCCCGCTACCTGATAATCACGGAGTTCTGCCTGAATGTTTTCTGGAATTTTTACATTTTTTATTTGTGTGAATTTTTTGAGCTTACGTTTTTTAGCAGCTAATTCTTTGACAATCTCCGCATCATCAATATCTTCAAAGAGTTCATCGACGATATTAAACCGGAGCTTTGAAATTTTTACTTCTCCTTTTTTGACCTCTCCTGCTCTAAATATTTTTTGGAGTTTATTAAACCATTCTTCTGGTAAAACACCTAGTTTTCCATCGCTTAATTTGATGAATCGCTCATTGCGCATAATTGCTTTTTTAAGCGCAGCTAATTTTATTTGCTCTTCTCCAAAAGAGAGTTGAATATCTACATCAAACCAGTCAATACCTGATTTTATGCCCGTACTTATCTTGGCTTTGTATGGAGAGTACTTTATCGACTTGAGATCATTGATTCCATATACTTCCACCTTGGCTTCTGCTAATTTCTCGAAAGTATTAAAAAACCAATTGTCATTCATAATACTGGCAATGGGTAAATAATAAAATTCATCGTAATGCTGCTTCGCGAATTCAGGATGAAGGTCTCCCATTAAGGAACGAAATTCGGCTTCATACTTTTCATCTCTTTCATAAACATGAATTTCGTTCCCATTCTTAGAAAGGGGTGAGTGTTCGTTTAGAATATTGGTCCTGATGTCCTCCTGATATAATACCTGTGGTGTAAAAAGAATAAAGTTGGATAACTCTGATAGAAAGACTTCTCTCATTTGAGGAACAAGCTTTTTATGCACAATTTTTTGGTCTTTAATATTAAGAAATTCTATCCTGTAGTCTTTCGATAGAGGAAGGATAATATTATCATAAAATAAATCAAACTGATTCTTGCTACTTCTCAGTACTTTCGAAGTATAGAGGAAGAAGTTTAATGAAGCCAGTGCTTCGTTTAAATTGGCAAATGCCCAGAAACTATTCTTGTGAAATACGCCAAAAATATTATAATCATTACCTAATTTATTCTTGCCAAAGGTCTCTATTGGAATAGTATTATTTCCTAATCTTAACATTGGAGTTAATACAAAAAAGAATTCATCTTCATGTATTTGAAAAAATAACTCAATGGGCTCTTTCTCGATTTTTAGCCTGCTTAGCGATGACTTTTTAACATTTTTACTGCTTGAATAACCATTTTCCAGCTGAAAAAATACAAATTCTCGATCTGCTAATAGTGATAGGATATCTTGAAATTTATTAAAGGCATCTATTTTATGATCTCCTACCTGCTTTTGCTGCCGATAGTCGAAATAGTCAAAGCTATCCATATATCGGTCGATAAGTCCTAATAAATAGCTATCTTCTTTTTCTTTTTGTAATACATCTTTGGCGTTGGAAAAATTTTTGATATACTTCATCTCCGTTCTATCTGGGGTTGGCTTTCCTGTTATGGCAATTACCATAGGAACATGATCTTTCGGAGGAAACCATAAAACATAACCAATTTGCTCCTGTCTCTCGGTTACCTTTTCCAAAATATTGAGGGAGATAAATTGTTTTTTCAAAAAACTATCCTGTATTTCTTTTTTTAGCTCTAAAGTACGCTCTTCGTTGATAAAGATAAGCCCTTTTGCTTTTTTCGTTGGAACCAGCTTTCCTTCTTTATTGTCATACTGATAATATAGATGAATTTTTTCTCTGGGAATTCCTGTGTCTTCTACACCCTTTTGAAATAACTGCTCCTTATATTCCGGGGTAAGTGTGAAAAATAGGTTGGAAGGGGATGAATTGATAATATGTTCAACAACAAAACGCATGTGATTACATGGTCTTTGGTTTTTTTTAGGGCAATTACAGGATAAGAAAATTTCCCCATTTTCTATGTTAAAAGATAGGCTGTTTTCTTTTCGGCTGTAATAATCCCAGTATCGGGTGGAAGTCTCGATCAAATATCTTATTTGATTCTCAGACATATTGATTTCTAGTACGTCTCCGTAAATAGGGGTATGATTCTTGAGAAATAAGTGGGAGCCGAAATTATGATCTATCATTCTGACTTCACCCAATGAAACCAATGCAGGTGGAGATGGTTTTCGTTTTTTAGGAGATGGTGGTGTACTTAACGCTGTTGCTGTCTTCTCCACTTTTAATTGTCTCGGGGCAGGACGGCTCTTCAATTCATCTTGTAATTGTAAAAGTGCCCCTACTGTATGTTTACACAGCCCTCCCCAATTGTAAGGACAGCTACAGCTGGTTTTAATCGGGGTTTGATAATAATGTATACTGACGATATATTCCCTGGTTCCATAAGCTAAAAATTCTGCAATTTGATCCTTCGTTTCTAGCACCAAGAGCTCAAATGCCCCTTCCTCGTATAATTCTTGCCCCTTAACTCTGGACATCGGATTGGTGTTTTTATCTATAAAATGCTCAATCTTCTTATTGATATCTTCCATTATTTATCATTATCTATTCCTAACACGCAAAAATACATAAAGATTAGAAGATTTGATGCTTTTAATTTTTTTTTTAGCATTAAAATGAATGAAAGATCTATCCCTCCAAATAACTCCCCATCCCAATCATCACAATTGCGATTAAAATAATGGACAGCCCAGACCATAACACCACGCTTGTCTTTGATGATATTCCCTTCCATTCCTTGAAATAAATTCCCCACATTGTGCTAAACAAAATGATAAAGCCCATGTGCAAACTCCAACTGGCAAAACCATATTTTTCACTCAAATAGGTAGCTCCCATACCGTAGAAGAAAAATTGCAAATACCAGGTAATTCCTCCAAGTGCTGCAAACAAATAATTCTTTTTTCTAGGAATGGTGATCTCTTTTCCGGCTTCAATTTTAGTGTCCGCCGTAAAGTCTGAAAAGGTCTTGTTTTTATAACTCAAATAAATTGTCCATACATAATTGGTGGTAATTCCTCCTAATAAAATCCAAACCAAAATCGCATTGTTTTGAAAAATAGGCGCTACCCCAAATTCTAGCGCTTTCTCGGCAATCGGCTTGCC
>CAZNCI010000178.1:0-8036 GCA_964571475.1 uncultured Saprospiraceae bacterium | reverse complement strand
GTTCTTTTTTATCTGGGCAAAAGGAATATATACATGCTTGTGCTACCCAAAAAAACAATGCTTTTCACCGCTTGGCGGATGAGGCAAAAAGTTTGACAGAGAATCAGTTGTACTACGATGTGACTCATTACGGTCTAAACCTTGATTTTGATACAGAAAATGATAGAATTGAGGGTTATGTTGATATTAGTGCAAGGGTGGTGGATCAGTCTATTGCACAGGTAGAATTGGATTTGAGTGATGCCTTTGTTGTGAGTCAGGTGGAGATGGCGGGCGAAACCCTGTCTTTTACGCAGCTTTCTTATTTATTGGTGGTTGATTTGCCCCAGACATTGAATCCAGGGCAATCTTTTGTGCTCCGAGTTTCGTATGCCGGTACTCCCCATGAAACGGATGCTTTTGCCTTTGATTCCCATGCCGGAAAACCGATGATCTGGAGCCTGAGTGAGGCTTATGGTGCTAGAGAATGGTGGCCATGTAAAGATTATCCGGCGGATAAAGCCGATTCGGTGGATATGAAGTTTACCGTACCGTCTGAAATGATTGTCGCTTCTAATGGCACTTTATTTCAAACAATAGAAGAAGGCGCTAAAACTACTTACTGGTGGAAAGAAAAATACCCCATTACGACTTATCTGGTATCTATTGCCGCTTATCCTTTTGCTACATTTTCGCACTCCTTTGATTATGGTGGCGAAGATCCCATGCCGGTTGATTATTATGTTTTTCCAGATAATTTAGCACAATTGCAGCAGGATTATCAGTTTACAGTACCTATGTTAACCGCTTTTTCCCAATTATTTGGACCCTATCCATTTGTCAATGAAAAATATGGGCATGCAGAATATTTAGGTGGTGGCGGGATGGAGCATCAGACCTTAACCAGTCTTTCCGGTTCTTCGGAGGGCTTAATTGCTCACGAATTGGCCCATCAATGGTGGGGTGATAAAGTGACCAATAAGAGTTTTCATCATATATGGTTGAACGAAGGTTTTGCCACTTATTCCGAAGCACTTTGGGATGAATATGCCTATGGTGTAGATGCTTATTTTTCGGATATGGCAGATAATGAATATTATGGAGGGGGAACTATTTATGTGGAAGACCCCGAGACGCAAAACATCTTTAGCGGGTCGTTGAGTTATGCCAAGGCCAGTTGGATATTGCACATGTTACGGCATGTAGTAGGAGATGAGGTGTTTTTTGGCATATTGCCCCAATGGGCTGAAAGTGTTCATGCTTATGGTGTCGCTACGACCGAAGATTTTAAAAATTTGTGTGAGCAGGCATCGGGTAGGCAGTTAGACGATTTTTTTGACCAATGGATTTATGGAGAGGGATATCCTATATATGAGTTGAATTGGAATACGACTACTGCCGGAGGTGAATATTTACTTGATTTTACCATTAATCAAAATCAAAGCGGACAATTATTTAATATGCCGGTTGATATAACGGTGACTACTGCTTCAGGAAAGCAAGTTTTTGTCGTAGAGGATAGCCTCATTGCTCAAAATTTCCAGTTGATACTGAATGAGGAACCTTTGGGGGTTGTTTTAGATGAAAACAATTGGATTTTGAAGAAAATTGGCTTGAATCCGTCTTCTGTTCTTGCCGATCACGATACGGGGAATTGTATTTTAACAGTCAGTGCTTTAGGTAGTATTGGTTATGATGAAGTAGGTGGAAATGGTCAGGGTTTTGTATATCCTTCAAGTGAGCTCAATACACTTTATTTTGGTAGTTTTATGGTTGGTGATGGTAATGATTATTTGGTGGATAGTCAGGGGACAAGCGACCAGTATGATTGGCTGGTTTCCGGTAATCCACCGGGAAATATCCGCATCAATGACACCCACTTGTCAGATTATGACGTATGGGCGATGTTCGATGACTCCGGTGATGAAACGCCTAAGTCGCTCTCTGTAACCCAACGTAGTTATTCGTGGACAAATGAAGAAGATGATGATTATGTCATTATTGAATACACCCTGAAAAATGGTGGCAATCAATCCTTGAGTAATATTTATGCAGGCGTTTATATGGATTTTGATATAGAGGCTTATGATGCGAATAATGTAGGAAGTGATGAGGATTTGCGGATGGTTTATATGTATGGAGCACCCTATGCCGGTATTGAATTACTGGGTAATAGTCCCGTTTCAAATTTGACGGCGATCAATAATCCGGAATATGTGTACAATGGCTTTACTGATTCGGATAAAAATAATTTCTTGTCGGGTAATATAGGTTTTTTGCAATCTGATTTCTCTGATGACTGGAGTTGTCTGGCTGCATCCGGTCCTTTTGAAATAGCCGTAGGAGATAGTGTGGTCGTTGCATTTGCTATTGTAGGAGGAGAGGATGAAGGGGCTTTATTGGGTAATGGGGCTGCAGCACAGCAGCAGTATAATTTTGTTACCGGTTTTTTGGATGAGCCCAAAATGTTGGATCAATCTACTTTAGCTATCCGCCCTAATCCGTTTCACACTTCATCTTTGATTGAGTATGAATTGACAGAAGCTGGAAGTGTGGGAATAGATATTCTTAATGCACAGGGGAAAATGATTGTTCAATTGTTAAATGAGGAGAAAGCACCCGGTCATTATTCCACAGTATGGAAGGCAGGCGATATACCTAAAGGGATTTATTTTTGCCGTTTAACACTAAATGGGAAACAAATTTTTAAGAAAATTGTAGTAAACTAATAGTTGTGTTTCCTTACTTCAATTTTCTGGATTACATTTATTATTAAGTAAAAGATCTGACTTCCATGAAAAAATTAGCCCTTGTTTCTGTACTGCCTCTATTGGCAATCATAAGCTGTACCAATCCCGGTCGGCTCGTGCAATATGGAAAGCACTTCCAAAAGTACCATGATTATAAAAGTTTGAATCAGGTTGTCAATTTAATTGCGCAAAATGCCGACCAGGCCTATTTGAAAAATATTCTGGGGGAACCCATTGATATGGGCTTCGATTATCGTTATTTGGTCGATTCTACGGGTGAAAACGGTTGTCCCATTGGTGCTGTTTTTCATTTTTCCGAAAAAAAGATAGTCGATGATTTATGGATAGGTGAAATTTGTGAATAATTGCCCAACTTTTTTATTTTTAATTAGGTCTGTTGTTGGAAAGCAAAGTTATGAAATATCTATTGTTAGTTTTAGCATCTTTGATTGTATTTTCCAATTGTCATCGGACTACTGATCTTAGCCAATTGGAGCGTGTGGCGTATGGCGAAAGCTATGGAGAGTGTGCTGGTTATTGTGATAATAGTATCCTTTTGGATGCTAACTCTTGTACTTCAACTCACCTATATTTTAATTACGAGCCTGATTATATCGGTCATGATACTATTTGTATGGAAGATTATAAAGGTTGGGCCTCATTAATTAAAAAAATCGATTTTTACAGCTTTAAACGATTACCGGATCGAATTGGATGCCCGGATTGTGCTGATGGAGGGGCAGAATGGATTCAAATAACTTACGATGGTGAGGTATATAGGGTTGTTTTTGAAGCAGGAGATGAACCACCCACTACCAGTGATTATATTGAGTTACTTAGAGCTCAATTGACCCTGATGCAAGGTATTTGTCTTTGATTGTCTTGTAAAAAAGGGGCATTATTTCTTAATTATGTACATTTTTGTTTACCTTCGTTCCATCTAAAAACATATTGATTCAGATGAGTATTATCGACAGTTTATTTGGACGAAAAGAGCCGGTGCGAAATCAGCCAAAAATTTCTTTTGGGCGTTACAGTGATTCTTATAAGTCCGAAAAAGAATACGATGCCTGGGATGAGGCACTCTCCTTATTTGAAGATGAAAAATACCTGGAATCGTATAGGAAGTTTTTTACTTATTTGAATGATGAACAACAGGGAAATGTTGAATTCAGAGAAGAGAATGGCGAAATTACCTTTAAAATTTTTCAGGGGTCAGAGGTTGTGACCGGTATTGCAAGTAGGAGTAAGTTGACAGCCAGGGCAAAGGTGGTAGAATCTATCAGCCTCAATATTGGCATGATGCGAAAATTACTTGAAAAAAATTTCGAGCTCAAATTTTGCCGATTTGGAATAGATAATGAAAATGCCATCTTTCTTTTGTTCGATTCATATTCTGTTGATGCTTCTCCTTATAAATTATACTACGGATTAAAGGAATTAGCAACAACGGGAGATAAATTGGATGATTTATTGCTCGCTGAATTTAAAGGATTAAGACCTGATTCAGGAGGAGCTATTTCACCTCTAAGTGAGTTGGAAAAAGAGATTAAATACCAATATATCAGGGATAGTTTGAACCTCGTAATCAATGAAGTAGAGCACGGAGACCTTGAGGTAAATAGATATCCGGCAGGAATTGGCTTTCTTTTACTGGCACTTGTTTATAAATTGGATTTTTTGATACGACCGGAAGGACTGATGATGGAAATTTTAGAAAGAGCACATCGGTTTTATTACGCCAATAACTCCGAGGGGGTCATAGAAAAGAATCATGATTTATTGAAGGAATTAAAAACTTTAAAAGCTAGGTCTAAGGATGATTTCTTCAAAGAAATGTATGAAGTGAAAGCAACTTTTGGGATTACACCTTCCACTTCATTTGCTCAATTGGTTGGAACGATTGATATGAATTTATCTCAGATGGATTGGTACGAGGAGGAGGGCTATGAAAAAGTGGCGCTTTCTATTCCTCAATTTATTGTTGGTCATTGTCTTTTTAATGGTGCTGTGCCATTACCCATTCGAGATTTATTTACGCTCTTTTATCGGGTGACCGAATATACTTTTTTTGATAAACTGGGGTTTAAACCACCAATTGTACAGTCCGTTGACGATAAGTTGGTTATTTCTAAAAGAGAAATTAGAGAAGAACTTAAAGTAATCACAAAAAAATACGAGGGGATATACCCTAACTTTAATCCATCCGTTTCTGCTATCGAATTTCAAAACCTACCGAAATTTGCCAGAAGTTTTTTACTGATGGTCAGAAATTTGGATTTGACAAAAAATAATTAAATCATGACTACTGTTTTACTGGAAAAAAGCGATGGTGTTGCTACGATTACTATGAATCGCCCTGAAGTTTACAACAGCTTTAATGGGGTATTGGCGACTGAAGTCAAAGCGGCACTTTTAGATTGTAAAGAGGATGAATCAGTCAGAGCCATTGTGTTAACAGGTGCGGGGAAAGCTTTTTGCGCGGGACAGGATTTACAGGAAATTATTAGCGAAAATGCCCCCTCTTTATCCTCCATCCTAACCGAAAGGTTAAATCCATTGGTTGAATTAATAAGGGAAATCGAAAAGCCAATTATTGCCGCGGTGAACGGTGTTGCAGCCGGAGCAGGTGCCAATATTGCCTTGGTTTGTGATGTGACAATCGCTAAAGAATCGGCTTCCTTTATTCAGGCTTTTAGCAAAATCGGTCTTATCCCGGATTCAGGGGGAACTTATTTTTTGCCACGACTGATTGGCCCACAAAGAGCGATGGCACTAATGATAACAGGTGATAAATTGCCGGCAACGGAGGCTGAAAAAATAGGACTGATTTACAAAGCAGTTGAGGACGGGGCTTTTTATGAAGAGGTCGATAACTTTGCCAAAAGATTGGCAAAAATGCCCACCAAAGCCATTGGGCTCACAAAACGCGCCTTAAATTATTCTTTTGATAATACGCTTGAAAGGCAATTGGCCATTGAGGATAATTTACAATCGGAAGCTAGTCTTACAGAAGATTTTAAGGAAGGAGTTGCCGCCTTTGTTGAAAAAAGACACCCTATTTTTAAAGGCAGATAAAAAAAGCCGAAGAAAAGGAGAAAAAGCGAACCAAGCAATTACTATTCAGTGAATAGTACCTCCCAATCTTCGACAATGTTGTTGTTGTTTAACTGGGTTATTTGCCAAATATAGGGGAACTGGAACTAGAAACAATTGCTATTGCTTTGTTTAATGATTTGTTAACTATTGTTATGGATTTTAAGACCGT
The DNA here is from genome assembly GCA_964571475.1 of uncultured Saprospiraceae bacterium. GTDB lineage: Bacteria > Bacteroidota > Bacteroidia > Chitinophagales > Saprospiraceae > JALVDO01. The sequence continues at coordinate 2,039 of CAZNCI010000178.1, read as the reverse complement.
AAAAATGGGCTGAAAAATGAATTGTTAAAATTACTACATAGCTTTTTGACCCTTTTTAACATTTTTTAATCATTGAATGAAAAAAGATAAAGAAAATATACCGTCTATTAATCCTGACTTTTTGGTGCCATCCAAAAAAAGAGAGCGTATTGATGTCCATTCTTTATTTGCAGGAATTAAGGCGGGAAGCTGGCAGGATTTAAGTAGAGCCATTACTTTAGTTGAAAGTCAGTCAAAAAAAGATAAAGAACTAGCCCGACAATTGATACATTTATGCCTGCCTTTGAGCGGCTCTTCCTTCCGAATCGGTATTACAGGAAGCCCGGGTGTAGGCAAAAGTACCTTTATTGAAAGTCTCGGTCTGGCTTTAATTGATTCCGGGCATAAAGTAGCTGTCTTGGCGATTGACCCCTCCAGTAGTCTTAATCATGGGAGTATTTTAGGTGATAAAACCCGGATGGATCGTTTGGCTATTCACGAACATTCCTTTATTCGCCCTTCACCTGCCGGGACTTCACTTGGGGGCGTAGCCCGGACAACAAGGGAGTCTGTTATTCTTTGTGAAGCTGCGGGTTTTGACCGCATTTTAATCGAAACAGTAGGGGTGGGGCAATCAGAAGTAACTGTTCATTCCATGGTCGATTTCTTTTTGTTGATGTTATTGCCGGGGGCAGGAGATGAGTTGCAGGGAATCAAACGGGGCGTGATGGAAATGGCCGACTTAATTGTCATTAATAAGGCTGATGACGAACGGGAATTACTGGCTCAAAAATCCAAAAGAATGGTGCAAAATGCTCTCCATATATTACCCGCCACTGCCAAAGAATGGAAAACTCCGGTAGAAACCATATCCGCCCTTAAACAAAAGAACGTAAAGCGTGTTATGCAGTTAAGCAATCAATTCTTCGATCTCGTTAGGTCAAATAACGTATTTGGGGAAAGAAGAAAGCAACAAGCCATCTATTGGTTGGACGAATATATAAATTTCCAGTTAAAGAACACCTTTTTTGACAATCCACTAATCTACCAAAAATATAATGAAATAAAGGAAATTGTGCGGGATAATCAGCTGAGTCCTTTCGAGGCAGCGGATGAGTTATTTCAATTTTTTTTGAAGTCAAATTCCTGAATTTTGTTTGTTTGGTAGAAAATATCACTACATTAGTTAAAAAAAATTGCAATTCTGAATTATTTGTGGTTTTTTACACCTTAAATAACCTCTTCAATGATAGGGGCTAAATGATTTTGGTTGCAAAAGTTATACTGAAATCATTTAGAGCCCACGAAGAATGGGTTATTTGTATTGTTTTATTATTTTATCATAAAAATCATTTTAATGAGATCATTTACTGTTACCGCTATTGTTTTAATTCTTGCGCTTATTCTTTTAATGGGAGGATGTAATAACTATAATGCATTTGTGGATAAAGATGAAAATGTAGAAAATGCCTGGAGTAAAGTTCAGAGTGCTTATCAAAGACGTGCTGATTTAATTCCCAATCTAGTCGCGACGGTTAAGGGTTATGCCGAACACGAAAGGGGAACTTTGGAGGCAGTTACAAGTGCACGGGCACGGGCAACCAGCATTACCATTGACCCTGCTAATGCAACGAAGGAGCAGCTTCAACAATTTTCCGAGGCACAATCAGAATTGTCAAAGTCTTTGGGAAGATTGATGATGATTTCTGAAAATTACCCGGATCTTAAAGCCAATGCCAATTTCAGGGAATTGCAGGCGCAATTGGAGGGAACTGAAAATCGTATTAAAGTTGAGCGCGATCGTTTTAATGATAGTGTGACTACTTTTAATAAAGCGGTTCGTAGATTTCCGGCAAGTTTCTTTGCTTCCATATTCGGATTTTCACAGAAAGCACAATTTTCTGCTCAGGAAGGAGCTGAAAATGCACCAAAAGTAAAGTTTTAGGCAATAAAGTGCTAAAAAAGTAGCAATTCCCCATGTGGGTTATTTTCTATTTCAGTCAGGAGAAAGCCTCAAAGATGCCTATTCCGACGGATGACGGAGGCGACATTATGGTAGA
>CAZNCI010000177.1:0-8049 GCA_964571475.1 uncultured Saprospiraceae bacterium | reverse complement strand
CCTATGCTTGGAACCAGCTGAAAACTGGGATGGATCAAGCGTTCAATTATCTGGTAGATGTGAAAATGGACAGATTAAATTCTTTGCCCGAAACGTCGGGCAGGGAGACATGATACAAACAAGAAATTCTTTTGTGATTGAAGATCAAATTATCTTCCTTTCGGCACCAATTGATTTAGATGCTGGTGAGGAGATTCAATTAGCTTCAATCCATGGGAATGGAGCAACATACAGAGCACTTGCCGAGCAATCTGAAGGGCATCCGGGTAATAGTTATCCAACGGTCGCCATTGAAGGATGTGTAGAAGAAGGACAAGACTATTCGACAGGTACATTGACACAATTTCCTGAAAACGATCAGGATGATTTTATAGCAATTGACATACAGGAGGCAATCAGTTCCGATAATACTATAATAGCTTTGAGAGGCTATCCCAAAGGGTACGGTGATGAGGCGATCATCTCTCCCAAAACCGATTTAACTTACACGGTAGTATTTAAAAACACTGGAACTGATACGATTAATAGAATGGTGATACGTGACACGTTACCGACTAGTCTTGATATATCGACCGTAAGGCCGGGGTCAAGCAGTCATCCCTATGATTTTAAAATTTATGACGATGGTCATATTAAATTCACCTTTAACAATATTAATTTGCCTGGTAGCAGCGCTGGAGCGGAGTTTCGAAAGGGGTTTGTGAAATTTAAAGTTTCTCAAAAACCGAACACTCCGATTGGGACAGAAATTCGCAACAGAGCTGCTATCTTCTTTGATTATCAGGAACCAACACTCTCCGAAGAGGTTGTTCATTTGGTAGGCTGCAGTAACTTCTTTGACGAAGACGAGGCATGCATACCAGTGAATACCTTCAATCCTCAGGGTGATAATGACAATATATCAATCTTTCCAAATCCTTTTGATGTAAAGACATCAATCGTAATAAAAGGGGAAGATTCAGAATTTGAAGAATTTAGGTTTAGGTTATTTAACGCAACCGGAAAGCTGGTTAAGGTTGATAATTTTACCGGAAAGAATTATGAGTTTTATCGTAAAGACTATGCTGCCGGCATTTACTTCTTTACAATCGAATCCAGAAACCGTACAGTCGGCAGTGGTAAGATAGTTTTGCGATAAATCATAATCCCATCGACATTTTGGTGCTTCCCGCCTTGTGCGGGAAGCCTTTTTGAAAACGAAGAACTAGAGTTTAATATAGTACATACACACGGGAAAACTACACATTTTTCCATAAAAAATAACGGAATTCATGAGCCGTTTAAAATTATAAGATTTAGGTCGTCTTATTTATTTTCATGAGATTATGATTTGTTATTAGTCGAGCCGTGCAACAGCACGGCTCTTTTTTTTGGCAAATGTTGTGAATCATCGTACTTTGCACTCAAATTACATATTATGACTTCTAAAAAGATACCGTTTTTTATTTTGAGTTTTCTACTCTTTTCATTTTTGGGCTACAGCCAAAATCCAGATTCACTGGAATTGATCACTTATCTCCATGCCAAAGAAAAGGTTGTACTTATTAAAAATGATCAATTTCTCATTCCTGTTAAAAATTTGGAAAAAGAAAAAATTGCCTTTGTTTCGTATTTAGACGATGATAGAATAACTCAATCTTTCCTGACGACACTTGAAAAATATACTTCGATATTAAAGGGCGATTATAATAGAAACCTTCGCTTTCCAGGGGCATCCATCCTTATCATCAGCATCGAAAAAGAAAAATTAAATATTTTAGATCAAGACTTACAGACAATCACGCAACGGAAAATTCCTGTCATTTTAGCTGTCTTCTCTAAAAACGAGGGAGAATTATTGTCATTTGAAAACTTAGAAGCGAATGCCATCATAAGCTGTTCAGCGCCCACTTCTACTTCGGCAGCATTAGTTGCCCAAATGATTTTTGGTGGAATAGACATCCAATTTGGAAACATCCCAAAACTATTAATGCAATACCAAAATACCAATATTCCCACCAATGCCACCCGATTGGGTTACGCCCCACCTGCTACCGTAAACATCAATGGGACCTTATTAAAAGACAGCATTGCTGCAATCGTGAATGAGGGCATTCAGGCGGGAGCTTTCCCCGGTGCACAGGTGCTTGTCGCAAAAGATGGAAAGGTCATTTACCATCAGACATTTGGATATCATACTTACGATAGTCTCATGCCTGTTCAAACAACAGACCTTTATGATTTTGCCTCTCTTTCAAAGGTGACGACTTCTTTGCCTATTTTGATGAAATGGTATGGAGAAGGTCGTTTTGATTTGGATCAAACACTGGGACATTATATTCCCTATTTTAAAAAATCAAACAAGGCAGATTTAACTTTTCGGTCTATGTTGGCGCATTATGCCCGACTTCGCCCCTGGATTCCCTATTGGAGGAGTACACTCCGGGGATGTGCCAAATACCCTTGGCAAAAACGATGGAAACCCAATAATCGGAATAATGGAAAATTCAAACGAAAGACCTTCAAAAAGGATTCTTCCGCTCGTTACCCAATTTATGTGACGGATGATTTATGGCTTTATAAAGATTATAAAAAGAAAATATTCAAAGCCATCAAAAAATCTCCACTTCGTGAGAAAAAGGAGTATAAATATTCCGGTTTATTATTTTATTTACTACCTGATTTTATTGCAAATACCATCCATGGAGACTTCGAAACATATTTGAAGAATACCATATATCGTCCGCTTGGCGCAACGACACTTACCTATAATCCCTTGCGTTTTTATCCCAAAAGCAGGATAATTCCCACGGAGATAGATACATTTTTCAGGCTTAAAGCCCTTCAGGGAACGGTACATGATGAGGGAGCAGCCATGATGGGTGGAGTATCTTCTAATGCGGGCTTATTTGGTTCGGTAAATGATGTTGCGAAATTATTCCAAATGTATCTTAATGACGGAAAATACGGAGGAGAGCAGATTATTCCCCAGGGAGCGGTAAAGGAATTTGCACGTTGCCAATATTGTGATGAAGGCAATAAAAGAGGGCTGGGATTTGATAAACCATTAATCGAATATGATGCCCAGAAAAGCTCCGTTGCTCAATCTGCCAGTCCGGCTAGTTTTGGGCATTCGGGTTATACGGGTACTTTTGTTTGGGCAGATCCGGAGCACAATTTATTATTTATTATGTTCACGAATCGAGTCTATCCAACCCGGAATAACAGAAAAATTTACACCATGAATATTCGCCCCAGAATTCATCAGGCGATTTATGATGCAATTGAAAAGTAACTTTATTTGGTTCTTTTCTTTTGAAAAAATTCTGTCATCAATGCACCGCACTCATCGTGCATAACACCGTATGCGATGGTTGTTTTTGGGTGTAATAACTCCTTGCCGTATCGCATGAATCCGGCTTTATCATCGGCGGCAGCATAGACGACTCGCCCGATTTTAGCCCAGTTGAGGGCTCCTGCGCACATAACACAGGGCTCTAGTGTGACATAAAGGGTGCAATCCGTGAGGTATTTGCTTCCCATGGCATTCGAAGCCGCAGTCAGGGCGATAATTTCGGCATGTGCTGTGACATCAGTGAGCCGTTCGCTTTGGTTGTGCCCCCGTGCGATGATAATATTGTCACAAACAATTACAGCCCCAACGGGAACTTCGTTTTGCTCCAGGGCTAATTGGGCCTGCCTGAAGGCTTGTTGCATGAAGTGCTCGTCACTGTTGATAGTTAATGGCATGAGTTTTATTATTTTGACACAAATATGCGAATTTATTTGATAGAGAGTCCAACATTTAAATTCAAAAGTTCCCCTCACGAAAAGCGAAGCCTGCCCCGAGAATATCGGGGGAAGTTTCGTTTCCACAATAGCTGAATTTTGGACAGCCTGCATTTAATACACCACCGTTTACTTTTTTATGGAAGTTGGAAGGTGTTTATTTTTTAAATCAAAATTCACGAGTATTGCCATGCAGATAAAGAAAAATGTACCAACTTTATCGGTTTCGATCATATCATTGATGAGTAAAAAGGCATCGATAATGACAATGACTAATAGGAGGGTCATGATTATTTGTTGGTGTTTTTTGTCCTTCGTTTCATGGTAGATGCGTTCCCCTCTAATGAGGGTGTAAAAACTCAACAACAAAAATAAAAACAGCCCAAAATAACCCTGTTCAACCAAGGTCATAAGGTAATAGCTATGAATGCCTGACTTTTCTTTATTAATACTTACATAGGTAGTGAATCCAGTTACTGTATAGGAGCGATAAAAATTATAAAAATTTCCCGGACCAAAACCAAAAAATGGTTTTTTAACGCTCATGTGTGCTCCTGCGACCCAGCGATGCACCCGCTCCATGGTGGAAATATCCTCCATTTTATAGGTTGCCTCCAGTAGGTTGTCAAATTTATAATGCGTAATGGTTTTATCGTAATTTGGGGCGTAATCCAGGTATTTATTGTCCTGCACCATATACCATGCGCCTCCAATCATTCCTAAGATGGCACAGGCGACTACAACTTTTACCATTTTTAACTGAAAAATAATATAAGCACCAAATGCCATGGCTAAAGCCACAAAAGCCGCACGGGTAAAGGTCAAATAAATAGCAATAAACAATATCCCCAATGCGATATTTAATCCCCATCGCAAGAGACTACCTTTTTGATACCATTGTCTTGCCAATAACACAAAAGGAAAAAACAAGGTGATGGTGGCGGCATAACTGACATGATTTCTTTGAAAGGGATACATGGCCTTATTGACATCTTTGAAGGAAAACCCATAAGCGGCATGCTTGGATAAGATATAAGAAACGGTCAACATGAGGGGGATAAAAATCACCCAAAATAATTTTTTCACATCCTTGGTATTTCGTAGCAGGTGTCCTGCCATAAAATAACAAACAACGACATACCAAATTTTTGCTAAAAAGAATTTTAGAGAAACCACCAACAGGCTGGAAGTAAGCATGGTAATAAATATCCAGCTTAGGTGCAAAAATAAAATCAGGGTGATTGGATGTCTGACAAAGGTCGCCCGAATGTTTTTGGGGTGAGATAAAACATAAAGTAAATAAATGCCCATCAAGCCCACCATCAGTGGTTCGGTAGGCAGGTCTGTTCCAAATCCTCCGGGTAGTTCCACTTCCGTGGAGATAGGAATAGCCATTAGAAATAAATAAAATACAGCCTTAAAGTCAGTTATTGCCAAATAAGCGACCAAAATAATAGCTGGCAATAATAGCAAAAACGTCCAGTTATTGACCCAGCCAAGTGTCAATCCAGTCAATAACAAAAAGCTAAATCCACCGTAGAGCAGTCCTTTTGTCTCATTATTTGATATAAAGGATGCAATTTTATTCACCCTGAATGATTTTTTTCCAGTTTTCGTCCTTCCAGTTGTCAAAGATTAATACACCAATAACACTAAATAAAAAGGCTAATACCACCGAGACCAAAACGATTAACTTTCTTTTGGGTCTTGCTTTAATAATGGGTGTTTTAGCATCTTCGATGGTGATTAAGACTTTTTTATCTGCATTGAAGGTTGCTTCGTATCTTTTGAGGCGTTCTTTATCCTCGCTAAGTCGTTCAGTGGCGGTTTCGAATTCCTCTTCCAGTGCACTTACCTGACCAATACCTTTATTTAAAAGATCAACTTTTTCGTTAACTATTTCTGATCTGCGTTCAAGTGCAATGACTTTTGCTCCGAGCATTTTTATGGTATCTCTGGGTACACCGCCGAATTTTTTGAGTGCTTCCAGTCGGGCTTTATTCATTTCCAAATTGGCCTGTGTTGTAAAAAGCTGTTCTGAGAGGCTTTCCGTTTGGGATTCAGCATTAAAAATGCCATAGCGTTGGCGCAAAGCAAAAAGGCTGTCATTGATGATTTTCGATTGCCTGGATTTTGAGTCGATATCATTTTTGAAGGAAAGAATACTTGCCGCCTGATTTGTTCTGATGAGTTGGCGGGATTTTTCATTGACTTTATTGCGCAGCGCAATGACCATATTTCGGGCGACATCCTTGTCTTTATCCAGTATGCTCAATACAATTGCATCTTTATCTGTTCTCTTTACATCCATGAGTTTGGATAACGCAAGTTTTACGTAATAGGGGGATTTTGGTTTATTGGGATCTATATCATAATGCTGGTATAAATGGAATGAATCTACTAGAAAGGATAACATATTATCTGACTCTGCCAGGGTCAAAACACGGTCAATGTCGGTATCATCACCATAAAATTTTATTTCCTTCGATCCATTTCCGTACAAAAGCTCAGGTTTGAACTGATCGGTGCTCGATACCAGAAAAAGCGTCGAAGACTCATAATAAACGGGCAATAAAACTGACACCAATGCACTTCCAATAAGCGCTGCAAGACAGGTGTAAATGATCGCTTTTTTCCACTTGAAAATAGTTTTTATAACATCTAGTAGGTTGTATTGCTCCATTGAATGATATTTCGTTTGTTTATAAAAAATCCCAAAACTCCCACAAAAGTAGGCTTTCAATGGAATTATCTAGTCATTAAAAGCTTTTTTATTTCTGAAAAGCTAATAAGCTTCAATACAAACGCCAATATGATGCCTAAAAATATAGTAGATGAAAATTTAACAAACCAGAAAGCATCTAAATATTGGTTCAGTACAATTGCATTGACAATCATCAAAATACTGAAAACACCTAATTGTATCATCCATTTAACCTGCGTAGGCAAATGAAGGATTGTTTTGGCTAAATAAATATCGGCAACGAAAATAAATATTTGGGTCACTAAGGTGGCAAAGGCTGCCCCGAGTGCTTTATGCCCCGGAATTAAATAAGAATTCAGCGTAAAATTAAGTAATAATCCAATGGCAAAAACGACATTCATTTTTTTGAGTACGCCTTTTGCGACAAGCAGAGTGCCATAAATATAACTGCCTGAAAGTGCCAAAAAACTCAATATGAGCACACCGAATATCTGCCCGGAATAACGACTACCCGAATCGTATAAGGTGATCATAATCTGCTCCTGATAAAAAAAACAACTAATGGATAAAACAACGGCGCCTGCCCAAATCAACTGAAAACTCAGTCTTAATAATGAACGGATGCTTTCTTTGTTTCTAAATAAGGTCGTAAACATAGGCAAAAGCAAACCCGCGAATAAAAATCCAAAAATATTCGCGGTATCCAACAAACGATAAGCCGAGGCATACAAGGCAGCCTCTTCCTTCCCGTCCGGCAACATTCGCTCAATCATCACCCCATCTATTCGGAAATAAACCGTCATAAGAAAGACGGCCAAAGCGTAAGGCAAACTTTCCTTTAATAATTTTTTTAATACTTGGAAATTAAGCTTAGGGTCAAATTTTTCTAATTTTTGATACACCAAAAAAAAGATAATAGTCGCCGTCAGAAAGAGAGAAGCCGACTGTGCATAAACAAACCATTCAATCTTAAAAGGTCGGGGTAAAATCGGGGTCCAAAGCAATATCCCCGCAATAATAATCAATAAAAATTTGTCCAATACCGACAAAAAACTATCCAAACGGTAAAAGCCCAGACCCGAAATATTCGACCGAAAATACAAGACCAATGAGAGTAGTATCCAATTGCCTCCAATCATCCATAACAAAGGCATTTGCGCTCTAGGGAAATCAAGTAATAAAAAGCCAATAGTAATCAGCAACAAAAAAAGACCTCCCAACCCTAATTTTAGCAACAAAATACTGGGGAATGTCCGATCCAGCTCCTTGGGGTTCATTGCGATATTGCGGTTATTGTAATTCTGCAAACCAAAGTCATTAATGATCTGAAATAAATAAGTAAAATTAAATAATGCAAAATACAAACCATATTCTGCCTGTGCTACCTCATTTTGCACCACGCGGTCAATACCAAACAAATAAAAAGGTTTGATTAACAAATTGATGAAAATCAAAAAAAAGAGGTTGATGATAAATTCTCTATTCATACGCCTGAATCGTCTCGTATTTCATATTTTCCTGCGAAGGTAGGCTTTGGTAGGATAAAGTTAGGACTTTGGTGCGTTTTTTTTGGGAAG
>CAZNCI010000176.1:0-8062 GCA_964571475.1 uncultured Saprospiraceae bacterium | reverse complement strand
CCGCTTTGCGGGGCGGCCATTTTTTTTAAGAGAATTACCAGGATCTAATCCACTCCCTTCTTTCCGTTCTTTTGAGGAAAGACCAGACGATAATGCGGCTTTTTTTGTTGCCCTGCCCCATGGGAATGGTTTGTATATCCATGGCATGTACTTTCTTTAGGAAGTTATGGATGGTATTGACATTGGACTCCTTGGAGACCAGGACAGAAAACCAAAGGCAGGAGTGTGCAAATTTTTTACTTTCCTGAATCATATTGATAATGAAACCAATTTCTCCACCGTCGTAATAAAGTTCGTTGCTTTGTCCACCGAAATTTAGGACAATTTTATCAATTGCTTTTTTGTTGAGATTTTTGAGCTTGCGAAGGGTCGCTTTTTCGGCTTCTTCTTTGGAGGAGTGAAAAGGGGGATTGCAGATAGTGAGTTCAAAGCGTTCTTCTTTTTTGATGATGCCTTCAAACATTTTTTTGGAATTACTTTGCAGGCGTAAATCAATTAGCCCTTTGAGTTCCGGATTGGCCTGGATTGTTTTTTGGGCCGCTTCCAGTGCGACTTTGTCTATCTCTGAACCCACAAAAGACCAGCCGTATTCTTTAACGCCAATAATGGGATAAATAGCATTGGCGCCAACACCGAGATCCAGGCATTTTATTTTTTTGCCGCGGGGGATGATTTCTTTATTTTTTTTACCCAATAAATCGGCAATATGGTGGAGGTAATCGGCTCTGCCGGGAATTGGCGGGCATAGGTATCCCTCGGGGATTTCCCAGTCTTTTATTTGATAATGGTGGATTAGTAGGGCTTTGTTTAGTGCTTTGACCGCTTCGGGATTGGCAAAATCAACAGAATTGTCACCGTGTTTGTTCGGTCGGACAAATTCCTTCAAGGGTGGATAGTCTTCCGTCAATTTTTCAAGATCGTATCGTCCTTTATGTTTACTTCGAGGGTGTAATTGCACGCTCTTTTTAACTTTCACTTTTTTTCTCTTTTCCATTGTTAATTATTATTCAAAGGCAGCCTTTTTTTGAAATAACACTTCTTATTCCCCCGTGGATGCGGGGCAAGCCTGGTGGCAATAATATTATCACTACATTTAGCACACCACCAAAAATAAGGGCATTTAGTCACGCATTAAAACGCCCAATGCCCAAGCAATGGCAAAGAAGCCGATTCCCGTGATAATTGGGGGAAGAATAACCATTGCATTGGCAAATCCGCCCAAATAAATCATTAATACACCCAATGCAATGAGGAATAACCGGACGGCCATTAATACTTGTTTCTTATCCATAATATTTGTGTTTGTCGTTGACAATTATCTTAATCGATCCATTGATTTGACTAAATTATCATCTTTCCTGATATTTTTATTGGCAAGCAGGATAAAAATAGCACTCAAAACAGGCAGCGCCATCCCAAAGCCAATTTGTGCTTTTTGTTCGGCGAGTTGAGGTTGGTCCTGCATATAAAAATAGGCAGTGGTACCTATTCCTCCCAATAATAAAAGGATGGCTAATTTACCAATATTTGCCTGAAGGTTTCTGTTTTTAAAAAGGAAAATTGCAATAAGTGCCAAAACACCTGCTCCAATAAATAATCCCATCATAATGGGGCTGTCTGCCAAGTCAAAAACTTTGTCTTTGAATAGGGTAGAGGTCATTACTTCCTGTTCAGTCCCTGCAAAGGGTGTTGCAAATAGGCCCAATACCGCTAATCCGGCTAATAATAAGTAGATTGATTGAATTCTTTGTATCATTGTTGTTTAATTTTTACTTTCAAATGTGTGTTATGTTTAAAATAACAGCCAAATATAATTTGAGTTTTTGGGAATCAACTACTTTTTTTAAGGATATTGATTATTTAATTGTAGGAAGTGGCATTGTCGGTCTGTCGGCAGCGATAGAATTGAAGAAAAAACAGCCCTCTAAAAAGGTGATTGTTCTCGAAAGAGGTGCATTGCCCATTGGTGCGAGTACCCGAAATGCGGGCTTTGCCTGTTATGGCAGTATGACTGAATTGATAGATGATATGAAAAGCACCAATCCAGCGGATGTCTGGCAATTGGTTGAAAGGCGTTGGAAGGGATTATTGGCACTTCGTGAATTACTGGGTGATGAGAACATTGCTTACGAAAATACCGGTGGCTTTGAAATATTCGATGAGCAGGATGATACCTATGCCAGGTGTATGGACCGAAGAACGGAGTTTAATCAGATGCTTTTTGAAATTACGGGTGTCAAAGAAATGTATGAGGAGGTGAGTAGAGACATTCCCTCAATTGGTCTTTCAGGTATTTCGGCCATGATTAAAAACAAAGGGGAGGGACTCCTCCATACTGGCAAAATGATGGACGCCTTATTGCGGAAAGCCCAGTCGCTTGGCGTGGATATTTATTTTGGGACAGCCGTGATGAATATGGAAGAAAGCAATCAGGGCGTGACAGTACAAACCGGACAGGGATGGAAGATTATAACCCAACAAATAATCATCGCCACCAATGGCTTTGCCAAAGAGCTGATACCGGATGTTGACCTGCGACCAGCCCGTAATCAGGTACTTGTGACCAGTCCCATTTCAAACCTTAATCTTCGTGGAGGTTATCATTACAATAGCGGGTATTATTATTTCCGAAATATAGGAAACCGGATTTTACTCGGCGGCGCCAGAAATATTGATCTGGAAGCCGAAACCACTGCAAAATTAGGTTTAACCAATACCATTTTGGATGAATTGACACGTTTTCTTCGGGAAACGATTTGCCTAAAAGAAAATCCGGTCATTGAATATACCTGGAGTGGCATCATGGGCGTAGGAGCAGAAAAAGCACCCATTGTGAAAAGGTTGAGTAATCACATCGTCCTGGCTGTGCGCCTGGGAGGCATGGGTGTTGCGATCGGTTGTTTGGTGGGACGGGAGGCGGTGGCGGTGTAGGCGACAAGGCAGTAGTATATGGGGACATCTTTGTGGGCAGGAAAAGAGAAGGGGAGAAGGTGTTGCCTTATTGGGAGGGGAGTTGTTGAGATGGGGGTGAAAGAAGTGCCCGGCAAGGCGACAAGGCTAGAAGAAAATAATATGCCGGATATTAGGATCTGGACGCTGACAGAAGTTGAGCTAGATTTTGGGCGGAATATTTGGGATTTAAAAAAAGTATATATATATTTGATTTTATTTTTTATTAACACCAACAAAAATTTTTACTTATGAAAAATTTATTTAAATTAAACTCCCCCCCCCTCGTTTAGTTTTGCTACTGGCAGTCATGATTTTTTTTATTTTTTCTTGTGATAAGCAGGAGTATTTAAACTCGGATGAAAATTTTTCTACTCAGCTTTCTTTTGATCAGAAAATGCAAAAAGATGTGTTATCTGTTATTCCTACGCTCAAACAATTTTCTGGAATAGCGAAAGCCATTCGAAATCGAAGTGTACTTGAAAGAGATAATTTTCCAAATCAAACAGTGGATGATGCCAGAGCAATACTGGAGGCGACCTCAAATTTTGATTATTTTTCAGATAAATCAAATTTGGTCGCGAATAAGATTAAAGATGGAACGATTACCGTTGCTAAGGTTGGAGCATTTGTTGATGGCGCAGATTTGGCAGTTAAGTACAATCAATTGTATAATGATATTTTGTCCCAGAACTCTACGATAAATAAATTTGTGGGATCAAATGTTGAAGTACTTGCAGATGAATCGGGTAGCGTTACTTACCAATATAATATCTTCACAGATAAAAGTGGGTCAGGACCTCCTAATTTTCAAAATTGTACCCCAACTACTAATCCAAATTGTTGGCCGACCAACTGTGATAGGTGGAGGTTTTTAGCGGATGACGAAAATCCTGGGACTTGTCCTGAAAACGGTATTCCTGAATTGCAGGGTGAATATGGTTTGGCTAAGCGTTTGATGGATTTCACCAATGGTTGTTTTCCTCCAATAGAAGCTTGTCCAGATGGAACGGGTGGTGTTCAGATAGGAGGTTGGTTGTCTTTCATCCAGCGGCATTTTATTTATGATGATGACCCACAAGGTTACTCACTTAGCTATTTAGATGATATTTGCCTGAGTGAACAAACTGTAATTGATGCATTGAATGCCATGAATCGAATTATTGCAGATAAAAATCCAAATCCGGAGTGGCGGGAGTTTAATGGAGCAATTATTCATCAAGTAGACCCCTTTATTTCCGGAGGAGATATAATTTTCGGAGGCTTATGGGGACAACTTGCTTATTCTGGCATGTGGGTGTGTATAGATGATACTTACTAAGAGTTATACCCTTATTGGAAAGCGTGTAGTATTACTATACGCTTTCCGTTTTAGAAGAAATTGCAAATTAAATTATTTTAAAAACTAAACAGATGAAAAAAATATTCATATCTCTTTTTTTATTGTTGTTGATTTGCGCACGTGGATATGGTCAATATCTTCTCGCTGAAATTGATGATGATTTGGAGAAGTACAATTACTACAGTATTAAAAATATTGCTCTGGATGGCTTTGTAGGGGTTGTGACCAACAAAATTAATTTCCCCTCTTCTTTTCCAGCGGCTTTATCTCTGGTGGAAGTGAATGCGGATGGGGAAATAAAACACACAATAGCTATTACACCGCCTGATGGTTATGTATTATCTCCCCTCGCGCGGGTTAAGCTCGATCCTCAGGAAGAGGGCTTTTATTATGTCTATGCTACCCTTAATAATTTGGAAACAGGGGATAAGCAATCTTTGTTGCAAAAGTATAATGAAGATTTAGAACTTCAGGACGAGATTATTTTTGGATTACCTGATCGGGATGAGATATTTTATGATATTTCAGCTAATTCGGATAATTCCGGTTTGCTGCTCTATGGCTGGTATAGTGAAGCACGGGAGCAAAACCTCATCATTGAACTCGATGAAAATTTAAATTTTATTCGGGAAGTTTATGTGCCTCCTTTTGAACAGGGCGGGGTACAAAAAGTGTTCCGCAATTTTATACTTTCAGGTACGAATGAGGAAGGGGATTATTTTGCCTTTGGTTATTTAGATGCCGCTATTCTGGATAAGCAGACTTTTGAAGTAAAGCATTTTTTCCCTTTGTCTGGCAATCAACTGTTTTTTAATACTTCTTTTTTTAGAAAATATGTGGATGAAAATCATTATGTGTTAGGCGGTTCGACTTCTTTTTGGAGAGATTCGACTATTCAAGACATAAGTGCAGTGGATTCTCAATTCGGTTTTTTATTGATGGAGGAAGATACAACAGTTGTTGCCAAATATGGTTTTGGTATTCCAACCAAAGATATGGTCTCTATTAATAATTGTATCGATGTTTACGATAATGGGGATGTTTTTGTCTTTGGAAATATTGATGTCATTCCTTATTCATTGGTAGAAGTATATAGTTTTGTCAGGAGTACAAAAGAAGGAGAAGTAATTTGGCAAAAAACCTTTATTAATCCACTGAATGAGCATTATGTATTTTATAATTGTATCGTAACCCAAGATGAGGAAGTGCTTTTAACAGGTAACAACTGGGTGAGGGATACTGAAACAGGGTATTCTACCAATCACAACTTCATTGTCGCCAAGTTGGATGAGAATGGGAATTTCGTAACAGGAACAGAAGATTTATTTCCATTTGAAAATATTGAAATTAATTATTTTCCCAATCCTTCAGTGCGTGAGATTCAATTTGATTTAGCCAATTTAGGAGAAGGGAATTTTTCAATTGTAATTATTAACACTGGAGGGCAAATCGTTTTTCAGGAGAAAATAGCAAAAGGGAATCGAATGCCTAATGTGAATATTTCCGATTGGACAGCGGGCACTTATTTTTTTAAAATAGTTGATTTTGAAGTTAGGAAAGTGCTTTCCATCGGTCAGTTTGAGAAAATTTAAGGCGCCAAGACATCAAGAAAGCACCGCTTCAAGGCAACAAAGCAGGGCTTCCTCCGGATGAAATACAGGCAGGATAAATTTTCTAAAAAAATATTATACCAATCGGTATATTTTATTATCTTTGTGTTGTAAATATGAAAAAAGCATGGGCAAGGCAGTAGAAACAACCAATTTTATCATTGAGAAGGTGGCTCCTATCTTTAATAAAATGGGGTATGCGGGTACGAGTTTGTCGGATATAACGAAGGCTACGGGGCTGACGAAGGGGGCAATATATGGTAATTTCAGGGATAAGGAAGCGCTGGCATTAGCGGCGTTTAATTATAATCTGCGGAGAGTGATGGGGCGTATTGAGCAACAGATGAATAAACATTCGTCTCCGGTAGAAAAGTTGGGAGCAATTTTGAAATTTTATGCCCAATATTTTGAATATGTGAAGGATTTTGGTGGTTGTCCGGTGGTGAATATTGGCGTAGATGCCAATTATAGCAATCCCGCCTTATTGGAAAGGGTGCAGCGGGTCGTTGCTAAGCTTCAACGCAATATTGCAATGATAGTGGAAGCTGGTGTAGCAGCAGGAGAAATTAAAGTTGGGGTGAATCCTGAACTGATTGGCAGGCGTTTCTTTTTGACATTGGAGGGGGCTATTTTCCTTTCCATGACAATGAATGACCCCATTTATTTGGCAGATGCAGTAGAACAATTGGAGGAAATGATTGGGCATTATTTAGTGTAATTTTGAGTCCACTCCGAAAAGTCATCAATACCCAAAATGCTTCTTTTGGCGAAATTTTCATTTTACTCAATTAGCTGATGCTCAGGCATCAACGAATCTCGGAAAAAGTAAATTTCATCCAAAATAATTCATTTTGTGATAATTGCCACTGTTCGGGGTGGACTCAATTTTTTTTTGGGCTTTTAAATACCGATTGGTATATTTTTTTTGGACAAGTGATGTGGAATGGGTGAACGAAGTGAAGACGCTGCCTTTTGAGGCAGTGGCCGATCACGCCATGCGTGAGAGCCCTGAAACGTAACGACCCTCGTTTTTACGAGGGATGGCCCCCTGAAAATAATAATAATAATCTGAACAAAACATGAATATTTTACTAAAAACAATACAATTTTCTTTTCGGGCGACATCTGGTTTGTTTCCGAAAATGACAGAAAAACGGGCATTTATGATGTTTCAGCGGATTCGGAATAAGAAGATTCGCAGGATGGAGCAGCCGTTTTATGAGCGGAGTAAACACCTGAAAATTCCGTTTGAAAAAGAAGCTATTGATGCTTATGAACTTGGAAATCCCAAGGGGGAATTGGTTTTTTTGATACATGGCTGGGATTCAAATGCAGGCTGTATGGGCGGTATTGCTGAGGTGTTGAAAGCTGATAAACGAATCGTCGCATTTAACCTGCCGGCGCATGGGTTTCATAAGGAAAAAAGAACTAATCTATTGAATAGTAGTCAGGCCTTTGAAGCAGTTTTGAATCATTATCAACCTAAGAAACCTTTCTCGGTCGTGGGGCATTCCTTTGGGGCGGCAGTGACAATTTTCACCTTGGCAGGGCTGGATTATCCTGTGCATAAAATTGTCTTATTATCCACTCCGGATAGATTGGAAGATATGTTTCTGGAATTTAAAAAATTCATACATTTGGGGGATAAACCCTATG
This sequence comes from uncultured Saprospiraceae bacterium, assembly GCA_964571475.1. GTDB lineage: Bacteria > Bacteroidota > Bacteroidia > Chitinophagales > Saprospiraceae > JALVDO01. Next base: position 505 of record CAZNCI010000176.1, on the reverse strand, counting down.
ATTTATTGCTTAAACGCGTTCACCGTATGTTTGAAAAGCCGCTTTCTGCGCTTAATGTTTCGGATGCTGTGGCAGATATTGACTATCAGGATATGCTTATTATTCATGATAAATACGACCGGGTTTTGGATTTTGGAAATGCGGAATCAGTCGCCAGGTCTGCCCCGAAAGTGAATCTGGTTGCTTTTCAAAAAATTGGACATTATCGAATGTTGTGGAAGCAGGAAGTGATGGAGGAGGTAGAGCGTTTTTTGATGGGAGAAGGGCAAGGAAAAGAAGCTGTTAAGGAGGTGTAAGGTGGGATTCAGTTGGCAGTCTTCAGTCTTCAGTTGGCAGTACTCAGTGGGCAGTTGGCAGTTGGCAGTTGGCAGTAGGCAGTAGGCAGTCTTCAGTCTTCAGTTGGCAGTTGGCAGGATTCAGTGGGCAGTTGGCAGTTGGCAAAAGGTGACATCTTTTGGGGGAGGGGAAAAGGAGAAGAGCAAAAGGTGTTATCTTTTGGGGAGTG
>CAZNCI010000175.1:1263-8161 GCA_964571475.1 uncultured Saprospiraceae bacterium | reverse complement strand
GTATCTTTGCAGAATGAGTAAAAATGAAAGAGAAGAAGAATTAATAGCCCAAAGTGGAGGCTATGATGCTGACAATATTACAGCATTGGAAGGACTGGAGGCGGTGCGAAAACGCCCGGGCATGTATATCGGAAGTACCGATACGAAGGGGCTGCACCACCTTGTATGGGAAGTTGTTGACAACTCTATTGATGAACACATGGCGGGGTATTGTACCCATATCGAAGTGTCCATCCTTCCCGACAATTCAATTCGGGTAAAAGACAATGGTCGTGGAATCCCCGTTGGTCACCACAAGAAATTAAATAAATCTGCATTGGAAGTCGTCATGACCGTCCTCCATGCAGGTGGTAAATTCGACAAAGATACCTATAAGGTCTCCGGTGGACTTCACGGAGTAGGGGTTTCATGTGTAAACGCTCTTTCTATTGAATTAGAAGCCAGAGTCGAACGAGAAGGAAAAATATACACCCAAAACTACTCCAAAGGAAAGCCCGTATCGGAAGTAAAAGTCGTTGGAGAATCCGACCACAACGGAACGACCATCACCTTCAAGCCGGATCCTGGTATTTTTGAAACGCTTGAGTATAAATTCGATGTACTTGCCACCCGATTGAAAGAGCTCTCCTACCTCGACAAAGGACTTCACCTTAAACTCACAGATGAAAGAGTCAAAGAAGAAGATGGAAAATTCAAATCAGAAGACTATTACTCTGAAGGCGGCCTAAAAGAATATGTGAAATATCTGGATGAAGGACGGCAACCCCTCATCGATGACCCCATACACGTAACAGGTAAGGAAGATAATGTCGAAGTAGAAGTTGCCATGCAATACAATACTTCCTACTCTGAAAATATTTATTCTTTTGTAAATAATATCAATACAAAAGAAGGAGGAACTCACGTAAATGGTTTTCGAAGAGCCGTTAATCGCCTATTCACCAAGTATGGAGAAGACAATGGCTTTTTTAGAAAACTAAAGTTCAAAATTTCCGGAGAAGACTTCCGGGAAGGATTAACGGCTGTCGTTTCTGTGAAAGTTCCCGAACCACAATTCAAAGGACAGACTAAAGGAGAATTGGGTAACTCTGAAGTAACCGGGATCGTATCCCGTACCGTTGGGGAAATCATCGGACACTATTTGGAAGAAAACCCCAATCAGGCCAAACGAATCATCGATAAGGTTATTTTGGCGGCGACAGCAAGACACGCAGCTAGAAAAGCACGTGAGATGGTACAACGCAAAAATGTACTCACTGGAAGCGGCTTACCTGGAAAACTATCAGATTGTTCTTCGAAAAATCCTGATGAATCAGAGGTTTATTTGGTGGAGGGAGACTCTGCGGGAGGTACAGCCAAACAGGGTCGTGATCGGGCATTTCAAGCCATCTTACCGTTAAGGGGTAAAATCCTCAACGTAGAAAAAGCACTGGAACATAAGATATATGAAAATGAGGAAATCAAAAATATGTTCACGGCTCTAGGGGTAAGAATTGAAGAAAATGAATTGGGCGTAAGAGAATTAAACATCTCTAAATTACGCTACCATAAAGTCATTATCATGTGTGATGCCGACGTCGATGGTAGCCATATTGTAACACTTATTCTAACTTTCTTCTTCCGTTATATGAAACGATTGATTGAACAGGGTTATATCTATATTGCAGCACCGCCTTTGTATTTGGTCAAAAAAGGGAAACAATTCCGCTATTGCTGGGACGAAGAAGAACGGCAGGCTGCAATCAATGCCTATTCTAAGGGAGAAAATGACACTTCCGTTAAAATACAACGCTACAAAGGTCTGGGGGAAATGAACGCCACTCAACTTTGGGAAACGACCATGGATCCTGACACTAGAATCCTTCGTCAGGTTACAATCGACGATGCAGGAGAAGCCGATCGTGTATTTTCTATGCTGATGGGAGATGAAGTACCACCAAGGCGTGCCTTTATCGAAGCTAATGCAAAATATGCTAATGTAGATGCGTAGAAAATATACTTAAATTATTCCTATTTCTTCTAAATGGAAAATCGAAATCAACTTCGGTTTTCCATTTTTTTGTACCTTGCAGAATAAAGTAAAAACAATGAGCCGGACCATTCCATTTTTTTCCTTTTTTTTAATGTTATTCCTTTTGTCAGGAGGCTGCAAATCAGACCAGAGCCCTCAAACAGAAAGTGAATTCATAAAAGAAGTTTTTCAGGTCATGGCACAGGATGATTACGAACTTTTTAAAGAAAATTTTTTACCCGACCTGGCATTTATCACACAAATTGAAAAGGCATTTACAAAATTAAGAGGCACCCCTTATAATGAGACAGAAGCCCATAATAAATATAAAATCATCCAACAAAATGCCCCCAAATTATACAAAAAATTAGCGTGGAGAAAACTGGAAGGAGCAGGCAGTCCTCAACCAATAAAAATTGACTGGAACGATGTCCTAATAAAAAAGATAACCCCAAAATTTCATACCCTTGGAGATATTTTAGGCGGAGAACTATTAGTAGATATTACCACCAGGGGAATTGATTGTACCATCAAGTTCAGAAGTATTTACCAAATAGGAAACAGTCATTGGAAAATTATGCAATACGTCGATTATTTAAACTGTTCAAACACACCTTACCATAAATAAAATAACTAAAATCATGAAGCACCTCGCACTCATTTTGATACTTTCTGTTTTTGTTTCCTCCTACGGATGTAGCCAAAATTCAAGTAAAAAACTATTCGACCAATACGAAAAATACAAAGCAAAAAACTTCACTCACCGCAGATTTAAACACAAGGATATCGTTCACTTTTTACAAAAAAAAGAAAACAGCCTAAATATCCAAACAGCCGGATATTCCGTTGAAGGGAGAAGCATCCACAAAATTACCATCGGAAATGGACCTACAAAGGTCTTACTTTGGTCTCAAATGCACGGCAATGAACCCACTGCTACGCTTGCCATCCTCGACATACTCAACTTTTTTACAGTCTCTGATGAATTTGACCCATTGCGAAAAGCAATAAAAAAGAACCTTACCCTCGTATTTATCCCAATGCTCAATCCGGATGGAACTGAGAAATTCAAAAGAAGAAATGCCCTTGACTTTGACTTAAACAGAGATGCCGCCAGAGTACAGACTCCCGAAGCTTTCATTCTTAAAAACACAAGGGATCAGCTTGCACCTGAATGGGGGTTTAACCTCCATGATCAGAGTAGGTACTACTCCGCCGGACATAGTGATAAATTAGCAACAATCACTTTTCTGGCTCCAGCCTATAATTTCGAGAAAGACATCAATGAAGGTCGGGCAAATGCCATGAAATTAATCGGACTGCTCACCTCTGCACTCGAACAGTTCATCCCCGGACAAATAGGAAAATACAACGATGATTTTGAGCCCAGAGCATTTGGGGATAATATTCAAAAATGGGGAACCAATACAATCCTCATTGAATCAGGAGGACAAAAAGGTGATAGGGAGAAACAATCAATCCGCCGCTTGAATTTCGTCACACTCATGACTGCCTTTGAAGCAATCGCCAATAAAAGTTATAAGAAAACAAACATTGATAAATATCAACAAATTCCTTTCAATAGAAGTAATGCCTTTCATGACTTACTCATCAGAGAAGCCTTTATCCCCAATGGCAATGAATGGGTAAAAAGCGATATTGCCTTCCGATTGAAAGAGAAACAAAACGCTCCTTCTGATAGAAAATTTTGGCTCCAGGCTTATATTTCAGACCTTGGCGATTTGTCCACTTTTCATGGTTATCAGGAATTACAGGCGAACGGTTTATATTGTCACAAAGGTCATTTTGCCCCTGACCTCATCGTCAACGAAAGAAGATTTCTACAACTAAACATCAATCAACTCTGGCAGAATGGCATTACAGACTTAATGGTCGTCAAATCCATTTTCAAAAAGTACAAACACAAACAGCTCCCCTTTTCACTCCACCCAATTGACCAATCATCGGACGAACAAATACTAATGGGTAAAAACCCCAGTCTTTTATTAAAAAACAAAGATCGAATTTCTTACGTTATAGTTAACGGTCAGCTATTTGAGACATCAAAAAAATACGGTTCTATTAACGACTTTTTGTCAAAAAACAAACAATGAGAAAATTATCAATATTTTTATTCCTCCTTTTTATTATTGGGCTTTCAGCCTGTCAGGAAACAGCTTTTTATCAAAAATCATTCCCCATACAGGATGAAGTATGGAGTTATGCAGACTCACTTGATTTTTCATTTGTCATAGAGGATACAGAGACTGTTTATAATTTGGAACTAAGCATCACTCACTCAAAAGCCTACGCTTTTCAAAATTTATATACTAAAATTAGCACCTATTTCCCCTCTGGCGAAAAAGTCGAAGACATCGTTTCACTAGAACTTGCTCAAAAAAATGGAGCATGGTTTGGTGATTGTGGAAAAGAATATTGTATTTTAAACATCCCAATACAACAAAATATTCGCTTCAAAGAAGCAGGAGCATACAAATTAATTATCCAACAAAATATGAGAAAAGAACACCTCCCCGGCATCAAAAAGATCGGATTTGCCATTTTTGAAGCAAAATCAACCAAAAATTAGAGTGCTTTGTCATTCAACCTACATAGAAAGAAAGCATCTCTTTCAAAAATTTCTTACCTTTGGGCTCGTTATCATACCATATAAATAATAGTGGTAATTTCTTATTCTTCTAATAAACGTATTTATGAAAAAATATTTACTCCTGGTTTTAAGTACATTCATGGCTATCTCTACCTGGGCACAGGTGCTGACGATAAGCCCGGAGTCCGTCACAGTTATGGACATCTCAACTACTGTTACCGACGCCCCGGCTCATTCAACTCTCACCAATACAGGAAATACCCAAAGAACAATCATTTGGGAGAAAAACGTTATTGAAAAAACAGACGAATGGGATATTGCTGTTTGTGACAAAAACAACTGTTACTTCCCGGGCGTCGATTCTAAAACCGTAATTTTAGATGCCGGAACAGAAACTAATCTTGATGTGCACGCCTACCCAAAAGGGGTTGAAGGTTATGCCATCGTAGAAATGTATAACCACGACGCTGCTGACTCAACTGTTCAGGTTACCGGATATTATTACTTTAATTACGATCCAAATAGAAGTAAAGAGGTAATGATCAAACGGAAAATCACACTTTTCCCTAATCCAACGCGAAACAGCTTTTCATTGAAGGAACAAAATGAAGAAACCAGTCAGGTCGTCATCATCAATCTACTAGGGCAGGAGCTCAAACGGTTTGATGCAAAATTTGAAACCTCCTTTGATATTTCAACGCTTGCCAAAGGTAATTATTTAGTTCAAATATTAGATCAAAAAGGCAGAACACAGGCGACGAAATTACTTCAAAAGATGTAGATTGAGTATTATTTATACTTTTGTCTAAAAAAGGGAGCTACCTGTGAAGTGGTTCCCTTTTTTTTATTTGAAGGTGCTTATTAATTGCCTACTTCCCGAAATCTGGAGATCGGTCAAAAACAATAAACCATCTAAAAACCATTAGGGCTTTCAAAGGTGATTTATTCGCAACAACTCCTGTAACAAAAGGTCAAAAAAGGAGCATATTGTCTAGGCGGCAGTACCTCCGGCAAAAAATGAAAAACATCCCCGGTTTTTTACAAAAAAAATAAATCATTACCTTTACGAAATAAAAATTGAATCCACGCCCAAAGTGACAATTTTGAAAAATGAATTATTTGAAATAAAATTTGTATTTCTAAAAAAAACAAACAATGACAAAAAAGTTATTACTCTGGAGTATTTACCTCTTGATAGGGAGCCAATTATTGGCACAAAAACCAATTACGCTGGATGATATATGGAAAGACTACACCTTCTTTCCCAGGTATATCTCGGGCTTTAACTTCCAAAATGACGGAAAGCATTACACGCGTTTGGAAGGGGATGTTATCGAGCAATACGATTTGACTACGGGCAAAAACACCAAAGTCATCCTAAATGGTAATGACATTGATGGGCAGGAGGCGTTCAATGGTCATATTAGTGATTATAGCTTTAGCAAAGATGAATCTAAAATTATTTTTTCTTCGGAAACAGAAGCGATTTACAGGCATTCTACCAGGGCTAAGTTTTTTGTTTACGATATAAAAAGCAAAAAACTTTCCAACGTATTTCCAAAAGGAAAAATCAGATATGCCACACTTAATCCACAGGCAGATAAAGTCGCCTTTGTTTACCAAAATGACCTCTACTTTAAAGATTTAAACAGTAACGCTCTCACACGCATCACCGAGGACGGCAAACACAATAGCATTATCAATGGAGCAACCGACTGGGTTTATGAAGAAGAATTTTCTTTTTCCGTTGGCTTCAAATGGGCGCCGGATGGAGAAAAAATCGCTTTTTATCGTTTTGACGAAAGTCAGGTAAAAGAATTCACCTATACCAACTATAATGATGACGCCTATCCGGAGTACGTCACTTTTAAATACCCAAAAGTGGGGGAGAAAAACGCCTTGGTGACGATTCATATTTACAACCTAAAAGATAATAAAACGACCCGGGTCAATACCTTTGTCAATGAAGACCACTACATCCCACGTATTAAATGGACACAAGACCCCAATCAATTATGCGTTTTTAGAATGAATAGACATCAAAACAAATTAGAACTTTTATTAGCCGATGCCTCTACCGGCAAAACTAAACTATTGCTAAAAGAAGAAAATAAATACTATATCGACATACACGACAATCTGACTTTTCTAAAAGATGGTAAACATTTTATCTGGACTAGCGAAATGAGTGGGTGGAACCATATTTACCTTTATAATATGAAGGGTAAAATGAAATACCAAATCACCAATGGTCAATGGGAAGTCACCGACTTTTA
>CAZNCI010000175.1:0-1253 GCA_964571475.1 uncultured Saprospiraceae bacterium | reverse complement strand
GAAGAGAGGGCTGGTTTATTACCAGGCAGCCGAGGAATCTCCCTTAGAACGCCAAATTTATGCCGCGAGCCTTAAAGGCAAAAAAAAGCAGACAATCTATGGTCAAAAAGGATGTGCGAGTGCCCAATTTAGTAGCACTTTTGATTATTTGGTGGTTACCCATTCTACGATTAACTCCCCGTCCACTTATGCCGTTTACGACCACAATGGAAAGGAGATAAGAGTTATTGAAGATAATGCACAACAGCTGGCGAATATCGAACAATACGGCGCCAGTCCGGTTGAGTTTTTCACCTTTGCCACTTCCAGGGATGTCAAACTCAATGGCTGGATGATCAAACCGGCAAATTTTGATCCACATAAAAAATATCCCGTCTTTATGTACCTATATGGCGGACCGGGCAATCAGCAGGTACTGGATAAATGGAAGGGTCAGAATTATTGGTGGTTTCAAATGCTGGCACAAAAGGGCTTCATCGTCGCCTGCGTTGACAATAGAGGAACAGGAGGAAGAGGAGAAGAATTTAAAAAAATGACCTACCTGCAACTCGGTAAATACGAAACCGAAGATCAGATAGAAGCGGCTAAATACCTAGGCGGGCTAGACTATACCGATGAAAGTCGTATTGGCATCTTTGGGTGGAGTTATGGGGGCTATATGTCCTCTCTTTGTTTGTTAAAGGGCAATGATGTTTTTAAAGCAGCTATAGCCGTGGCTCCCGTAACCAATTGGAAATGGTATGACTCTATTTATACAGAACGGTATATGCAAACAGAAAAAGAAAATCCACAGGGTTATCATGATAATTCTCCTGTTTATTTTGCAGATCGCCTCAAGGGGAATTATTTACTCATCCATGGTTTAAGTGATGATAATGTGCATTTTCAGAATTCTGCAGAAATGGCCAAAGAGTTAATCAAAAATAACAAACAATTTGACACCTATTTTTATCCCAATAAAAATCACGGTATTTATGGCGGATTAACCCGTTTGCATTTATACACTAAAATGACTAACTTTTTGATGGAAAAGCTAAAAAATACCGGAGAACGGGGGAAACGTGTAAAAAATAAAGGCACACTCCGGGTTATTCCCAACAAAAGGCAAAGCAAAAAATCAAAAAGGAAACAAGAGAAATACTAAGAGCTTGTTTGGAGCTTACTTCTTTGAAAACCAACATTTCAAGAACCTGGCGTTGAGAAAATATAGCCATTTACCTCGGTAAACACCTATATTTTCTCTTAGCCAAAAC
>CAZNCI010000174.1:0-8162 GCA_964571475.1 uncultured Saprospiraceae bacterium | reverse complement strand
CTTCCCCCTGGCGCCCTTTGCGCTTTTTTCTTTGCGCCCTTTGCGTTTATCCTGGCGTATCGTTCCCTTGTCCGGCATTTCTTTTACCTCCAATTTCACCCAATAAGGCAACACCTTCTGCTCTGCTCTTTTTCCTGCCTGCGAAGATGTCACCTTATGCCAGTTTTTTCCGCATTTCAATAAACAAACGGGACCAACTTCTTTACCTTCGTTGAATATTTTTCAAACTGTCCCTCATATTTTTCCGCCAAATATTTGTCCAATATAGGAATATTCCAAAAGGCAAAAAGGCAAAATAACATAACGGGAATCAAAGTTGAATAATAATTTCTGGTTACAATAGCATAACCTGTCACCCATAATACATCACCAAAAAAATTGATATGCATGGCGTATTTAAACAAGCCAATGGTATATAATTTTCCTTTATTTTCAGGTTTCTTTTTCCAAAAATGTCGTTGTAGCTCAGAAGCGGTATTAAGGTAAGAACCAAGCACAAAAATAAAAACACCTAAATAATCAATCCAGTCAATAGGTATTTGGCGATTGTAAACCAATAGGGCAAATCCCACATAATAAAGGGCAAATGCCATTGGTATGCTAATTGATTCCTCCCATGGTATTTTTCGTTTCAAGAGGTAGAACATCATAAATTGCAAGCGAACAAATACCACTAACGAAAAAGTGAAAATAATCAATCGGGCTGTCTGGTTTCCCTCGTTAGGGCTGATCCCTGTTTTTTCTAATAATACACTCCCACCTGCTTGGAATAATATCCAATAGGCCAGCCATAACAACCCGAGTTCTATGAACAATATCACCGATTTTTGCGGAATACTTTTTGATTTTTGGTTATACATATCCATTTTTATACTGTTTTTTATTTTTTATTTTTTTTCGCTCAATAGCTCCTTCAATTTCCTCCATTTCGAGCTCAATACCTATCAAATGACTTGCTGCTCCTTATCCGAAACGATGACTCCATCGTCCAATGTTACCACTCTTCGGGCCCGATCTATCACACGTTGGTCGTGAGTCGAAAACACAAAAGTCATATTCTCCTCCTTATTCAGCCTTGCCATAATATCCAATAATTGGTTGGTGGACTTGGAGTCCAGATTAGCCGTTGGTTCATCTGCCAGTACAAAGTTGGGCCGGGATGCCAATGCACGAGCCACTGCTACACGTTGCTGCTGTCCACCTGAAAGCTGTGAAGGGCGGCGGTTTTTATTGTCAACAAGTCCTACCGCATCTAATAATTCATTAGCACGCTGTGCTCTTTCCTGCCTGGATTTTTTTTGTAAAAGCATGACGAACTCTACATTCTCAAAAGCTGTTAAAACAGGGATTAAATTATATGCCTGGAAAACAAAACCAATATTATCCCTTCTAAAGTCAATCAGCTGATTGTCACTCAAATTAGAAATGTCTTCTCCGCCCACTTCAATATATCCACTTGTCGGTCGGTCCAAGCCCCCAATGATATTCAGTAAAGTTGTTTTGCCGGAGCCGGAAGGGCCAACAATGGCCGTAAATTCCCCTTTTTTTATGGTTAAATTTACCCCTCGTAGTGCATTTACGGGAATCGTCTTTGGGTTGTAAACCTTCTTGACGTCTCTGGTGGTGATAATATTCATTTTTTTATCGTTTTTTTATTTTTAAACCTTGCTGTTTTTATTCAAAGGCTAAGTTCTTTTCTTTCTTTCGCAATAAGATAACACCTTATACTCTTCTCTTTTCCCTGCCCTCAAAGATGTCACCTTATGCTGGGGCTCTAAATTTTTCTAATGGCTTCAACGGGTTTTAAGCTAACGGCCTTCCATGCCGGATAAATAGAAGCAATAATTGCCGTGATGACGACTGAAAACAATAATTGGATGTAAACATCCTGATCTAAGGCAGTATAAACAATGTGTGACATTCCAAACTCCTTCATACTGGCCGAAAATGCCGACATATCAATCCCCTTTTCTCCAAAATGCCGGACTGTCCAATAACCCAATAGCAATCCGGGCAAGGCTGCTGCGGAGGTCAGGATAACGGTCTCTATGAACACCATGGTAAAAACTCGCCATCTATTCATTCCCACCGCCATTAACATCCCTAGTTCTTTGTAGCGCTCTAATACCGACATCAACATCGTATTGATGATTCCAAATAATAATGCCAGCATGATTACAAAAATAAAAATTATAACGGATGATTTTATTTGTGTTTCATACAATTGAATGTCTGGTGAAATCTCTCGATAATTTTCAACCTTTAGCGCTGGAAATTTTTGCTGTAATTCCCGCTGGACGACCAGCATCGAACCAGGGTCTTTTAATTTAATGGCGACCTCATGGCAAATATCTTCTCTGCCTAAAAGTTGATTCATATCTGACTGCCGTACCAAAACGCGTGAATCATCTAATCTGGCATTATTTGTTTCAATAAGCCCGGCGACCCTGAAGGAACCGGCCGTCATCTCACCCGCCATATTTTGGAAAGTAATGACAACTTTTGAACGTTTTTTAATCCCCATTTTTTTGGCCATTTTCTTTCCGACCAAACAAGGATTTTTTGACTTCACCGTTAAAAAATCACCATCGACAATTTTTTGATCCAAATGAGTGACCCGTGCTTCATTGACGGGGTCTATGCCAATAATTTGCAAACCCCGGGCACCTCTGCCAGTGGACAACATGCCACTACTTAGGCTTCGGGCAGTCGCCGCGGCCACTCCTTCTGTGGATCGAACCCGCTCTAGCTGTTTACTACTCGATTTCAAGAAGAGGTGAATATCTTCATCTTCTGAAAAATTCGGTAAATGCATTTGTATATGAGAGACCTCATCCTCTATGGCATTATCGACGTAACTTTTTACTAAACCCTGTGAAAAACTCAACAAAAATATCGTTGCCCAAAGCCCCAGACCTACTGCACCCATCACGACCAAACTACGGGTAGGACTCCTCCAAATATTACGCCATGCTAATTTTAATAACATCATTTTTTTATTTTTTAAAGCGGCTATTGTTTCATTGCTTCGATTGGTTTCAACCTCGTTATTTTGAGCAACGGGTAAAGTCCGACTACTACTGTAATTAAAAAAATAACGACGGCCTGTTCAAAAAAAATAGAAGGCTCCATAATGGCAGGGATGACCGGTTCCATCCCAAATTTCTCATAGGTCTCCGTCGCTCCTTCACCCATACTACTCATGTCTATGGGATTGTTGACAAAATGCAATACGAAAGGAAAGGCTAATAACATCCCGGCTATTGCCCCTATCAATCCCACAAACAGAATTTCCAGCCAGACAACAATCGCTAAATGTATTCGCTTCATACCAATGGACATCAAAATGCCAAATTCATACAATCGCTCTTGTGTCATCATCAATATCGTACCAAATATCCCAAAGCCAACAATAAGGTATAGTAGCAATAGCACCATTAAACTGCCGGCGGTATCCAGATTCTTTGCGCCTACGATTTCCGGCAGCATCTGTTCCCAGGTTAATATTTCATATTGGCTGGTATCAAGCCTTGCATTGGCTTTTTCCATGATCGCAGGAATATGCTCCTTGCCTTTGATGTCCAACACAAGGCTTGTAACCAAATTTTCAGCACCATAAAACCATTGAGCCTCCTTCATTGGCAAATAAACCATCCGTTTGTTCAGATCGGGAGAAGCAAATTTCACCAGACCCTTTACGGGGTATTTACCCGCTGCATTTACGCCATGGTAGCCCTGACTAATCAATATAATGGAGTCGCCAATTGCCAGATTCAAATATCTGGCAACCCCCGTGGAGACCAGCACGGCTTTATCACTGGCATTTAGGTATTTCCCTTCAGTTAACCGCCCTGATAACCGGGTCATGGCATTTTCCCTTTCCGGATCAATCCCAATTGCCAATACGCCACGAGTCGCGTCTTCTTTTGCCGCCAAGGCAAAGGATTCCAGACGGGGCACAATGCCTTTGACAGCGGGGATTCCTTCCAGTTTATGGATGGCATCATCCTGTGCAAAAGCCTTATTGATAGATTGCTCTTCATTAAAACCTTTGGTGTGAACCTGTGCGTAACCAAAATAAAAATTAACTATATTGTTCAGCATATTGTCCCAGGCCCCACGTTGGATAGACTGCATGAAAATCGAAAGGAATACGGCAAATAAGACTGAAGCAGCCGTGATAAAGGTCCTTCTTTTGTTTCGCCAAATATTTCGCCAAGCTAGTTTAAATAACATTTGTTCGGATTTTTATCTGATTCGTTTCATTTGCTGAATAGAAAAGAAATTTTTCTTTAATGGAATATCAAATTCCAGTTTGAGGTATTCAATGATGGTTTTTTGCCCTTCGTCTTCGGCAGGAATTACTTCCATGACAGATGGTAGTAACTTCCCGCCCATCATCTTAATATTTTTTCCGACCATGGTATTAATTAAATAGCCATCTTCATCATAAAACTCGGTTTTAAGCTGCATGAACTCCGCCTGATCGATCCACATGATGATTTTGCCCCATACAACGGGTGCATCTTCCTTCGGCGATAGAATTATTCTGTAACAATCGCGCCCCTCAATTACTTCTTCTCCATCTAAGCTGTGATCGTAATCAACTACGATGGAGGATTGTTTGACCAAATCATCATTCGTGAAGTCAGAGCCCATCCAGGACTGCATCATCATCGAAGGTGGTAATTTGATGATTTTCTCTATACTCGGCTGCCAGTTCCACATATCATTACCTCTTTTCAGGAAGGCCGTTCCCTTATCTCTTGCCGGAGCTGTTACCAAAATAAGCGCATTCTCTGTGCCCATACTCCAGCTTTTGAGTTCAGTCTCTCTACTCCAATCTGGTCGGATGATTTTCATTTTCATTTCTGCATAGCTCGTTTTTCCGCGTAATTTAGCATCTGCTTTTTTTATTATATCAGTAGCAGATATGTCCGCTTGCGCAACGAGTGACGACCCCAATATTACCATGTTTAGCCCAATAAACAGGAGGCTGATTATATTTTTCATTTTTTTTTGTTTTATTGTAATAATACCAAGTGCCTACGGCACATTTTCCAGTTTCTCTTTTTTGTACAATCAATTGACTGGTTGAAAACTTAACCGCTTCTTTCACTCCAATAAGGCAACACCTTTCCTCTGCTCTCTTCCCGCCTGTAAAGATGTCCCCTTAGCCAGCTTAATAGTTCAATCTCCCCCTTTATCAACTATATTTCTTTACAAATCCCTTCGTTACTTCGTCAATCGGGTACTGCGCTCCTGCTTGCAAATAATGCATAAAAAGACCATCTAAATGACTGGCGAAAAGCATCGCTTCTATCATTGGGTTTTCGGCTCCCATCTCCTCGAAAATGGAGGACATTTTCCCGAAAAATTGGGTGGCTTTTGTCGCTATTTCAGTTTTAAATTCATCTAATATGCCCGATTGAAAGCCTAAAGACATCAGTAATTTCCAATAATCAAATGATTCCTTGACATGACCTACAAAACCCCAAACGATGGCTTCAATTTTTTCCTTTGGTGAAAGTTGCGGTTTGAGTAATTCCTCCAGCATATCTTCCGTCTCCTCGAATGCGCCCATGACCAAATCTGCCAACAAATCCTCCTTACTTTCAAAATAATTATACATCAACCCTTTTGAGATGCCCGCTTCCCTGGCAATTGTGCTGATGGAAGTGCTGTGATAGCCTTTAAAAGCAAATAACTTTAGGGCAACTTCTTTTATCTGTGCTTTGCGTTTGATGCGTATCTCGTTTTCTTTTTGTGCCATATTTTTTGTTTGACTGAACGGTCAGTCAAAAGTAGAGTGAAAAAAATTAAGATGCAAATTTTTGCAAAGGAAAATTTATAAACGGGCAAAAAAATCCATTATATAAGGTGTGTGAGATAAAGCAAGGGGGTGTTTAAAACTCCGGTTTTTACCGGACAAGCGATGTGGAGTGGGTATTAGTCACGCTTTTGGGCGTGACCGAGCGAACAGCGAGCCCCGAAACGTAGCGACCCGAGCATTTTTTGCGAGGGATGGCCCAATATTTTCGAGATTCAATTGACCGATTTTTTCATTATGGTTCAGCGCTTAGCATCTGACTCAAACAATACAAAATTGACCTTACCGTTATTCTTATTGATATGAAGTATTTGATGATTCTTATTCCTCTTTTTTGGTGGATCCCGGCACAGGGACAAGATGCTTTGCTGAAGATATTGGCAGCTGATAAAGGGGTGGATTTCGTTTCCGAAGAACTGGGTTACCAACCTGAAAAATTAGACTCCGCACAAATTGAAATAAAGCTAAGGGAAATAATACGCTCGTTACAGGAACAGGCTTTTGCTGAAGCAAATATTGACTCTCTGGTTCAAAAAGATAGCATTGCCATTGCATTTTTGCACATAGGGAAAAAGTACAAATGGCAGCATCTATCGCCGGGAAATACGCCTCCTGTAATGCTTCAAAAAATTGGATTTTCGAGTAAGAAATTTACCAAAAAAAAATTCTCTCCAACGAGTATTCATGAATTGACGGAAAAATTATTAATATATACAGAGAATAATGGGTATCCATTTGCTCAAATAGGTCTGGACAGTTTTAGGATGAAAAATAATGATGTGACTGCGCAATTGAGTGTGCAATTGGGACCTTACATTATTATTGAAGACATTGAGGTGGAAGGGGAGGGGACGCCTGTCAATATCAGCTTTCTACGGCAGTATTTGGGGGTAGAACCCGGAATGCCATATAGTCAGTCCCTGATATTATCTATTGCCGATCGGATTCAATCCCTATCTTATTTAAAATTGCGAAAGCCACCATACATTACTTTTTTTGGTCATTCTGCATTGATTCATCTTGATATTGTTCCTAAAAATGCCAGTCGATTTGATTTTTTGATTGGTGTATTGCCAAATTCTAACTCCAGTCGTCAAAAACGAGTTTTATTGACCGGTAGTTTTGATATGGAGCTGATTAATCAACTGAAAAGGGGTGAAATTCTCGCTATCAAGGTGGAACAATTACGGCCTTTAAGTCCTAGGATGAAGCTGAATGCGGAAGTTCCCTACCTTTTTAAATTACCCATAGGGCTAGATGCAGATTTTAGTCTTTATAAAAGGGATAGTAACTATATTGATGTGCGTTATGAACTAGGAACAAAATATCTGTTAAATGGCTCCACCTCTTTTAGGGCTTTTGTGAATAAACAAAGCTCTATTCTCATCACGGTTGATACTCAATTGGTCAAAATGCAACAACGATTACCGGATACATTGGATGTTAGCCGCAATTTTTATGGTTTGGCCTTCAATAAAGAAAAATTGGATTACCGCCTCAACCCTTCAAAGGGCTGGCTCATGGGCTTGAAAATCGGCGCAGGAACCCGAAAAATAAAAATCAACAATCAAATACGTGCCATTGGGCAGGACTCCCTCTACGACCAGCTTGTCCTCCATTCATTTCAGTATAAAATTGAGGGAAACATAGCCTCTTATTTTACCCTATTCCCTTCCTTTGTCCTAAAAGGAGGTCTTCAGGCAGGATTTATTGTTAATAAAGAACCCATTTTGGCGAATGAACAATACAGAATTGGAGGGAATCGCCTGCTTCGGGGTTTTGATGAAGAATCCATATTTGCGACAAATTATCTGGTAGCTACACTGGAACTTCGCTTACTTTTAGATCAGCAGTCCAACCTTTATGTTTTTGGAGACTTTGCCAGAGTTGATGAAAGAACTAAGGTCAGCCTACCCGAAGACAATACGATTGATCGCGCCCTGGGGTTTGGAGCCGGTGTTACCTTTGCGGCTAAGGTAGGTCTGTTTGGTATCAGCCTTGCATACGGCAGCAGAAAGGGCAATCCCATTGATTTTGGCACTCCAAAGGTGCACATGGGTTTTGTGGGGAGGTTTTGAAGTATTGCCTGCCGCGTCCGCCCTGTCGTTACGACACTGAAATATAGCTTAGGTGCATACGAATTTTCTCGGCGAGCCAGGGAATGTTCGTGTATCCCTCATGGATGCTGAATAAGTATTGTGGCAATAATAATAGCATTATATTTAGATGCCACCATATCTTTTTTTGAGGTAGTAATATATGGCTGATGTATTGTCATTTGTAAGTTTAAACTGGTTTCAGACACGACATATTTGCCGCCATCAAATGACTT
>CAZNCI010000173.1:6000-8223 GCA_964571475.1 uncultured Saprospiraceae bacterium | reverse complement strand
TTGCGAAATAACTTGGTTATATTTGCCAGTGTTGTGGGTGATACCTGCGCTTCGCCGTACCTAGTATCAGGGCGAAAGCCCGCAGATACCAAACTAATGCAGGAAGAATGTCTATTGCGAAATAACTTGGTTATATTTGCCAGTGTTGCCAGTGATACCTACGCTTCGCTGGTATATATAAAAAAATCGCCCGATTGTCGGAGACAACCGGGCGATAAGGGAATTAAATTATTCCATTATTCCAAAATTATTTTCCTAATGATAGACTTACCACGTATCGAAATTCGCAATAAGTAAAGCGCTTTAGGATATTGGGCAACATCCATCTGCATTTTATTACTTTCGTTAATTATATGGGTAATTAATTCACCTTGCAAATTGTATAATTCATAAGTGACTTCATCCAAATTGGTACCATCAATGGAAATATACAATTGATCGGATGCAGGATTGGGCGCAATGCTGATATTTGCGTCAAGCAATAATTGACGGGTAGCAACAATATGGTCAATCTCCACAGTTAAGGTGGCCGTACATCCATTGGCATCTTCTACGGTGACAGTATATGTCCCCGCTGAGACATGGGTCAAATCCTGATCGGTTGATATGACCATTCCTAAGGTGTCTGTCCAGGTATAACTGAAGGGCGCAACACCTCCTGTGAAAGTGATTATGGCAGAGCCATCCATGTCCATATCATGCTCGGGGGATGTTTCAACACCTATTTCTGAAATTAGATTAATAAATACCTCATAACTACAACTACTGGTATTACCTGATTGGTCTGTGGCTGTGAAAGTAATCGTTGAAACACCATCCGGGAATGCGTCGCCGGAAGCAGGTCCTTCTGTTTGTACGACAGTAACGAGTCCGCAATTATCCGATGCCGTTGGGGTGTCAAAAGTGATAATATTGCAGTCTGTTATGGTATAAATATCAGTGCAATTATCAAATACCGGTGCTTCGTTGTCTGATGCGATGATTTCGAAATCTCGTGTTGCGATACAGCCATTGGCATCTGTGATGGTAACAGTATAGGTACCTGTCCCCAATTGTCCAATGCTGGCTCCTGATGCTCCTGTTGACCAGCTAAAAGTGTAGGGCGTTGCTCCTCCCGAAACATTCGTGATGTTAATTAATCCATCCATACTTCCCGGGCATATTTCGAATAAGCCATCTGCATCTATGAGGAAGTCGGGGCAGTTCGCAGGTTGGATATTTCCACATTCTTCTGCTGTACAACCCATGGCATCGGTAACTGTTAAGCAGTAAGTACCCGGTGATAATCCGGTAATCTGTGGAGCATTTACTCCGTTGCTCCATGAATACATATAAGGCGTTGTCCCTCCATTTACAGTGGACATGATTGCTCCATCCGAAGCACCCGGCATGGACTCATTTGTAATGTTGAGACTGATGTTTATTGCCGGATTGACAGTAATCGTGATACATTCTTCGCTGGTACAGCCATTGGCATCCGTAACTGTTACGCAAAAGGTTGTTGTTGAGGATGGAGATACTGTGATACTCGCTTGGGGGGGCAATCCATTATCCCAAAAATAGGAGTAAGGTGGTACTCCTCCCTGTGCAATAGCCGTAATTAAGGTGCTCTCCCCCATGCAAATGTTGGTCGCATCAGCGGATATGGTGACCGTTGGTGTCGGATTGATGACAAGGGTGAAAGCCAACCGGGTGGCACTCGTGCAGCCACTCGCCGGGTCTCTGACTTCTGCGTAATAAGTGCCGGACATCGTTGCCTGAAAAACGGTGGTATTACCCGCTAGTAAATTGCCGCCTGTCGGAGCATCGTACCAGTCGATGACGTAACCGGCAGTAGTACTAAATGCCATGAATGGGAAAATATTTTCGCCTTGGCAAATAGATTGGGAGGTCGGTCCTTCTGCCATAGGTGCAGGGATGTCGGGACAATCGCAATTCGGTGCAGTAACCATTATTTGGTTCATACAGTCGGCGGTGGAAGCGTTCAACGCCATAATGGTCACACCCACCCCGGCGGGAATATTGCTAATGGTAAAAGTCCCATCGCCGTTGTCTGTAATAGTCCCTACATTCTGATTATTACCATCTAAAACGATGATCTGTGCTGCATCTGAATTGACAATGATGGTATAAGTCTGTAAATCAGCATCACAAGTAGCGGATACCAGTGTAAGCGTTGGATTTGGGAAGACGGTGACAGTGACCTGAGCCGTTGCACTACAA
>CAZNCI010000173.1:0-5900 GCA_964571475.1 uncultured Saprospiraceae bacterium | reverse complement strand
ACGCCATAATGGTCACACCCACCCCGGCGGGAATATTGCTAATGGTAAAAGTCCCGTCGCCATTGTCGGTAATAGTCCCTACATTCTGATTATTACCATCTAAAACAATGACCTGCTCCGCATCCGAATTAACGTTGACGGTATAAGTCTGTAAATCATTGGAGCAGTTGGTTGAGACGAGTTCAAGTGTCGGATTAGGGAAAACAAAAACGGTCATTTCATCCGTATCAAAACATCCATTTGATCCTGTTACAGTAACGGTATAGGTTGTTGTGCTTGTTGGCGATACATTCTGATCTGCTCCTGCACCTAATCCATTGCTCCAAATATAGGTATAAGGTGTAGCTCCACCCGATCCGAATGCGGAGAGAGTTGTGGCGCTGCCCTCACAAATGTCTTGATCTTGACCGGCATCGGCTGTTGGAGCATTGATGGACTCTTCAATAAAAACGGAATTGCTGGCTGTACAGGAATGGCTGTCGGTAACAGTAACCTGATGAGAGCCGGCATTTAGATTGACGGCCGTTGCTGTTGTTTCTCCATTGTCCCAAAGGAAGGTGTAGCCCGGTGTGCCACCCGTTGCGAATGCCGTCGCAGAGCCAACCGGGGTGATACAGGTGATGATGGTTTCTCCGCTAATTGTGAGGGAAAGGACGGGGGGCTCTGTAAGCATGATACTGGCTGTTGCCGTAGATGACCCATCGGATACCGTGACACTCGCGTTGCCAGCGGGTAGGGCAGTAGCTGTACTTCCCGTCTCTCCATTCGACCAAGTGTAAGTATAGGTACCAGTACCTCCGGAAGCTGCTGCCGTTGCTGTTCCATCTTCGCTGCCGTTGCAGGAGAGGTTGGTGGAGGCGGTGATCGTTACGACTAAGGGATCTACGTTTGCTACTAAGGTGGCAGATTGATTACCTGTGACAATTAGGTCATCCTGATTGCCATTGCTGCCGCTGGCGATATTACCGACTGCATAAAAGGTAATGACATCATTATTA
Organism: uncultured Saprospiraceae bacterium; assembly: GCA_964571475.1. GTDB lineage: Bacteria > Bacteroidota > Bacteroidia > Chitinophagales > Saprospiraceae > JALVDO01. The sequence goes on along the minus strand of CAZNCI010000173.1, from coordinate 4,902 downwards.
GGTGTGGCCGGAGCTTGCCAGTCGAAGGTATAAGCTACGGAACTTCCCGTAAAAGGCTGTGCCGGTCGGTGCTCGACATAGGTGCGCCCTGCCTGGGATTCTACTCCTGTATTAGGACCATTGGAAGTGATGGTGCCGGCATTTTGAAGGTTGCTATTCAGGGCAACCACCTCGAAACCGGCTAATACGGGATTACCGGCTGTTTTGGTGACAGTGACGGTGATAGGGTAGGTTTGATTGGCATTGATACTTGCCGGTAGTCCACTAATGGAAACATTTCCCGCGAATGGCTGGGTTGATGGTGGGGTGTGGCAAACTGTGCAGGTGGGTTCGTTGCCGCCTCCTGCAAGAGGAGCACCTGTATAACCCGTTGGGGGATTATTAGGAAACCAGGAAAGTAACAGAATAGCCAAAATGGGTAATAGCCCAAGAAGTTTTGATTTTGTCATGATGTTTTATTTTTTAAGTAGTAAAAGACAGGTGACGAATAGATGTCACCTTTCGTATCTGTGTATAAGTTGGCAGGAAAATAAAAAGTGATTTATTTTTCCACAGATACGTTGTTGAATATACAAATGTATGATAATTATTTTTAAATCCAATTTTTTTTGTTGGCTTTTATTAGGTGCATTCAATTCACAATAAAAGTTCCTCCATATATTTTTGTTTGACTTTTTGCTGTAGCAAAATAAAAGCCTTTCAGATTTTCAGTAGGTATTTGGTGTCTTTGCCCGGGCTTTAACAGGTAGTTTTGTATGGTTTTGCCGTAAAGGTCTATAATTTTCACCTGTATGGGTTGTTGGGAATGAATGGAAGTGAGGTCGATATTAATCGGCTGCCCACTTGTGACGGGATTGGGGAATATTCGATCCTGAATATTGATGGTTGCCGGTTCGGAAGTCGCTGAAATACCCAATAGGTTGTTTTCCCAGATAAAGGCGGCTACCTCTTTGCCGTTGATGTCTGCCATTTGCGTATTGGGGTGCCAGTGTCCGCCTGCGTATGCAATCCCGATAATATGCGTTTGGTCAAAATAATAAATGCCCTGATCTGCTCCGCCACTCGTGTTCACAATATCCTGAACCCTTGTTCTGAACGCATCCGAAGAATTCATAGGACCGGTCAGACAAAGAATTTTCACATCGGGGAAATAGGATTTGAGTGTGGCAATGAAATTAACATAAGGTTCTTTGAAATTCTGATCGGTTAATTGGTCACAACTGTGATCATTGGTGCCTAAATTAATAACGATTAGATCGGGAATATAGGAGGTGTGATCGTATTGATTTTCAGGGGTGAGCTCATCATCGGCGAAGTATTTTTCGTAGATGACCGGCACGACATCTCCTTCAGAGCACGCCCAGTTGAAGGCGACCCCTCTACCCGAATAGGCAATCGCCTGATATTGAGCGTTGAGTTCCCTGGCACAAACAGCGCCATAGGCTAAATAATTATTTTCTTTATCGGAGGTGAAACCATTGGTTGGGACATCTTCGTTGCCATATCCGCAAGTGATAGAGTTGCCGATGAATTGGATTTTTTTGAGTGGAAGCGGATCAGGGGGGAGTAATTCTCCTGCAATTTCAAAGCCCAAAAATTCTACTTTCCCACAGAAACTTTCCGTCCTTTTGGTGACCTCAACCGTGTGTATGGTGTCATCCATTCCCGTTTGGCAAATTTCGTTTTTCATTTCATCCTGCAATTCAAATTTTTTCACAAATTCACCATCAATAAATACATTAAAATAATTGGCTGATGATCCTGCACCACCGTTGAGCTTTATTTTTACATCCGTTCCCTGAAATTTAGCTTTGATGCTAATGCCGGGATAGGCAAAAACCGGTTTTGCGGGATTGGAGAAGTTGATTCGACCCTGATATTGGATATTTTCGTCATTGGGGGAGTAGGTGATATAGGTTTGGGCGTTGAGCCGGAAGACGCTTAGGATGAATAATAATAAAATGAAGGGACGGGCGCCTGGTATCGCCTGTATGAGAAGGAAAGTGTGTGTGTTACGTATCATATCTTTATTGTGTGAAAGTATCTATTGCAAAGTCTTCGGTAAAATTAGTGATTTAATTGAATTATGGTGGGTTATTGTGCGGTTTTTTATGCTTAAATGCTGTTGGAATGGTTAAAATCACCTACTTTTGTGTTTTTTTTGAAAAACAAGGTGTTTTTACATATTGCCGTTACCTATACCCGTAATTTGAGGTATTCACTTACCGTAGGAAGGTGCTTCTTTTTTGATAGCATACTTTTTGAACAGCTTTTTGATTAAAATATTTAGATTACAAAAAAAATTTAGGAATGGTAACCAAGACATATTTAGTAGCACTATTTGGATTATTTTTTATCCAGATAATTAACGCACAATTTCCTCAGGATGGTACTTATCAAAGTATAAACCCACCAAATACACTTGCAATGCCCGATTATGGACAGCGTGTAATGGATAATTCTGTCCCTTCTCCCATAGAAATAATACGAGTTACAGAAGCATTTCACTATAATGATGGTAATGGAAACCCACAAGTTTGGTATCCAATTCACGAATATGCTAAAACGCAAGTTTGGAATGCAGACCAAACCAAATATAAGGTAGCTTCTTGGAAAGTGTATGACGCTGCCACCTATCAGGAGGAACGAGAGTTGTCAAGTATGTATCCCAGTTATTGGTCCAATGTTGATGCTGATATAATTTGGAGTTTCAGAGAAGATGGAGCAATAAAAAAGTACAATGTTTCTACTAACACTACACAAACAGTAGCCAATATTGCTGGTTACGAACTTGTGAAATTAGGACCCGGAGAAGGTAATATTGATAAAAATGATCATTATGTTGCCTTAGTTGGAAAAAAAGCAAATAACGATCTAGACGTTATTATTTTTGATCTGCAAACCAACCAAATCACGCAAACAGTTACATTTGCTAATGCTTGGGGTAACGGCACAGATTATGCACCTCAATTTATTGATTGGGTTTCTGTATCACAATCTGGTGATTATGTAGTTGTTTTATGGTCAAATGCCTGGAATGAAACGGTCGGTTTTTATACAGATCAAAACAATGTTGACCATTATGGATTAGAAGTTTATAATAGAGCTGGTATCCAATATCAACGTCGTATTGATGACTCCGCAGGACACGGAGACCTTGGTTATGCCGTTGATGGAGATGAGGTTTTTGTACAGTTTCAAGCTGGTCAAGCAGGTGTTTATATGCAAAAACTAAATGGAACAGGAGGAATTGTGGTTAACAATCATCCTAATTTCACCGCATCTGGTCACGTTTCTTGTAGAAATATAAACCGTCCGGGTTGGGCGTATATTACAATTCCTGCACAAAATTTATCAGGGCAAATAGTAGCAGTAAAATTAGATAATTCTGGCACAGTAGAACATTTCGGGCATCATTTTAGTAGTAATATAAGTTATGATCAATCTCCAATGGCAGTCGCTTCCCCTGATGGAGATAAAATTTGTTTTAAGTCAGATTTTGGGACAGGAGCAAATGATGGAGATATTGCTTATAGCTTTTTTGCAGGTATAGACAAGACGGTGTCAGTTGAAGAAAAACAATTAAATTCACTGCACATTTATCCAAATCCAGCTAATGATTTTATCAATATTTCTGGAAAAACGAACGCTATCTATACTATATACGATTGCACCGGTAAGTTGATTTTTATTCAGAAAGCAAATACAGCCATTACCACCATCGACTTATCAAAATTAAATGCAGGTGTTTATTTTGTTCAGTCCAAATTAGACAATAAAACTTCTTTTAATAAAATTATAAAAAGATAGTTAGCAATTCCCCATGTGGATTATTTTTCTATTTCAATCGGGAGAAAGACTGCTTTTTTGGCAAAAATGATGCCAAAAGCAATAATAAAATCCGATTTTATTACCATAATGACAGAAGCTTTGAAATCATAGATGTATCAAGCCCTACCCTAAATTTGAAAAATTGTGCTACAAGGGGAATTGTCCCTACCCATGTTCTAATTCCTTTATTTTTTGGGCAATGCTTCCTCTTTCCCCGATGCGGATGAAGCACAAAATAATATTGGCAATAAATCCGGGACTGGTGATGATCTTGGAGATATTAGCTACTTTTTGGTCTCTTTCCTCAATGAGTATTTCGAGGTTGGCGTCCGGCTTATTGAAAATTCGATTGGCAAATTTCCAAGCGCCATCTCTTGCCAGTTGCATGCTGAAATTTACGATTAATTTATCACTGTTATTGGCGAATTTTATGATTTTATGCCAAGTTGGCCATATACGGATGAGGTCTTGTTCAACTTGATTCACCAGAGAGGAAAGGATGTCATTTATTTTATTGAAATCAGTATGCAAATCTTCTAATGAGTGATTTTTTGATGTTTTAGCTGCTGCAATGCCTAAGTCCAGACTGATGTGGGCATTCATGCCTAATAATAGGTGTTGGAGTACAATGGGACGATAATGCGTGGAGTTGTCAAAGGCTTTTTGCCAGGCGTGTGTTGTTTGCTTTCCGGCTTTATGGGCATAAAAAGCATCCAAATACCTTTTTGCAAATAGAACATCTAATTTTTCCATACGAGCACCGTCTTCAAAGGCGTTTTCTGCGATTCCATTTTTTACCTCATGGGTGACATTTCGATAGAGAGCTGCGAAATAACCAAGTGTGTCGTTGTCCTGTCTGGATTGTTGGATGATTTCATCCAGTGCCGTTAAAACATGGTCGATGGTGGTGATATGGTCGGTGTTCATAATATATTTGCTTTATGAGTCTAAAAGTATTCCTTGTTAAATAAGAATGCTTTTTCTGTTGTTTTCTCAAAAAAGGTTATTATTCCTTCTAAGAGCTTGTTTGGAGCTTACTTCTTTGAAAACCAACATTTTAAGAACCTGTCC
>CAZNCI010000172.1:0-8232 GCA_964571475.1 uncultured Saprospiraceae bacterium | reverse complement strand
CAATCAGTAACCAATAACGAAATCATTTTAGAAGGAGTATCAAATTATTTTACTTTTTTGGCGGGCATTGAACTGGGGAATATAAGAAAAGACTGTGATGGATTTGGTATCTGCAAAATTGAAATTATTGACCACCTTCGCTTACAAAAAAATGCCCTAAAAGAAAAGCAGTATGATATTACACAAGCGGATGTCCTCAGCAAGGTCCTAACTAAAACCTATTTTTCCTATTGAGAAACTATGTTCACGTCGAAGAAATCAATCTTTTTTTTGATTTCTTCGGCTTTCAGTAACGATCAACTAAAATAGCACAAAAAGCAACCTTTTTGTATGTATTCGCATTACAAAATCAAAATTATAATATTATGAAACGATTAATTTTATTTGCCGCTACCTTATTTACCATTCATCTTACTGCACAATCTGGGCTGGAAGTGGCTTTTGGGGGAGGAGTATCTTCCTCTATTTACAAAGAAACTTACCCTGCTAAATCTATCTCTTACTATGAACCAAAAATTCGACCTTCCTATTACCTGGGCTTAGGATACGCCATTCAAAGCAAAAAATCACCTGAACTTCACTTCCTCGTTCAGGCAAGACTGGAAGCAAAAGGAATGAATATACACTGGGAGACCAACAATAATTGGCCGGGAATACCATCTAGTGATTACAAGCAACCGGCTTATTATGCCTCCATTCGTACAGAGCTTCAGTATGAGCTACTTAAAGGAATCTATACTGCGGTGGGTTTGGAAAATGGATATATGTTTTCAAAATACAATGAAGATCTTAAAGATATTCTAGGTGAACACAGATACGACTTTGCTGGTTTGCTTTCTCTCGGGTATCAATTTAATAGCCTGAGGCTTCATTTGGATTATTCCCGTTCAATCTTGCCCATGGGATTATTTGATGCAAGCCCGGGAGCTCATTCGCCTAATACTTTTTCTTATTTTTCTTATTTCATTCATTTAGGTATTGGGATGAAACTTTAACCTATATGGTTGCTCAAAAAATTCTCAGGCAAAAACGAACGATACAATGTCAGTAAAAACAATAATTATAGGGCTCGTATGCTTCCTTTTAATAAGTTTAGCAAAGCAGACACAGGCACAATCATCCTATTCTGTTTGTGGTTTCATCAAAGACGCACGTACTGGAGAAGCACTTATAGCTGCGGTGTGTTTCGATAGCATCTCTGAAATTAGTGCCATCAGTAACGAAAAAGGGTATTTTTGTATCAAAGTAAATGAAAATAGCCATCAACTTTCCTTTTCTTATTTAGGATATAAAACGCAATCTCAACCGATAACTAAGCTTAATGGCGGTAGTTGTATTATTAATATGGAACCCAATCTTAATATACTTAACGAAGTAGTTGTACGGGAAGCTCCTTTATACAAACGTACACTCAGTGGCATAAATACTATACCAATTAGCACCATTAAAACCCTACCTTCCTTTTTGGGTGAGCCCGACATCCTTAAGGCGGTCACTTATTTACCCGGCGTAGCGGGAGGAAAGGAGGGATCTTCTTCTTTATTGGTTAGAGGAGGCAGTCGGGATGAAAATCTTATTCTGCTGGATGGAGCTACACTTTATAATACAAATCACTTTGGTGGATTCATTTCTATGATTAATCCGGAAATCATCAAGAAAGTAGATATTTACAAAGGGGCGTTTCCTTCCAGATATGGAGACCGACTCTCTTCTGTTTTGGATATTCGCGCAAAAGATGGCAACGAACATAAGTGGAAGGGTAATTTTAATGTAGGGCTCATATCCAGCTCTCTATTATTAGAAGGACCTGTTAAAAAAGAGAAAAGTGCTTTATTATTGGCCATCCGCTCCTCTTATTACGATTTATTAACCTTGCCGGGCAGGCTTCGATTTAACGCAGGGTCAGAGGACCAATTATTGTCTATTTCATTTTATGATGTCAATCTAAAATATAGCCAGCACGTGGGCAATACGGGGTCATTTTACATTCATTCCTATTTGGGTAATGATTTTAACAGATACGCCGAACGGCTTGGTTTAGATCATTTTGATAATAGCCAAAAACAACGTACCAAAGCTATGAGCATCGGGTACACACAAGGCTTGGGGCGAAGAGGTTTCTTGTCTTCCAGTCTGCATTTAACAAATTATTATTCTCGATTCTTAGACGCAGGCTATCAGGATATGCATTATGCTCTCAATCATACCACCGTATCCGATGAGCGCAAGTTTCGCTCTAATGTTCAGGAATTAAAATGGAAAACTTTATTTGATTTTTGGTTGAAACGACATCATCTAAAGACCGGTATGGAAATATCGCACTTTCAATATGACTTTGGCCTAAATTTCGAATCCATCACGACAGAAAATGACATAATAAGTGATACCTTGTCTGCTGATCTTTTTTCGGTTATTCACAATGCAAATGAAGCTGCTGTTTTCATCGAAGATGAATATGCCATAAGTCCCAAAATGAATATTAACCTTGGGCTTCGCGCCAGTAAATATACCTATTTAAATAAAAAAACGACCTACAGCTCTTTAGAGCCAAGAGCAGCATTAAGAATGATGCTTTCAAAGCAATCTTCTATCAAATTGGGTTATGCTTACGTCACTCAATATGCACATTTATTACTGGAGCGACAGGAAGAGTTTGAAATCGAACGCTGGGTAAGTTCGACGGACAAAGTGCCGCCTCAGCGAGCGCACCAGTATTCATTTGGCATATTTACCAAAATAGGTAATATTGACATTGGAGCTGAAACTTATTACAAAAAAATGCATGGTCTTACAGAATCCAAACCTCCGCTTAAAATCGACCCGGACTTTACCAAATGGGAAGACTTTATCAGTGTCAAAGGCAAAGGAGAAGCTTATGGCTTAGAATTACTGGCAGAAAAGAATATTGGTAAATTTACGGGCTCTGTAGCTTATACCCTATCTTGGAATTTCAGACAATTTGCCGATCAAAATTTTGGCAGACGTTACCCATTCACTTACGACCGTAGGCACATTCTAAATGTAGTAGGTTCATTTCCTATTCCCACAAGAAAACTAAAAATATCTTTCTCTTGGACTTTCCAGTCAGGAGACGCCTTTAGTTTGCCAACCGGATATATTCAGGATAATCCGCTATTTGCCGGTTATTTAACTTATGATGGAAAGAACAATGGCCGTTTACCGGCTTACCATAGGTTAGATTTATCCGTTCAGCGAAAATGGGCAGCTAAAAATGGGCGTATAAAACGGTTGACCCTTAATTTATACAATGCCTATAATCGACAAAATGCGCTTTCCATTTATATTGGATCGGACAATAAAATTAAACAAATTTCACAATTTCCAATCATTCCAACTATTAGTTATGGTATTCAATTCTCAAAAAAGAAGTAACTTTTTCTTATTTAACAGCATAATTTTAGTGATGAGTTTATTTTTTTCGTGTGAAAGAGAAAAAGTCATCTCTTATGATATTCCCTACGACGGAGATAAATTGGTGTTGCTGGCCTTTATGTCAGCACAAGAGGGGATTACTGCTTATGTGACTCATACCTTACCTCCTGCTCAACAAAATAAACCAGCTCCTATTATAGAAGGTGCTTCTGTGAAAGTATTTAAAGATGGACACCCACTTGGAAGTCTGCTAGACCAGGGAGCAGGACGTTTTGTGTCTCCTTCTGAAATGATATTTTTAGATAGCAGTCAGTATTCCCTTGTGCTCAATGCCCCCGGATTTGACGATGTGAGCACCCCTCAAATCAACACAATAGACGTAGTCGCATTAAAAGATGTAGAAGTAATAAGCCTGAATGACTCTTCAAATGTCCAAATCGCTTTTTCCTTTCTTGATCCAGTCGATTCTTATGGTAATCTTTATCAGGTAGGGCTAAATAGATATGATGAGCAAGGTAATCAACTTGGTTCATCGGATGATGATTTTTTTGATGCTTTTGGCTCATTCCCGGATACCGGTTTTGATGGGGAATTATACACTTCATTTATTTCTACCAATAGAACATTCGAGGATGAATACAATGTCATTACCCCTATAAGAAGCGTTGAGTTACAGGTGTTCAGCTTTTCTCCGGAAGTTATCAAATACCTTGAAAGTACTTTTAACTATGAAGGGACTCATCTCTCAGCCTGGTACGAACCTCTTCCCATTTACAATAATATCTCAGGGGGCTATGGCATCTTTGGAGCCTATTCTGTGGCAAAAGTGCGTAAATCCCTGTGAGTTAGAAAAAACAAAAAAGGTTTTTTGCTGAGTTCTGTAAGAACATTTGATTTTACATTATACAATGAAAATAATAAGTCGAACTCAAAATAAACCCACCAACCAAACAACCAATTTTTAATTCATCATTTAAAAAATTTAATCATGAAAAATTTAATGTTATTTTCGCTATTTCTTCTTACTTTAGGCTTTTTTTCCTGTTCAAAAGATGCCAAAGCACTTAAAAAAATAGACGGTGACTGGAAGGTTCAAAACATTCAGTTCCTTGCTACTGACGGCACTTCATTGGACGTAACCCCAACCAATGCGATACTTAGTATTTTGTCTTGTGACAAAAAGGACAACCAAACGCCTAATGCCTGCTCGATGACATATACGCAGGAGGGGAACGTCAGTGTGAATTTCAGCTACCAGATTTCTGCCGACAAGGACAATACCAATATATCCATCCGCGATGCTGGAAATAATAATGCGACATCAGATCAGTACATTAATTACTTCAAGGGCTCCAATGCTTTGTCCTTTTCGGATAAAGACACCAAAATGACAATGGACTGTATTGGTTGCCAAATGACAATTGATGGTACCACCTTTACTTCAAGAATCGTTTCTCTATCAAAAAAGTAAACAAATGAAAAATATCCTGCTCTTTTTAGTTCTTGGAATCATTCCTATATCCCTCTCTGCCCAATCCCTTTCCGTCAGCGGTACGGTTAGGGAGCAGGGCACGGGAGAATTACTCTTTGGTGCAAATGTGGTCGTACAAAACAGCACTATTGGGACAACGACCAATGCCTACGGCTTTTATACGCTAAATGTTCCCATGGATACTGCTACCCAAATTGTTTTTTCCTACCTTGGCTACCAGCCTAAGGTGATAATGCTTCCCACTGGCGCAGCATCCAAAACAATAAACGTCGCTCTAACTCCCAGCGCTAATGAATTAATGACGGTGGAAGTGGTGGCGGACAAAGATGAAATTCCATCTAAGCGCGTTCAAATGAGTACCCATCGGCTTTCGGTCAAAATGATCAAAGAACTGCCCGCTATTTTGGGAGAAAAAGACCCCTTAAAGGTATTACAATTACTCCCGGGTGTCCAACAATCCAAGGAGGGCTTCGGCAATCTCTACGTCAGAGGAGGAGGAGCCGATCAAAACCTATTCATACTCGATGGTGCGCCGGTTTATAATGTCTATCACCTCTTTGGGTTCTTTTCCGTATTCAATAGTGATGTGATTAAAAGTATGAATTTTATCAAAGGAGGATTTCCCGCCCGTTATGGTGGTCGGCTCTCTTCAGTGGTAGATATCAGGACGAAAGAGGGGCGTAAAGACCGGCTTGGAGTTGAAGGAGGTATCGGATTGTTGGTGTCAAGATTAACCATTGAGACTCCAATTAAAAAAGATAAAGCAGCTTTGTTGATTTCCCTGCGTAGAACTTACCTGGATGCCTTCGCCGGTCTGTTTACAGCAAAGGAAGAGAAACGCCCCATTTATTTTTACGATGGGAATCTAAAACTCAATTGGGATCTATCGCCCAATGATCGTTTGTACCTCAGTGGTTATTTCGGAAAGGACAACTTTGGTTTCAAATCCAAGCCCAATGATTTTATAGCGATTAATGATGGTTTTAACTGGGGCAATCAAACGGGAACATTTCGGTGGAATCACCTTTACGGAGATAAATTATTCAGTAATCTTACAGCCATTTATACCGGCTACAAATTTGGTGTTTATTCAGAGGAGATAGAAAAAAATAGCAGCTATTCTTTGAATTTCTTCTCTGGGATAAAAGACCTGGGTCTCAAATTTGACATGGAATATTTTCCCAATAATCACCATCAAATCCGAACGGGGATATTTGCCCAAAACCATCGCTTTATTACCTCTGCCCTGGTTTTAAAAGACACGGAATTAAATCAGGATGATATACAAAAAGAAGCGCTAAAAGCGCAGGAGGCGGCTTTTTATGTAGAAGATGAATGGCAACCTTCATCCAGATTTAGTATTAACGCGGGCTTGCGGTTTCCCGTTTTTCTTGTTCAGGGTAAAAGCTATAAAGCAATAGAACCCCGGTTGAGCATTGCTTATTTTTTGAATCAAAACTGGACGTTAAAAGCTTCATTTGCTCAAACGAATCAATACATACACCTTCTGTCCAATTCGGGTCAGGGGATGCCGACAGATTTGTGGATTCCATCTGATAGTTTGCTCCTTCCTGAATCTGCTCAACAAATCGCCTTAGGGCTCGATAAAAACTGGGACAATAATTCTACCCATTTTCGACTTGATATTGAGGGATATTACAAACAGATACAGCATTTGCCCGGATATAAATATGCCGCTACTTTCCTCGTCCTCGATGTAGGGCCAAACCCTAACGAAATCAAACAAAATGACATTCACGAAAATTTGACGAATGGTGATGGCCACGCCCTCGGTCTGGAGTTCCTTTTTGAAATGAGAAACAAAAAATTACAATCCTGGATCTCCTATACCATCGCAAAATCAGAGGTTCGACTGGATGGCGTGAATCAAGGACGATATTTTGCCACTAATTACGACAAAAGACACCAATTGTCCATGGTCGCAACCTACAAACTACGCCCCAATATAACCCTTTCCGGATTGTGGACATTTAGCACGGGAGCTCCGCTTAGCCTGCCCGCGAATATTTATTATGCCAATTCGCACTATAATTTTTTAAATCAACAGGGTCGTCTGGTACAAAGTGTCAGCCAGCGAAATGCCTATAGGTTCCCGAATTATCACCGTTTGGATTTATCCGTACAGTGGAAAAGACACCCCAAATGGGGAGCGGCTTATTGGGAGTTTAGTCTATACAATGCCTACAGTAGAAGAAATGCTTTTTATTTCAAAACGGGGCGTAGTAAAATCAACCCACAAAAAAAGGCGCTTTATAAAGTTGCTTTATTCCCTGTCATACCCTCTATTAGTTATAATTTTAAATTTTAGACAATATGAAAAAGTTTCCTCATTATGTATTGATAGCAACCATTTTGGTATTGACTTCCTGCAACAATTTGCTGGAAAAGGAAGTAGATGAATATCCCCTCCCTTTTGAAGAAGAATTGGTCGTTACCGCCTTCCTGATGCCACAGGATAGCCTAATTGAAGTAGATGTCAGAACAACCTATCCTGTAAATGCAGATATAATGGAGCTGCAACAACAGGGAATCACTTCCATCCCAGATGCGGAAATCTCCATTTCCGATGGAGTAACAAGCATACAAATTCCCTATAATTCAATCAGCCGGAAATACCAAATCCAACAATCGGACTTTCCGCTTGAAACAGATAAAATGTATCACATCCATGTTTCAACACCCGATGGATTATCGGCAAATGCCACTTGCACTATTCCGGTCTTAAATATCGAAAAAGACAGCATCAAAGGCAGTCTCGACGTCATTGAAGATGGAGGACTTCAAGAATACTATTTTCAGGTCAGCTTCCCCAACGACATCAATACGCTATCCTATTACGCCATACTAAAACGGGCATTCAGGTACAATAGCAATGATCATCGCTTCCTCTCCGGTCAGGAGCAACTGGAACTAATTAAAAGCTCAGATATAATAGGCAATTATATAACGAGTAAGACCTTTAGCATTAATCCTTCATTTGCCGTCGGGGGGGACGAAACCGAGGTCTTAGTCTGCAAAACGGATTCGAGTTATTACAATTATCACCATGACCTGAATAATTATGCCATCAATAGTCAAAACCCCTTCACGGAAGAATTTAATATTTATACCAATATCGAAAATGGCAAGGGTGCTTTCGCTGGGCTCAACTGTATCGTTCTTCGTTTGTGAAAAAAATAGTCACTACTTAGCACCCCATACTTTTTACCATAAAATGCTGCTTTTGCATCCGTCTTTGTCTTTGTTAAATTCGGGATATTATCAGCAATTCCCCATGTGGGGTGTTTTGCTGTTTCAGGCGGGAGGAAGGTTGTTTTTTTGTTACT
>CAZNCI010000171.1:0-8253 GCA_964571475.1 uncultured Saprospiraceae bacterium | reverse complement strand
TGCAATTTAATAGCGAAACAGTATTGATTTTCCGTACCTTTTAAAGGGAAATTAGCCGCCTAAAAAGGGGCATTTCATTTTGTCGATGCCCTTCGTTACGCGTCTTTTATTTTCCGAATCAAACTTAGCCTGCCTTCCTCCGGGATAAAGTGAAATGCCCCCATAAAAATTCAACACCCTGCCTTTCTCAGGGTGATGAATTACACAACTGATGCATAAACCTCCACCCGCCTTTTCCGCATATTAACATTCACCCCAACTTAGATTTACTCAAAAAAAGCTTACTTTTGACCCAATTTTTATCACCAATCATACATTTATGCCTTATTCTACTCATAAATTACCCATACTTACCTTATTGTTTTCTATCATCTTCCTGTCTGGCAATGCACAGATTTGTACGGGAAATTTGGGGGAGAATATTTTTGAAGCGGGTGATTTTGGTTCGGGGGCTGCTAATGTAGTGGGCGTTGACCCGATGATTGCACCGGGCTTTCATTACAACACCCTGCCGCCACCTCCGGATGGAGATTATACCCTGACCAATAATACAGGGCTTTGGGGAAGTATCTTTCCGACCTGGCTGCGGATCATGGACAATAGTGAAGATCCATTTGGCTATATGATGGTGGTGAATGCCAGTTATCAGCCCGGGCTGTTTTATGAACAGGTAATTGATGGTCTTTGCGGCAATACCCTCTATGTATTTTCGGCAGACATCATCAACCTGATTAAGACCGGAAACAACTATATCAAACCCAATGTTTCCTTTCTGCTCGATGGTGTAGAGGCTTTTACAACGGGTGATGTACCGGAAGATGAGAAGTGGCATACTTATGGGTTTACTTTCACGACCGGATCGGGGCAAAGTACATTGACACTTTCCCTGCGAAACAATGCTCCGGGTGGCATTGGCAACGATATTGCGCTGGATAATATCACCTTTCGCCCCTGTGGACCGGAAGCATGGATTCTTCCCACGACTATTGCCAATATCTGTGAAGATGGTGAGCCAATCGCACTCGAAGCTACTATCGCTGGGGATCAATTTCCCAATCCGGCGGTGCAATGGCAGCAAAGTCCTGATGGAGGCGTGACATGGGAGAATATCAACGGGGCAACTGACCTGACTTATCTTCATACAGCATTAAGCGGTGGGTTTTACTACTACCGATTTTTATTAGCCAATGATGTGGATAATCTACTGAATTCAAAGTGTAGAATCATCTCCAATACTAAAATCGTCCATGTCGTACCTAAATTTTATTCGATTATTGATACATTATGCGAAGGCTTGTTTTATGAACTGGGTAATAATCAATACGAAACCACGGGGGTATTTACCGATAGTTTTATTTCTTCATTAGGGTGTGACAGCATCGTTACACTGGATTTGACGATCGTCCCCAAGCCGGAGATGATGAGCCGGGTAACAATCAACGAACCCACTTGTGCCGACACAAAAGACGGTATGATCACAATAGGTGAGGTAACCAATGGACAACCGCCCTATTCCTTTTATCTGAATGATTCGATCTTGCCGCTTGACGACATTTTTTCTAATCTGATAAAAGGGGATTACACCCTGTCTATCACGGATCGTTATGGCTGTATATCGGAGCAGGACATCCTACTTCCCGGACCGGCACCCTTTATCATCGACCTTGGACCCGATTTGACCACCGAATTAGGCAACCAGATCAGCCTAAACGTTACCCATAGTGAGGCATTGGCCAACTTTCACTGGATACCCAGCGAGCTGAACGACTGTGAAGACGATTGTTTATCCCCCCAATGGTTTCCGCCCGCTACTACAACAGTTTATTTTTCTGCTTCAACAGAAAATGGATGCCTGGCAGTGGACAGCCTCATCATTCACATCATCAAAAACAGAAGAGTTTATATCCCCAATGTCTTTTCCCCCAATGACGATGGCATCAACGATTATTTTACTATTTTTGGGTCAGGCCCAAATATTCAACAAATCAAAAGTATTCAAATATTCAACCGATGGGGAGACCTTGTCTTTAATCAAAAAAACTTCCCCCCCAATGAACTGTCTAGTGGTTGGGACGGAAGTTTTAACGGAAGGGCAGCAGCGCCCGGGCTATACACCTACGCCACTGAAATTCAATTTTTGGACAACAAAACGATTCAATACGCAGGTGATGTGCTATTAATTCGTTGAACGAACTTATACCACCTCTTTTTTCACCAATGCGCCTTTGATTCTATACATCATATAATACATGGAAGGAACGACCAATAAGGTCAAAAAAGTCGCGAAGGATAATCCATAAATAATCGCCCAACTCATCGGTCCAAAAAACAGTGCATTATCCCCTCCAAAAAATATTTGCGCATCGTAATCAGAAAACAGGGTAAAGAAATTAATATTCATCCCGATCGCTAAGGGAAAAAGCCCCAAAACCGTGGTAATAGCCGTCAATAGCACAGGTCGGAGTCTGGTTTTTCCTGCGTGAATAATACCGTTTTTCACCTCCTCAATGGGTAATTTTTCTGATTCCGACAATCCTAATGCTGCTTTTCTTCTCTCCAGAGTCAGGTTGGTATAGTCCACCAAAACAATGGCATTATTCACCACAATACCCGCGAGGGAAATGATACCAATCATCGTCATCATAATCACAAATAAATCCTGTGATATAACAATTCCCAAAAATACCCCAGCCAAACTCAACACCACAGCCGAAAGGATGATTATCGGGGTAGAAAACGAATTAAACTGGGCAACAATAATCAATAAAATCAAAAATATAGCCACTAAAAGGGCTTTACTCAGGAAGGCCATTTCTTTATTCTGCTGTTCTAATTTTCCCGTAAATTTATAACTTATACCCATCTCTTTGAGCTCCTTCCCGTAGGGGGTCTCATCAAATGCTTCCATTTTTTCCTTGACGACATCGACAATTTCATTGGCATTATAACCTTCCATGACCTCGGAGTAAACCGTCACTACATTTTCCAAATTCAAGCGTTCAATCGTACTATTGTTATAAACCGTACTAATATCTTTGACCACCGAACGAATGGGAATATTCATTTTTTGCCCCCGGTTATTCATAAAGGAAATCTTCTGGTCAAGTAAGGCGTCAATATTACCTCTAAATTCATGACCAGCCCTCATATTAATATCATAAGAGTCATCCTTTATCTCAAAAGTAGAAATATCCTTTCCAAATAAAGAGGTACGAATAGCAGAGGCCACCTGCCCCGAGCTCATCCCACTTGCCCGCAGATAAGCCCGGTCTAATTCAATATGAATTTCCGCTTTATCGGCCTTAACATTGGCTTGAACCTCCTGAATACCTTCTATTTTTTCGGCAAATAGATAGTGCCTGATTTGCTCTGCTATGACCACTAATTTGGAGTAATCACTCGATCCTCTTATTTCAATATTGACAGGTGGTTCCTGCGGTGGCCCATTTTGTTCTTTGGCAATATTAATGCTGACATCCGCAAAAGGCCATGATCGCAAGGCATCCTCTACCTCCTTCAGTACCTGCGAGGTATTCACCCCCTTTCGGTGAGAAAATTCACAAAAAGTAACTGTGATCTTGGCTTTATGAGGGGTATCACCACCGGCAGGACCGATTTTGTCGTCGCTGGTTCCTTTTCCAACCTGCTCTATGATGGATGAAACCAAGGGTATCGTATCCTGTAGTATGCTGCCATCCTCTTGTTTTACGGAAGTCACATCGAATACATCCCGATACCCTTTTTCTTCCAAAACCCGATTGATAATAGTCGCTACTTCCTTTGAAGTCTCGTTGGTAATATGAATATCCGTCCCCTTTGGGTGACTGATAAAAACGTTGAAATAATTGGGTTGATTAATCGGAAAGAATTCGATCTTTGGCGGAAATATGGCCACCAATGCAAACGAAGCAACCAATACCACAAAAGACATAAATACCGTAAGATAGGGGCGTTTGCCCTTCATTAAAAAACCTAAAGTAGCCTTATACGCTCCCTCCAGTAAAGGCAGCACCTTATTTTGAAACCCTATTGCCAATGGGATTAACACAAAGGCATTCAGTACGACAAACAGGGCTGCAACTATGCCCAAATTTCCAATACTATTATTCTTCGCCATAAAGCCCATCACCGCAATACCGACCAATACGGCAGCATAGATAAAAACCCGCATAGGTTTGGGTGCTGTTTGCTCCAGCTTCATGGAGACGGTCGTCAAAACCGGATTAATCACCAATGCCACAAATAAGGAAGAGCCCAGTACAATCATCAGGGTCACGGGTAAATAAAACATAAACTCCCCCATAATACCCGGCCATAATGCCAATGGGATAAAAGCGGCTAATGTAGTAGCCGTAGAGGCAATAATAGGCCATGCGACCTCCCCTACCCCTTTGATGGAAGCCTGCATGGGTGTAAAGCCCTCTTCCTCCATCAGTCGATAGATATTTTCAATCACCACAATCCCATTATCTACCAGCATGCCCAGTGCTAATACCAGGGAAAACAAAACCATGACATTCAGCGTCACCCCGACCATATTGAGCAATAAAAATGACATAAACATAGACAGCGGGATGGCAATTCCGACATAAAGGGCATTCCTAAGTCCCAGGAAAAAAAGTAATACCCCGACGACTAATAAGACACCAAAAATGATGGAATTTTCTAAATTGCTCACCTGTGAACTAATCTTGGATGAAAAATCATTCGTCAGCGTAATCGAAATAGACTTTTTAGGAATCTCCGTTCCCCAGGCATCATTGACAATTTTTTTCACTTTATTAACCGCTTCAATAATATTGACACCGGAGCGTTTTTTTACATCAATCATCACCACCGGATTCCCTTCCTGACGGGCAAAACTGGTGGTATCAGCATCCCCAAAACTCACATCGGCAATCTCGTACAAACGCACATCATTCGTCCCTTCGTGTTTGACAATAAGATCGAGTAATTCATCTGCTGATTTGAATTTGTTATCCAACATCACAAAGTGATCAATTCCATCTATTTTGAGGTTTCCTGCCCCCATTGTAATATTATCATTACGGATAGCTCCTTCAATATCCCGGTAACTCACACCTCTGGCTTCAGCATCAAATTTCCGGATAGCAATTTTTAGTTTTTGCTCCTGCACACCCCTTATATCCGCTTTATTGATCTCGGATAAGGATTCAATTTTGTCCTTGAGGTATTCTGCTTTATCCTTGAGGTACTGAACCGGATAATTGCCCGAAATATTGATATTCAGGATGGGCATTTCATTGACGTCCATTTTGGCAACGGAGGGATTGACCGGCAAATCCTGCGCAAAATCCTTACTGGCTCTTGCATCCGTCAGGGCATCTTCCACTTTTTTCTTGGCATCATCGGGTTTGACTTCAAAGTCGAACTCGACAACGATCAAGGCAAAATCCTGCATGGCCGTCGCTTTGATTTTATCGATCCCCACAATGGTATTGAGCTCCTTCTCAAATGGTTTGATAATTTTATCCTCGATGATATCCGGAGAATTTCCCGGGTAGGGAATAGAAACGAATATGTTAGGCACCTGTATTTCCGGGAAAGCCTCTCTGGGCATACTTTGGTAAGCTGAGATCCCCCCAATAATAATCATTGTCAGTATTAAATAAACCGACTTTCGGTTTTTGACGGCGGCGGTGGTCAATGCAAATTCCTTAAACTTATTGAGTTTATTCTTTATGTCCATTTTTCTTATTGTTAGCGTATTAAAATCATTAGGTAAGCCCTCATTACATCGTTCGCACTTCGACACGATCGCCATCTACAATTTTTCTTGCCCCTCTATCGACGACCTTATCGCCGGAGCTCAGGCCTTCCAGTATTTCCGTCTTATCTTTATAGGATCTACCGGTTTTAATGATTTTTTCAGAAACCGTATGGTCTTCATTGACCACAAAGACAAATCTTTGTTTTTTAGCATTGGTCAGGATAACATGGGTGGGGAGTATAATGGCATCCTTGGCAAAATAATCCCTGACTTTCATTGCTGCCATCAAATTAGGCACCATATTTTTGGCTGTTTTAGGGATATTGACTTCAATCAAAATAGTTCGATTAACGGGATTTACCGACTTTCCGATACGGGAAATTCTAAGGTCTTTCAGTTGATAATCAATAGCGGGAAAATTGACATCGACCACACTTGTTTTATCGAGTGCACTCAAATAATCCTCCGATACATCAGCCATTATTTTGAGCTGGTTGAGTCCGATTAACTGGACAATGGGGGTGGCGGGCCCTGCCATTGCTCCCACCACGGGAAAGACATTATCAATATAACCGGAAAAGGGCGCGGTTAAGATTGATTTCCCCTGCTGCGTATTCAATACTTCAATTGATTTTTGCAGGGTTTTGTACTGACCTTCCGCCTGCTTGAGTGCCACCTCCGTCCCAACGCCTTTATCAAACAAAGAAAGCTGCTTTTCGTACATATATTTGGCGGTAGCCAATTGTTCCTCCAGTTGGGTTTTATTGGAAACCAGTATTTGAGTATCAAATCTGGCGATGACGTCACCTTTTCGGATATACTGCCCTTTTTTCACGGGTAAGGAAATGATCTTCCCGCCCTGTTCGGGTGTAACAATCACGTTTTTATCGGCATCAATAGCACCTTGTACTTCAAAAAAATGCTCAAACAGCCCCTGCTGTGCTTCAATAGTAGAAACGGCCGGATAATGCACTTCTTTTTTAGGTGTGAGTTTTTCGATAGCTGCGACCGTCTTCTTTAATTCGGTCTTTTTTGCTTTTATTTCCTGCTCAATTTTAGCTTTTTTATCTTTTAAAGTATCGAGATCCGTTTTTTCTCTACAACCCAAAATGGCAAGTGAGAGCAAAGAGATAAGTAGAATATTTTTCTTCATTATAATGTATTAATTATGTGTTCTTTTCGTTATTTATTCTGTAATTTGTCGATTTCATGCTTTGCCTTAACAAGGTTGTAAATCGCCATATTTAATGCTGATTTTGTATTGAGGTATTGGGATTCAACCTGTGTCAGTTCCAGGCTCATGACGGTTCCGAGCTTAAATTTCGTCTCGGTATTATCAATGATTGTTTTGGCAACATCTACGGCTTTGAGCTGTGTATTATAAGTAGCCATGGCATTATTATAATTGGAGACGGCCTGTTTCATTTGCAACTGCAATCCCCGATCGGCCTGTTTGATGTTATTTTCTGTTTTAATAATTTCCAGTCTGGCCTGATCGACCTTGGCTTTAGTCTGACCACCACTGTATATCGGCAGGGAGATATTTATACCCCAGACAGAGGTTGGATACCAGCTTTTATCCCCATCAAAGAAATTAAAAGCACCACGCTGGGCAGATTGTTTATGTGATAAAAAAGCGGTCACTGTTGGCAGGAAACTGGCCTGTTTATTTTTCAAATTTAATTGATTCAATGTCAATTGTGTATTCAGTATTTTGTGGGTGATATTATTATTGGGGTCAAAGGATTCGTTAATGATCAGGCTTTCGCCCAAAAAATAATCCAAATCATCCGTTAAGACTATATCCGTGGTAAGATCCATGCCCATCTGCATTTTTAATAAATCCTTGGCGACGTCAATTTGAGCATCCATTTTATCCATTCCATCCCGGATTTGCAATACCGACAATTCCAGCTGGGACGCCTGAGTTGACTCTACGACTTTTTCGGAAACGAGTATTTTTGTCTGCCTCAATAACTCATTCATATTTTGATAAGAATTGACCAAAATGTCCTTATTATTTTTGAGCATTAATACGGTATAATAAGCATCGGCGATATCGTATTTGACCTCTAATTTTGATTTCTCAATCAATACAGCAGAGGTATTGGCATAAGCTTTGGCAGCCTGAAGCCCAACGAGGTAATTTCCGTTAAACAAAATTTGAGCAATTTGAAAGCCGGCTTCAGCTGTATATTCCGACCCAAATTTCAATTCAGCAATTTCCCCTTCAGGGGCCATTGGATTAAAAGTTCGTGCCGGTACAACCGTCGTTGGAATATCCAAAAAATTATTAAAGCCCAGGCTTCCCGACACCTGCGGAAGACCGATACCCGTCGTTTCTCTTATTTTCTTTTTTGCAATAGCATAATCAATATTGGCATTGATGACCTTTTCGTTATTGATCAATCCAAACGCCTGTGCCTGCTGCAAAGAAAGAGCAGTCTGCGCCCAACCACCATATGTGATCATTAAGCATAGTGTTGCTAATAGTACTTTCATTTTATTTCGTCCTTTATTTT
>CAZNCI010000170.1:0-8278 GCA_964571475.1 uncultured Saprospiraceae bacterium | reverse complement strand
TTCCACATACTGCCATCCCAAGCGTATCCGTCACCGCTTGCTTCAACGATGTATAGGTCACCATTGGAAGCGCCTGCGGGCAGGTCGGCTACGGTTGCGACATTACCCAGTAGGCTGATACCTGTTCCTGGAACTCCCTGTTCTCCTTGTGGACCCTGGTCGCCTGGGATACCCTGTGGTCCCTGATCACCTGGGACACCCTGAGGTCCCACAGGACCCTGATCGCCCGGTACACCTACAGGACCCTGATCGCCAGGAACCCCCTGTGGACCTGCAGGACCCTGGTCTCCCGGTACCCCCTGTGGTCCCTGAATAGGGCCGACATTATTCCACATACTGCCATCCCAAGCGTATCCGTCACCGCTTGCTTCAACGATGTATAGGTCACCATTGGAAGCGCCTGCGGGCAGGTCGGCTACGGTTGCGACATTACCCAGTAGGCTGATACCCGTTCCCGGAGTACCCTGTTCGCCCTGTGGTCCTGCGGGGCCTTGAGGTCCAGCGACACCCGGGACGCCTTGTTCACCCTGAGGACCTGCCGGACCCGGTTCTCCCTGTGGGCCTTGAGGTCCAGCTTCACCTGCAGGAATTACGACAAAATTACCATCGCTAATGGATAGTTCATGAGTTGCATTATTAAAGGTGAGTGTTTGTGGCTCTGAACTGCCCCCACTTCCTGATTTGTTAGCGAATAAAGCATAAGGAACGGATAGTAGCTGGCTCGTTCCCATATTGACATAATCTGTGCCAGCACCGGGATCCAGTTCTACTTTAAGGTAATAAGGGGAATTGCCCCAATTGATGTTTT
This sequence comes from uncultured Saprospiraceae bacterium, assembly GCA_964571475.1. GTDB lineage: Bacteria > Bacteroidota > Bacteroidia > Chitinophagales > Saprospiraceae > JALVDO01. The sequence goes on along the minus strand of CAZNCI010000170.1, from coordinate 7,470 downwards.
CCATATTGCCACTCTGTACCTCCCCTGTACCTATGCGAATATCAAAGACGCCATAATCAGAAGTAGAAACGACATGGCGTTCGGAGTAATCAATGATGCCGCTCGCTGCGCCTCTGACCAGACTGACCCGAATGGCGATATTGGTATTGGCATAAGCGTGCCCATCGACATCTCTGGCTATTCCCTGGAAATTAAATTGTTGAGGACTTTGTGCCTGTACAAAACAAGCAAAAGACATGAAAATCAAAAAGACTATAATTTTTTTAAACATAACGATGAATTTGGTAAATAATAGATTTCTCAGTATTTTTTATTGTAAATGTATATAATAGAATATGAAAACAAACTATTTTTGACGTAATTTTTATAATAAATGCTTCAGATGTTGTCATATTAAGTTGTATTTGTGTGTTTCAATAGCTGTGGTAATAGTCAAGGATAGTTATTATCGGTTGAATATTCCGGATACTCTTTGGATGTTTTTTCGGTAAAAGAAGGGGTTGTAACCATTTAAATAATATAGAGGGGTGGGGTGTCAGTTAAAAAAGGTGACCCCTTTTGGTGTGAAAATTTCGGACAAAGGATAGCAGCGGTTCCGATTTTTATCGGAAGGAGCGGATAGCCTGGCCCCACTCGATTTTTATCGAGTGGGGTGGCCCCAAAAAAAATATAAATTACTCCTCTTGAAAAGTAGTAGTACTTAAATATTTGATTCCTACCTGAATAATTGTAAATTTGTGCGGACTTAAAGGAAAAAGCAGACAAAATGGGGGAATATGATTCGGTATTATACAAAATCGGACGGTAGATTGATGGAGCTTCAGGAGGCAATCCCTTCTTGTTGGATAAATATTGCTCCGCCATTCTTAAATAAGGAGTTAGAGGTCTTTTCTGAACAGTACCATATTCCACTTGACTTCCTGACGGATTCTTTGGATAAAGACGAGCGATCCCGATATGAGCGGGAGGATGATATTCGTTTGATCATGCTCAATGCTCCGATATTAACGCTTGCTGAAGGAGAAAATGAGCCAATTTATACGACGATTCCAATTGGATTAATCCTTACGCCGGATCATATTGTGACCATTTCTGCTTTGGATAATCCTGTTATTCAACGTTTTTTGGAAGACCGGGTGAAGTATTTTAATCCGAATGATGATACATTGTTTGCGATTCAGTTGATGGAGCAAAATGTATATCGGTATTTGACCTGTCTGAAAAAACTGGACTTAAAGCGCAATTTAATCGAGAAGGAGTTGTATGATTCGAGTAGAAACAGGGAACTGAAACAACTGTTGAGTATCGAAAAGAGTTTGGTTTATTTTGTCAATTCCCTGAGTTCGAATGAATTATTGAAGATGAAGATGAAGCGGGTTGATTTTTTGGATATTCGCAATGATGAATATAAGACGGATTTATTTGAAGATATTATCATTGATAATGGGCAGGCACTGGAAATGGCGAACGTTTATACCAATATCCTCCACGGCACGATGGATGCCTATGGCTCGATAATATCGAACAACCTTAACCTGACGATCAGGCGGTTGACGACGATTACCATTGTATTAATGGTTCCGACCCTGCTAGCCAGTTTTTATGGTATGAATGTGCCCCTGCCTTATGAGGAGAACGAATACGCGCTCTATTATCTCATTCTAATATCGATTATTCTGAGTGTAATTCTGTCTTTTTATTTTCAGCGAAAGAAGTTGTTTTAGAACTCGATAATGTAAGGCAGCCGCATTTGCATTTGATCGGCTTGTAACATTTCTTTGATATGTGAATAATAGGGGTATAAAGGACCCAGTTCATTTTTCATCAATGCCTTCTTGATGATGCCTTTGTCTTCCTCTTCGAGACCGGTAAGTTCGTTGACTAATTTTTGCCATTTATCTTCCATTTTAGGGTAATTGTCCACCATATAGGAAGGGAGGTCGGTCATGTCTGCCGCCATTTGGATGGCGTCATCCAGCCCACCGAGTTTATCCACGAGACCTATTTCCACTGCTTTTCTTCCGGTCCATACACGCCCTTGAGCGATGGCGTGGACCTGCTCTTTGGTCATTCCTCTACCGTCAGCGACTCTTTTCAAAAAGGTTTGGTACAGGCTTTCAGTCCTTCGCGTCAATAAGTTTTTTTCTGCATCGGTCAGGTCATAAAGCGGAGAAAAGCCACCAGAGAAGGCACCAGTTTTGACGGTGTCAACAAAAATATTTAACTTATCTGTCAGCATTTTATGGATACTTGGCAACATCATAAATACGCCAATAGAGCCGGTGAGGGTATTGGGTTCGGCGAGGATAGAATCTGCGTTACAGGAGATATAGTAACCCCCCGAAGCGGCGTAATTACCCATTGAGACGACTACTTTTCGGCCACTTTCTTTCATGAGTTCAATCTCTCTCCAGATATTTTCGGAAGCGAGTGCATCTCCTCCAGGGGAGTTAACCCTAAGGACGACGGCTTTAATGTCTTCATCTTTACGAATTTTTTGAAGGATTCGTACAAAACGTTTGTCTCCCACGGCTCCATTTTCGTCAGATCTATTGATGGTACCTTCTGCATTGACGACGGCAATTTTATTTTCTGCCAGTTTGAGGTTAGGTTTGTCCAGAGATTTGAAATAATTGAGCAGTCTTACCTGATTGATATTAGCATCTTTATCAATGGCTAGTAATGATCTTAGCTTAGTTTTTACCTGATCGTTATAGGTAATGCCGTCGATTAATTTTGCTTCCAGTGCCGTTTCAGGTGTGCCTCCTGCCAAGCTATCAATGGCTTTGCGTGCCTCCTCTTTAGAAATACCTCTGGAAGCCGACAAATCAGTTAGGAATAAATCATAATAATCATCTAAAAATTCCCGAACCTGTTTTCTGTTTGCTTCGGACATATTGGTTCTACGGAAGGGTTCCGTTGCACTTTTGAAATCGCCCACATAAGTGACCTGCATATCCAGGCCGATATTATCAAACATTTCCTTAAAATACATGACCTGGGAGGCAAAACCTTTTAGGTCAATATAACCTAATGGATTGAGGTAAAGATAGTCCGCAGCCGATGCTAAATAATAGGCGTTTTGAGAATACCCCTTGGCGTAGGCAACGATAAATTTACCACTTTCTTTAAATTCAATCAAGGCATTTCGGATGACGCGTGTTGTTGCGAATCCACTCTGTAAACTACTCACTCCGAGGTAAATTCCTTCAATTTTTGGATCCTGGGCAGCCTGACGAATGGTATAAACAATATCGGCAAGTCCCAAGCGGTCAGAACTGAACAAGTCCATGGACTCTTCCTTGATATTATTGGTTAGTTCGGGGACATAATCTTTGAGTTCGATAGTCAGGATTGATTTTTCAGAGATGGTAACGTGTTTTTCCTGACCAGCGGAAGCGACCGTTACGCTAATAATGATAAAGACAAAGAATGCTGCGGCAAATACCGCAAAAAAAGCAGCCAGGAATATTTTGAAAAATTGTCTCATATTATTATTGAAAAATTAAATGTTTGAATGATGATGATTGATGATTTAAAACCTATTTCTTGGACAAATGTTACATTTTTTTTTGTTTTTGGTCTTTTTTTTCGATAAAAACCCGTTTTTATTAGCTAAAAGAAGGGAAAGCCGGAAAAAATAATTGCAATCTATTTTGCGAACCCTGATAAAAAAGTTTCAGATAGCACCTATATTTTTTTGATTTCAAAAAAAAGTTTTACTTTTACATAAATATTAGGAGGCTTTTTGCCATGTTGGAATCAAGCGACCTATGCCTTTCGAACGTGCCTTTTTGGGATAACCAAACGTATTTCCACTTTAATGGATTGTGTAAAGCAACCAACGCAATTGACGTATCCTTTTGATTTTAAGCTTCTCTTTAAAGAATAGCTAGCTGCTTCGGCAAAGGGCTGTTGTTTAATATCATCATTTAAAATCAAAAATAACTTTAATTCAATCATTTGTTGTTGCGCGATCCTGGCTACTTATTGATCAAAAAAATATTGTTACAAATGAGTTATTTGAATATCATAAAATACTGGGGGTTAAGATTTGGAATATTTTTCCTTTTTGTGTTTGTTTTTTCGGTTAATGCCTTGGCGCAGGATATGGAGGTGACGAATGCGCCGCCCATTACTCCTGAGAATTTAATCACCAATATTTTTTTAGGAGAAGGGGTTGAAGTGATTAATGTGGATTATCAGGGACCTCCGATTTCAGTTGGTTTCTTTAAAAATGGGGCAGAAGAAATTGGCATCGGCAGGGGAATTGTTTTAACCACAGGGCGAGCCGTCTCCCAAGGGACGAATTATGGGGCAGAAAGAGTGGGTGGTGATTTTGCTGATAATGCAACCAATAGTACGGCTACTGATGCAGATATTACACAAATTGCCGGCGCGAATAACAGTGTGAACGATTTGGTGAAATACACCATTACATTTATCCCAATTTCTGATACCTTACGTTTTCGGTATGTTTTTGCATCGGAGGAATATCCTGAATTTGTGTGTAGCGATTTCAATGATATATTCGGTTTTTTTATTTCGGGGCCGGGGATTTCAGGTCCTTATGAAAACAATGGTCAAAATATAGCCCTTATTCCGGGTACCAACCTGCCCGTTACCATTAATAATGTCAATTCGGGGGTGAATGCAGGAGATATTGTCAACTGCACCCCTCCTAATGGTTCACTGGCTTTTTCGCAGTTTTACAATAATAATGACGCGACTAATAATCAACCTGTATATGATGGATTTACGGATGTGTTTACCGCGCAGGCAATCGTTACCCCCTGTGAGGAATACACCATTAAATTGATCATTGCTGATGTGGGGGATGATGCTTACGATTCCGGCGTATTTTTGGAGGCAAAAAGTTTTGGGACGGGCTCATTGGAAGTAGAGGCGGTGACGGTTAGTTTGGATGGGACTATTGCGGAAGCCTGTACTGGTGGGCTGCTTACATTCAAGCTTCCCAATCCACCACTTACTGATTTTCCATTGGATTATCAAATTTTGGGAACGGCAGAGAATGGCGTGGATTATGAATTGATTCCACCGGGGCTTTTTATTCCTGCCGGTAGTGATTCTATTAGTGTTCCCATTATTGCTTTTGAAGATGGTATTGAGGAGTTGCCGGAAACGATTTTAGTTGATATTCAAAAGGATGTTTGCAATAGGGATACCATATCTATCATCATTAAGGATGATCCGACGGTCATGCCTGATCTTGGTCCGGATGTTAGTATCTGTCCGGGGGATTCTGTGGCATTGGATGGTACGATTGATGTGCCACTTCCACCAGCTCCCACTTTTACGAATAATATGCATTTGGATATTCCTTCCTTTAATATTCCCGTTTTTTCGGATATAGAAGTGAGTAATGTCGTTCCCCGGAAATTAGGACCTGGCGTGATTAAGGAAGTATGTATTGACAGCCTTTCACACCGTTGGATTGATGATCTGGATATTTATTTGATTAGTCCGGATGGGCAGTTTATTGAATTAACAACCGATAATGGAGGTTCGGGCCCAGGGCCAGAGCTTGCCGTTGACTGGTATTATAAGACGTGTTTTACCCCTTCTGCGACCATTCCGATTAATTTTCCGGGGCCTTATGCTCCTCCTTCGGCCGTGCCTTTTACCGGCAATTATTTACCGGAAGGGGTTTGGAGTGACCTGTGGGATGGAGACCGCCATACCAATGGAACCTGGCGGTTGCAATTAATTGATGACCAGAATAATTTAGATGGTTTGTTGTATTCCTGGCATATTTCTTTTGAGCCGGTTTATAAAATAAGTTACAGTTGGTCTCCAGCAGAAGGGCTGAGTTGTACGGACTGCCCGGATCCGATTGCCAAACCAGCAAGTACCACTACCTACACCCTGACTATTATGGATTCTTATGGTTGTGAACAAATGGATGAGGTGACTATTGAAGTACGGCCAAGTCCGGCAGCGCCTGTTTTGAATTGTCAAAATGCAACAGAACATTCGATTTCTATCGCTTGGGATGCAGTGCCTGATGCCCTTGGTTATGAAGTGAGTCTGGATGGGATTACCTGGGGACCACCAAGTGAGGTATTGGGGCATACCATTACAGGATTGGCGACGACCGAAACGGTCGAAATATTTGTGAGAAGTTTGGGGGATAATTGCCCGGGTTTGGGGTCGGGTATTTCCTGCACCACCCTGGATTGTCCTGGTGCAACTGGAGAGATTACAACGACTGCCGTTACATGTCCGGGGGATCATGACGGGGCGGTACTTATTAATATTACAGCAGGAACAGCGCCCTTTTCATTTGATCTGGACGGGCAACAAAATACGACGGGAAATTTTGTTGGATTGGAGCGTGGGGATTATGTTGTCATTGTCACAGATGGCGTTGGTTGTTCATCTCCTTTTGACTTTACGATTCCTTCACCGGAGGTTATAGAAGCGGAGTTTATCCTAAAAGATTCTATCAGTTGTCAGGGTCTAAGTGATGGTCGTCTTACATTGGAAGTGACGTCGGGTATCGGGCCATTTACATTTAACTGGTCAGATGGAAGTACTGATTCTATAGCGGTTGGGTTGAGTGCCGATACTTATTTAGTGACGGTGACCAACCCCAATGGATGTACCAAAGAGTATGATTTCGTGCTTGGAGAACCTACGGCTTTGTCCTTGGATACTGAACAGGAAAATATTGCCTGCAATGGAGACTTATCAGGAACGGCAACGGTAATGCCATCGGGAGGTACGCCTCCTTATCAATACCAATGGGATGGAATGGCAGGAGAACAGACAACGGCTACTGCGAGTGATTTGGGTGCAGGTACTTATACCGTTAGTGTGACAGATTTTCACAATTGTCTTCAAACGGAAATGTTGACGATTACAGAACCTTCGGCATTAACAACAGAGATGGATAGTACGTTGAATGGGTGTGGTGCGCAAGCGTCAGGTACAGCGGGTATTATGGTTCAGGGAGGAGCTCCTCCTTATACTTATGAATGGAATACTTTCCCGATACAAACAACAGCAATAGCGAATAATTTATCCGAAGGTATTTATCAGGTAACGGTCACGGATGCCAATGGTTGTCAAATTATTAATTCAACGGAAGTTTTGCCACCACCGGAGATTGGCCTGTCCTATACATCGACAGATGTAGGCTGTAATGGCGATGCAACAGGAGCCATTACCGCAGCAGCGACCGGCGGGACGGGAACCTTGGTTTATGCCTGGCAGGAAACGGGGCTTCCGGCTAGTGGTCAGGTGGGTAATTTAGCGGCAGGTGTTTATCATTTAACTGTTTCAGATGATTTGGGTTGTATTGCAACGGCGACTATTCCGATCACAGAACCTTCTGCTATCACTATTAATGCGGAGATTGCGGCAGTTGCCTGTTTTGGAGAGAGTACAGGGGGGATTGATATTACAGCATTTGGGGGTACGGGTAATTTGTCTTACCAATGGAGTGAT
>CAZNCI010000169.1:3879-8305 GCA_964571475.1 uncultured Saprospiraceae bacterium | reverse complement strand
TCAAAACGGACACGGTGTGTTAGCGATTGATATTGACGAAAAAAAAATTAATGCAATCAAAGACTTAGTTTCTGTTGCAGTCGTTGCAGATGTGGTAGAGGAGCAGGTACTCCGCAAACTGGAAATGGAGAAATTTGATATTATTATTTTCAGCATGAGTAGTGCTTTAGAAACCATCATTCTGGCCATCACTCATCTCAAAAAAATGAATGCAAAATACATTATAGGAAAAGCCAATACGCGTCTAAAAAAAGAAATTTTACTTAAATTGGGTGCAGATGAAGTGGTCCTTCCCGAAATTGCTACCGCCATTCGGCTTACAGATAAAATAACCCACCCTTCTATTCTCGAAAAATTTCAAATTGATTATAAAAACTCCTTATTAGAGGTTAAAATCCCTGAAAGATTTATCGGAAAGTCTTTAAAAAAATTAGATTTGAGAAGCAAACACGGTATAAATGTCGTGATGCTGAAACGAAATAACGAGACGAGAATAATTAGTGACCCCAGCCTCCTTTTTCAAGAAGGAGATGAACTTTTTGTAATAGGAGATGAAAAAATAATTAAGAAAATATTTTCATAAAACAGCGAAATGAGTGCATATTGACGGATAACCTGTCATATCGTCAGGTGAACCCGACCACGGACGATGATAATCGGCGCCCAAATAAATAACATATAAAATAACAAAATAAAATGAAGTTTTTAAAAGAAGCCATTAAAGAGGCAAAAAAGGGATTGGAAGAGGGAGGCATTCCCATTGGTAGTGTGTTGGTGCATGAGGGGAAAGTGATCGGTCGTGGGCACAACCGGCGGGTGCAACAGGGGAGTTGTATCCTGCATGGAGAGATGGACGCACTTGAAAATGCGGGGAGATTACCGGCATCTGTCTATAAGGAATGTGTGATTTATACGACGCTTTCACCTTGTTCGATGTGTAGTGGAGCGATTGCGCTGTATGGTATTCCGAAAATAATCGTAGGAGAAAATAAAACTTTTCAGGGCGAGGAAGAATGGCTGAGAGCCAAAGGGCATGAGGTTGAAGTGGTGGATGATGAGACTTGTATCAAAATGATGGAAACCTTTATTGAGGAAAATCCGACGCTTTGGAATGAGGATATTGGCGTGTAAAAAAGAAGGATACCCTCCGGCATCCTTCTTGAAATACTACTCACAATTGTTATACACTCAATTGTTTCTTGTTATCTGACTATTGTGAATTTTTTGGTGACAACCTGATTGTCTGCCTGCATATTCAAAATATAAGTACCTTGAGCAAGCGTATTAATATCCAGTTCCTTCGCGTTTAATCCTGTTTGGGTTTCCATATTAATGGACTTCACGGCTTGTCCTGTGATATTATAAATGACAATTTGGGTCGGTGTTGTCTGATTGACCTGCCAGTTAATATTTAGTAGGTCACGTGCGGGATTTGGATAGAGCTTTAGCCCTAAATCAGTCGGTGTCTCTTCGGGAAGTGCAGGTTGAATTTCACCTTCGGGAAGATTACCGCCGCATCCAGTTCCTTCGTGTATAACGACATTTTTGTAAAAAGCATTACCATTGTGCAATCCACTATCATGGTCTGCGACAAAGAATAAGCGGTCAAAGTCTCCCTGATAAAACTGACCGACCGGAATGGAGAAATGCACCCAATTGCCACTACCGTCGTAGGTGTTGAAATTGGATATTCCCCAACTCTGAGAGCCATAAACTTTGAAGGTGCGACCATAAGAAATAGAGGCATTGTCATCAAATCCAATACCGTGAATTTCGCCCTGAATGGTCGATTTGAAATCAAACTCAATGACGGTATTATTCGTAACCGTATAATCAATGGAAATTTGCTTCCACGCGTTATTTTTAATCATCAAGATGGTATTGTCGCTTAATAATTGTGCCTGTCCGTGGTCTTGCGCGCCTCCGTAAGATTCGACCGGATATTCACTCCAGTCAATGCTTAGACAATCGCTGTTGCCACCGCCAATCTCTTCGGGAACACAAAAATCAGCTGTTTCTTCTGCCTGAAATTCTCCACCTTCGGCAAGGATGTCACCATTGGCATTTTTTAGGACAAAAGATCCATTTCCAAACTGGCAGCACATTCCATCTCCGTAGCTATCGTACATAGTGAAGAAATAACATCCATCTATCAAACAAAACGTATCTCTTACTACAACACCTGCACTAGCTTTGGCAAATGGGCCGCCGGAATAAAGGACGGCTCCTGCTTCATTTTTGATCTTCCATGTATTTTCCTGTGCGTAATTATCTAAAGTAATCGCTAAGAATACCTCATTCCCGTCACAGGTAGAAGGAGAGCCTCCTCCACCGTTTCCGCCACCATTTCCGCCACCGTTACCACCGCCATTGCTACATGGCTGCAGACAGGTCGCATTGCTAATCATATTTCGGATAACATTTCCAGGCTGCGGTCCAAAACCTAAACTAAGGTTGACCCCGACGCTTGTGATATGGCAATAAGACATAATTGTCCCTCCGATAGATGGATTTGGAGGCAGGCTACAATTACCTTCGGTGAATCCGGCACATCCATCAATCGCGGTATTATTACCGTTCCATACACAGGCATGGGTGTGATTAGAGCCCAGTAGGTGTCCTAATTCATGCGCTACCACCATGACGGAGAAAGAATAAGTTGGAACCGCCTGGTAGGTAGAGTTGATACTGACAAAACTCATTCGTGCGGCAGTAACGGGGTGGCAAAGGCCGGATAAAACGGCGATGCCACCACTAGCCTGATAAGAAACCAATTGAGCTAAATCGCCATTAAAGCTCGTTCGGTAATTTTGGAATTGTGTCAATAAACTACCACTAGATGTACCAGCATAAGGGCTGGGCGTATTCCAAACAAATACTTCGGAAATAACCAGACTGACATTTTCATTGGCGTATAAAGTAGCCGCTTCGTTGAAGATGGCCGTGATGTAGTTAATGGCGCCATTGGTACCGCCCTTATCCTGATAAACATCGTGATCTACCTCGAAATAAATGCGGACACAATCGCCTACCGTTTTGCTGTCATCCAGCGAAAAGGTGATGTCATCTCGTGTATATGCCTGAGGGGCATCTTCTGTGTCGCAAAAAGCGCCCCGGCTTGCCACTAAATCCTTGTCGTTATAAAGTAGATATTGGGTTTTATTACTCTTGTCTTTGAGTTTTCCCAATACTAAATTACCTTCGGAGGGCGTACTAATCAAGCCGGTGATTTCATCTTCAAAGATGCTTATCGCAACCAAAGACGAGGGATCTCCCTTGATAATACCACGATAGTGGAGGCCGGGACTGAATTGAAAGGGTTCTTTATTATTGCTCTGTGTAATTTGAAACTGACCGTCGAATGGATTGACCTGCACCAATTCCAGTTCAAGGGCTTTCTTTTGTGCTCTAGGTATATTTAATGTAAAAGCCTGCGGTGCTTCATAGGCTAGTTTTTGTAAATTTTCGATGTCTAACTCAAAAAGGCTGTAATCCAGTACATCCTTATTGACAAAAGACTTTTCCTGTAATGAAGGGTGAAATAGTGAAGTTTCTTCGAAAGAATTTCCGGCACTTTTGCTTTCCGCAACGATTTCGACCGGCTTTAATGAAGAATAATTAATAGATTGTGCAAACGAAGATATAGAACATAGTAATCCCAGGAGGATCATTGTGATAACTCTCATACTTTAATCGATTTAATGCAACTGATCAAAAGTATCACCTACTTACCAATAGTGATATTATTGACAACTTGCTAATTAGAAATAGTTAATAATTGCATGTTCGCAGCAGGGCGTTAGGTACCAATTCGTCACCTACTACTTGAAGTATTGTTAAATTTGCAGAGAAACAATACTCCCTTGAAAAAACAGAGAGTTCTTACGATATAAGTATGATAAGGTGAGCTTTGCGCTCCACCAATTATTACTTTTCGAGAACTCGAAAACTGCCTTATTTACTGTTAAAAATTACTACCTTACCAAGGTGTTGAACAAGGGTTTAAACATAAAACTAAACTATGTTATCAGGAGGCTGATAATGGGGGGCGACTACCGGGGAAACGGTATGTCATCTAATATAGTAACTGAGAAACAATTGTGGTGAGTATATTGAGTGTATGCCTTTATAAACGGGGCATTTTTTTTTTTAGTATATCTATGGTAAAAAAAAATATATTTTTTAGAATGAGGTCGGTTTTGGGGGTTAAGTGGTAGGTCTATAACCACTTTGTGACCTGTTGCTTTTTCAAATACCCCATTTCAATTAATTCATTGATTAATGAAGGGAGTTCGGATTCTTTTATGTCCAGCAGGTTGGTTAATAATGAATTGTCCAGCTTTAAATCAATACTCTTTAAGATAATCTTTGCTTGATTTTTTAAATTTGCTTCGATCTGTCCTTCTGCTTTTCCTTCAGCTTTTCC
>CAZNCI010000169.1:0-3779 GCA_964571475.1 uncultured Saprospiraceae bacterium | reverse complement strand
GCTTTTCCTTCAGCTTTTCCCATGGCGATTCCTTCAGCTTTTCCCATGGCGATTCCTTCAGCTTTTCCTTCTTCTATAGCCTGTCTTTTAAGTTCTTCTTTTATAGCTTCAACGATACCCATGTTTTTTCGTGGTTTGGTTAATAATTCAATTTTTTTTTCAAAAATACACTTTTCATCTGAATTTTGCAAATCTACGTAGTGAGCGACAAAGTTTAATACGCTATTTGTTTCCTTTTTACTAAATCCATGCTTCATTAATTGGCGTATGAGTTGTAGTTTTAGATCCAATAAATTTATGTGTTTATTTTTTTTCAATGAAGCCCATGCCATTTTCATTACAATAGAAAATGGGTTGTCGGGCATTTTATCAAAATCGGCTTCGGTTTTTTCCATTAATTTATAGGTGTCAAAACGGTAGATTAATTGAGTATTCCAACAATTCTCTGTGTATTCAGTGGGGTGAAAACCAGGGTTGTCGTCAGTATAAATGGCCAAGGTGGAAATAGGTTTTTTGAATCGATCTCTGAATCGATAATAATAAACGAACATTCGAAAGGGAAAATTTTTGTCCCAGTAACCTTGTATTTCGATATGGATAAGCATCCATTCTTCTTTGCCATTTTTGAGGAATACTTTGACGAGCTTGTCAACACTTCTACGCGTCGAGCTGTTGTCCGGCTCTAGTTTCTGCAATTCTTTATCCAAAAATACAAATCCTTTGGAAAAATCAATTTCACTGGCTTTTTCCGGGTAAAAAAAGTATAAAAAGTACTCAAATAAATCCTCAATAACTCCCTTCCATAAAACATCTTTGCTAATCATAAGTGTGGGTTAAAATGAATAATAGGGCAAATATAAAAATATTTTATTTAATTAACCGCAAAATGTTGATTGTATTTTATATTTTAAACAATAAATGTTTTATCATTGCCCGAAATTTATAATGGCTAAAAATGATTACACGATACTTTAGAGTGATATTTTCCGTACCTTTGCGCCAAAATACAGTAAAATAATGAATAATTTAGTAGCGATAGTCGGAAGGCCGAATGTAGGGAAGTCAACTTTGTTTAACCGTTTGATAGGAGGACGAAAGGCGATTATTGACGATGAAAGTGGTGTGACCAGAGATCGCCAATATGGTTCTTGTACTTGGAATGGTAAGACCTTCAATGTGATTGACACTGGAGGTTTTGTGCATGGGTCGGATGATGTTTTTGAAAAAGCAATTCGAGAACAGGTCGAAATTGCCATCGAAGAAGCCGGAGTCATTATCTTTATGGTTGATGTGACAACAGGCATCACCGATTTGGATGAGGAAGTTGCCAATATGCTTCGCAAATGCAAAAAGGACATAATTTTAGCCGTCAATAAGGTGGATAACCACGCCAGAGAAATGGAGGCGAATGAATTTTGGGGGTTGGGTTTTGAGAATACCTTCTTTTTGTCATCTATGACAGGGTCGGGCTCTGGTGAATTATTGGATTTGGTGACAGAATATGTGGTTGAAGTCAATGAGATGGAGCCTGATATTCCCAAATTGGCGATTGTGGGGCAGCCCAATGTAGGCAAATCATCCCTGACTAATGCCCTGCTTGGTGTAGAACGGAACATCGTAACCGATGTAGCCGGCACGACCCGCGATTCAATTCATACCCGCTTTAGTAAATTTGGTAAAGATTTTTATTTGATTGATACGGCGGGCATGAGAAAGAAGGCGAAGGTTCATGAAAATCTCGAATTTTATTCTGTTATGCGCGCTATTCGTGCTATTGAAGAAGCGGATGTTTGTATTGTGATGATTGATGCGCAGACGGGGGTAGAGGCACAGGATATGAGTATTTTGCGGCTGGCTCAAAAACGGAACAAAGGAGTGGTGATTTTGGTCAATAAATGGGATTTGATGGATAAGGAGACCAATACCGCCCGTGATTATGAAAAAGAAGTTCGCAAGAGGATCGCTCCTTTTAATGACGTTCCAATTGTTTTCGTATCGGCATTGACCAAACAACGTGTACTGAAAGGGATCGAAGAGGCACTTTATGTTTATGAAAACAGAACCAAACGCGTCAAAACTTCGGTGTTGAATGATGTTATGCTGGAAGCCATCGAGCGTTATCCGCCTCCTGCTCATAGAGGAAGATATATTCGGATTAAATACGTCACACAATTGCCGACCTATTACCCGGCTTTTGCTTTCTTTTGCAATCATCCAAAGCACGTTAAGGAAAATTATAAAAACTACCTGGAGAATCAGTTGAGGGAAAATTTTGATTTTACCGGAGTGCCGATTAGTGTTTTCTTTAGAGAGAAGTAATTGGTAAAATGCCTAAAGACTCGCACCAAAATAAATATTTTTATACCAGGGTCGCATTTTTTGTGCTGCTGACCCTGCTGCTGGCGTTTTGGGGAACACAGGACAATTTCCCACTTATCGCAGCTTGTTATGGGCTTTTCTTTTGGCAATATTTGCGGGTTTATACCGATGTAGTGCCAAAGGAGATCAATCGGTTTTTGTGGTTAGGCATAGTCTTACGGGTATTATTAATATTTGTATTTCCAAAGTTATCGGATGACATTTACCGTTTTGTATGGGATGGGCGTTTGATACTAAATGGCATCAATCCCTTTGATTACCTCCCTTCCAAAATCATCGAAGATGGGATGAATATCCCCGGTCTGACTGCTGAATTATATGGTCAGCTCAACTCTCCAAAATATTTCTCTATTTATCCCCCACTTGCTCAATTGATTTATTTGATTGGCACGGCATTGTCTCCGGGTAATATAGCGGGAAGTGCTATTGTCATGAAGACCATTTTAGTAGGCTTTGAAATCGGCAACATCTGGGTAATAACCAGGCTTCTGGCACTTTTTGAGCGTCCGGAAAAGTTGGTTTTATTGTATGCTTTGAATCCATTAGTGATCTTTGAAGTGGCGGGAAATTTGCACTTTGAGGGCATGATGTTGTTCTTTGTTTTATTGTCCGTTTATTGGCTGGTGAAGGAGCGATATTGGTGGTCATCCGTAGCGATGGCATTGGCGATAAGTACCAAATTATTGCCCTTGTTATTTTTGTTCTTTTTGATTGGCCGGCTGGGATGGAAGCGTAGTATTAGCTACTTGGGTATGATGGGCGTGGTATTGGTTATATTATTTCTGCCGATGCTCAATGGTGTTTTTGCTGCTCATTTTGGTGACAGTCTGGGCTTGTATTTTCAGAATTTTGAATTCAATTCTAGTGTAGTCAATATGCTCGCATTTCTAGGATCCTTCCGAACCAAAGATTATTTGATACCGGTGATTGGCCCCTTGATGGCAGCGATTACTTTTTGGGGTATATTCCGAGTGGCATTATTTGAGCAGGAGTATTCGTGGGCCTCTTTATTTCGCAATATGTTGTTTGCGATAAGCCTGTATTTGGCATTGACCGCTACGGTGCATCCATGGTATGTCATCCTGCCATTGGGGCTGAGTCTATTTACCGACTTCAGGTATCCGGTGCTATGGTCGGGACTGATTGTTCTGAGTTATATCAAATACAGCCCCTGGGGAGCGCACTGGAATTGGTTAGCCGTCGGTGTGGAGTATTCTTTGGTTTATGCCTTCGCTTATATGGAATGGAAGGGACATCCTTTTTTGGAACGGCTGAAAAATATTTCTTTGGGCAAGTCACGCTAAGGGCGTGACCGAGCTATCCGTTCATATCACGCTAGTGGCTCAAGAACTAAATAACACACATATTAAACTTGCTCTTTTTCGCCTACTCTTCACCAA
>CAZNCI010000168.1:0-8313 GCA_964571475.1 uncultured Saprospiraceae bacterium | reverse complement strand
GCGGTGAAAATAATTTTTTCTTCTCCTGTTTTAATATTGATCATACTTTGGATGGTAGGAACGGAGAGGCTACTATAAGTATCAAGTATATAATCCTCGCCTACCTGTGATTGGTGTGTACCACTTTTGGGGGTTAGGTTGGTCGCCTGACCCGTTTTTAAATTCACCTTATAAGTATTCGTTTCGGTTGGGTTTTCACCAGTTGCACTAATAATGACATTTTGACCACCTTCGTCAAAGCCGAGGATGGATTTCACGACAAACTTAAATTGAGTCAATTGTTTTTTCAGTCTTCCTTTGGTGTTGTAAATATATAGGTTCTTGAAGCCATCTTTTTCACTCAGCCAAATAAAATTTTTCTTATTTTTGGGTAAGAATACTGCAATATTTTCGGGTTCGACCCAACGTTCATTAGACTCTTCCATCAAGGTGCGGATTTTTTTACCGCTTGCGGCACTATACATATTGAGGGCGTAGTGGTTTTGCCCCCGATTCACCTCTGCTACGAGGATATATTTATCGTCTGGAGACCAGGATAAATTAGTCAAATAGTGCTCATCCGAACCATCGATATCGAGGTAAATAGTTTTTCCTGATTCCATTTGATAGACACCAATTTTTGCCAATTCACTGCCTTGTCCTGCCATGGGGTATTTGATGTTTTTGAGTGTCGCAGGATAAGTCGTAATGTCAACCAAAGGGTAATCGGTAACATTGCTTTCATCTTTTTGATAAAAGGCTAAAAAATTTCCCTTAGGAGACCAGAATGTGCCCTTGGAGATGCCGAACTCATAACGGGCGATGGCCTGCCCTGAGACAATATTTTTGTTTTTGAACTGGGTGACCTTAATCATTGGGCTGGAAGGAGTAGCGATGTATAGGTTGTTATCAATGGTGTAGGCGACACTCTTTGCCACCGTGCTATAATCTGTATTGGCTGCCTTCTGATCAAAGGAGGTCTTGCTAACTTTTTTATGTTTTTTGTAATTATAGACGATGATGCTATTACCGGATTGAAAAGTGATTTTATCTTCATCAATGTTCATGATGTTGGGTAAACTGCTCATCTTTCCATACTCCGTTTTTAAATCAGCCAGAGAAATGTTTCCCACTTCTTTATTTTGGATATTTTTAAGGATATATTTGTCACCATCTTTGTATAAATATTGATTGTCATCTACCCATTTCAAGCTAGAAAGTCTTTCGGGATATAGATCCATTGACTGACCAAGAATAGCTTCTCCAAGGGAAAGTTCTTTTTGTTGTGAAAATGCCTGAAAGGAAAAGAGGATGGCAAAAACGACGAGGATATTTTTCATTATAGAATGTATTATAAATAAAGATTATTGGAATTAAGGAGGAACTGACACACGTCTCATTTAACGTAGAAGTGGCGGAGCTTTATTATTTCTCCGCCACTTTATTTTTTAGGAAGCATGACCGGCTTCCACGTTTTTAACCCTGGAAACCTGATCCTGTTTTGATAAAGTCAATCGCACAGTACTATCTGCGGTAGCGACCAAATCGTGGGGCACACTTGCTTCTAATGCCACTAAATCTCCTTTGTTTAGGTGGTGAACAGCTCCGTTGACTCCAAAATCAATCGCTCCTTCAAATATTTCAACGACAATGGGGAAAGAGGTCTTATGCTCTTTCATGAATTGTCCCTTTTTCATGGCGATGCGGATTTCCTTGGTGCTTTCCGTTTCGAAAAGCACACTGATTGCCGGTTTGTCTGAATGATACTTCAGCTCATTTGTAAGTGATGATACTTTCATGTTTTGTGTTTTATTGTTTTATACAATTAGAGTACAGTAAAACAGAGAAATAGTTTATTGGGTGTACGGGTAATTTTACAACAATAAAAATCTAAAAACAGCCTGATTTGTGCCTGATTTAACCACCAAAAAATAAGCACCGGAAGTAATTGTTTCAGGCAGGGGGATTATATTTTTATTTTGAAGTGGGAGTTGATTTTTATAAATCATTTGTCCTGTTGTATTCATTATTTCTATCGTGGCCTCCTTGGTGCTGAGGTGTTCGACAGCTAATTGTATTGTCTGTCCTTTGTGGATAAAGGTCGGGCTTAAATGAATGCTTCCCTGCCATTGAATATTTTGAGTAGCCACCATATTTTCGGTGTGGAATGTTTCGTAAGCTGAATAATTGGTGCAGAAAGCGTGGGAATTATAGGGTCTTACTTTCCAGTAATAGTTTTTATTGTCGGATAAGGATTCTATTAAAATATTGGGCTGAGTTGTAATGAATACATCGGTTAAAGAAGCATTGAAGCTACTTAATTTAGATACTAAAACAAGGTAGGATGTCGCATTTTCTACCGCTGCCCATTCTAGGAATACATGATTGAATTGTACGGGTTCTCCCTCTGTTGGAGCGATTAGTGCGGGGACAGAAGAAATATCGGCTATTGGATCCTGATTTTCCAACCAATCCGCGTGTTCATCCAATAGATTGGCTCTCATGGCATTGATTTGCTCCGTGGAGAACCGATTGGCGCATTGGTCATCGGAATAGGACATAATTAAACTCCCGTCCGATCTGAAAATTTCACCATTGGGGTCTGTTTGTGTGAAACTACTGACCCCTTCATTATTACACTGCCATCGGTTTGCGATGTAATCCGAAGGAGTATCACAAAACCCATCTGCGGCTATGTGGCAATTACTTCTATCGACCAATTCTACGAAAGTAGTATCTATAATAAGCGTATCTAAAATCAGTGTATCCTGAAAAAAAGTATAATCATAAGTAACGGTTACTGGCGCAGGACTGCTAAATACAGGGGGCATACTTCCATCGTGTGTTTGTCCACCTTCCCAACCTAAAAACGGATGTGGCAGGGAAAGCGCATGACCGACCTCATGAGCCCAGGTGTGATCATTGGGGCTGGCACAGGATTTGGCGATGGCAACACTCGCATAGGGTAAATTATAACCACAATTTCCGGCAGGATCGGACACGAAATAGCAGTTTAGTGTGCCGGGGATGTCGTTTTGAAACATCATTTCTGCCCCCTCTAATACCGTCTCATGTTCATACCAGCTGGTCTGATTGATGTAGTCAATATCGCCCTGAATGTAAAAATACAAATTGGCCGCCGCATAATCGTTGTTTAAAGTGCATAGTGCATCCAGTAATTGATTCATTCGGAAATAGCCTGCTCCATCATCTGTTGCCAGTAGGTGAATCGACAATGGAACATAGAGTAGGGTTTCGCCCGCTTTGGGATATAAATCGGGCGATTGCTGGTATTTGTCCAGCCAAATGCTCTTTTTAGCGGGTGTTCCACATGGGAATAGCGCAGTTTTTTGAGCTGAAGTTGTGCTATTTACACCAAGAAAAAAGATCAATAATAAATGCCAATTTTTACTGAATAATGAATTTTTCATAATAAAAACCTTGTGGTGACTGTATTTGTAAAAAGTAAATCCCTTTTTCCAAATAATTGGTAGATAAAGAGATGTTCTGATTTCCTTTATGGACATCAGTTGTTGACTGGCTGACTAACTTTCCCTGTGTGTTTAGAATGGTGAAATGGATGACTTCTTCTACTTGTGCATCTAGTTTTATCCAAATATCCTGTCCCCATGCCGCTGGATTGGGCATGATGCTTAGGTTGTTGATATGGCTTAAATCACTCACGGCAACCGGCGTGCCTACTTTAAAGCTGGTGCTTGGCGAGAAAGGGCTGCAACTGGACCATTCGCTGAAAGCACGGACCCTCCAATAATATTTTTTGCCAATTTCAAGGTCTGAAATGGTGACTTGGGGGGCGGAAACCTGCTCTTCTATAATGGCACTACCGAAGTTGGGAAATGGATTAACCTGAATGATGTAACCCGTCGCATTTTCCATGGCATCCCATGTTAGCGTGATTGTTCCCCCATTGGCGGGTGCAACTTCTCCCTGTATAGGATAAGTAAGATTGACGGGATTGGTTGGAATATCTTCCAAAGGAGTGGCATTTGTCTGAAGGAAAGACTGCGGACCTTCTATATTGGCTCTCATGGCGGCGATTTCTTCTTCTGAAAATTGCGATTTGCAGGGACCATCGCTATACGACATATAATAAGAGCCGTCTGACCTAAATGCGGCTCCATTGGCATCGTGTTGGATTTGCGTACTCATTCCCTGAGCATTACAAGTCCATCTAAAATTAAGGTAGTCGGGTGGGGTGTCACAAAAGCTATCCGCTGCGTAGGTACAATTTGATCCGTCAACCTTTTCGGTGGTTAGTCCATTTACGGTATTAGCTATGGGGTCGGCATAATCTATTTCTGTACCTTCCAGTCCAAAAAAAGTATGAGGCAAAGAGAAGTAATGACCAAGCTCATGCGCCCAGGTGTGATCCGTAGGAGAGAGGCAGGCCTTATTCAAAGCGACGCCATCGCCATAGGAGCTGTATCCACAATTTCCGGCGGGATCATCTACAATGTAGCAATCTATTTTATTTAAAGTGTAATAAGTACTCATCATATTCGACCCTTGTCCAAAGGTATGTTGATAATAGTTGGAGTTGTTGATGTACTCAAAATCGGTGGTTGTATAAAAATGAATATTTGCAGCTTCATAGTCCTCGTTCAATACACATAGTGCATCAAATACTTTAGATTTAGGATAATATCCATTTCCATTACTGTCACCAACGATGTGAATGGCTAGTGCGACGTATAATGGATCGTCTGATTTCTCATGCAGATTGGGGTTGGACTGATATTTGATGAGCCATTCTGATTTGCCATCCTTTGTACCGCAGGGATTAATATTATTTTGAGCAGGTAGAGAGATGCTCATCAGAAGGAGTAAAGCTGAAATAAGTATTTTGTGCATATTTTTAATTTTATTTTTTTAAGGAATGAGTTAAAAATAACTATCCATTCCTAAGCTGCAAAAATAAACCCGATAATCTGAAAATTATCGGGTTTAACCTAATTTATTTGTAAAAAGTCCAATTATTGACAAAAATAATTAATCCGTAATCATTATTTTTTTAGTAATTTGTTGACTTTCCTTTGTTATTTTTATAAAGTACAAACCGGCGGGAAGTTTTTTGTGTGGTAATTTTATTTGGCTTCTGCCCAATAGAAAATGCTGTTGAAATGATTGCCCTATCTGTTGCCCATTAGTATTAGAAAGCTGAATTTTTCCATCAAAAGACTTTGAAGTTGTCATTTCCATCTTAATGAAATTACCTCCTCTTACAGGATTGGGTATTATATTGATCTGTTCTACGGCTTCGATTTTGGAAATATTACTGATGGTGCCTGTTGAAAAACTGGCACTAGGCGAAAAGGGGGAGCAGGTATGGGTAAAATTAAAGGGTCTTACTTTCCAATAGTATTTCTTACCCGGCGCAAAAAAATCGGAAGATAACAAAATACTGTGATCACTGACTGTAGTGGTTAGCAACGGCAGGCTGGTAGTAAAGGTAGGAAAAGGTGATATTTCTAAAAAGTAAAAAGTGGCTCCTGCTACAGCCTCCCATTCCAGTAAAATATTGTCGTAAAAGGGCGTTACTTCGTTATTGACGGGACTGATCAGGGTAGGGGAGGTGGTGATTTCTGTATCCTCCGGAGCAGGGAATGGCGGAAGACTGTTAATCTCCATCCTCATGAGGTCAATTTGTGTAGGTGTGAGCCTGAAGTCATCTGCTTCACAATCATTTCCTATAAATGAACCCATTAAATTTTCTTCCATTGGATGTACTTCTTCTCCATTTTGGTCTAAAATCTGGGCGGTATAGTTACAATCCGTCCATTGGTATCCAAATCCATAATCTGGAGGGGTATCACATATTAAATCTCCGGTGGTGGAACAATTACTGCCATCCTGAAGCTCAAGTGCGCATCCTAATGTGAGGCTGTCAGGAACTTGTGGATCATTTCCCATGAAAAAATCAACTAGCGCTGAGGTAGCACAGCCAGCGAAGGTGTGTGGCAATCCCCAATAATGACCCAATTGATGAGGTAAAGCGGTCTCTCCCATCCCAATATAATCCTGATTCATGATAATCCAATTGTTTCCGGGGCTGTAATATCCGGCAGGAAAAAAGGCGGAAACATTTTCTCCGCTGAGGTCAATATCCCCCACAATCCAAACATTAATGGAGGTCTCGTCTATCATTGAAGCCATGAGGGTGGTGAAATTTGTGTGATCGTAATAAATGTCGGAATTGACGATTTTACGAATATTTTTGATGTAAAATTGAAAATCCGGATCGTAAATGGTGTTGATTTGGCACATTTGATCGAGAATTTTATCTGTACTCAAGGTGTCCAATCCATCTTCTCGATATACAACATGAAAGGTGATGGGCAGATAACTGACATCTCTTTGTTGTATCGGCTGCGACCGGAGTTGGTTGATATTGCGTTGTGTGCGAATTAGCATTTCTTCCCCCATTTGTGGTGTCATGCCACATCGTTGGGCGAATCCGAAGTGCTGAAGGATTAAAATAAATGCGAATAGACTGGTGTATTTAGTGGTCATATCTGTTGTTTTGTTTTAGTGAATAAAATAAAGTTATTGATTCATAACGATGATTTTTTTTGAAATGCTCGTATATTTATTGGTGATATTTAGGACGTAAATCCCGGGTTTTAAACGGGGAATAGGTAATTGAAAGGTGTTTTTCTTTCTGGAAAATTCATGAATCAAGGGAGGTGTAATCTGCTTCCCGGTTAGATCAGCCAGCCGAATATTACCATAGAAAAGCTGATTGGCCATAAGTTGGATATTGAGGGAGTTATTTTCCGATACAGGATTGGGGAAAACATTAATGACAGGGTTTGTTTTAAGGTCATTTGTTGCGGTACTTATACCTGTTTTGAAGGTTTCAACCGGGGATAAGCCCTCGCAACTATTCACAGCGTTTACCCCTCGGACACTCCAGTAATAAGTCGTTCCTTCTTCAAAAATATCTGAAATGGTTTTGGTGTTGCCATAGACTAAGAAGGAATGGCTTTCACTAAAAGCACCATTATTAGCTATTTCTAAAATGTAGTAAGTCGCACCAGAAATTGCGTTCCATTCAAAATTAACGGCATTGTAGTAGTTGGTTGTTTCTCCATCTACTGGAGAGGAAAGTTGGGGAACCTCTGTTATTTCACCGTAAATAGGTGGATTGTCCTGCCTCATATAATTCCTATGCGCTGAATGGTAGTCGGTCAGTATTAAGTCTCTCTGTGTATTGGTGAATTGATAATCATCCGGTGCGCAATGGAGAAAATACGCCATTAAGTTTACTTCCTGCGGATCGACGATTACCCCGTGAGGATCCATGGTCCCTGCATCGTAATCACAATTATCCCACCCAAAACCAAAATTATAATCAGGTGGTGTGTCGCATACAAAATCACCGGAGTTGGCGCAATTACTACCATCCTGAAGTTCAGTTGGAATGCCCATCGGGGAGGTAGCCTGTACCGGGTTGCCATGAATGGCCGGGTCATAAGGTTCATTATCCCATCCATTATGGGGGTGTATTAGGCTAAAAAAATGCCCCATTTCGTGCGGTAAAGTTTTTTTGTTGCGCCCCAATTCGTCATTTCTTATAACAATCCAATCATATAGAGGATTATAATGCCCTAAGGTAGTACCTATGTTTACACCGGGTGCTGATGCATCTTTTACACACCAAATATTAATCGAGGAAATATCTCTTTTAGCATTCATCAAAAAGCTGGCCCCAGAGCTATTTTCGAAGATAACAGTATTGTTTATGTAGTCGAATTGTTTGATGTAAAAGATTAAACCAACGGATGCGTAGGTATGGTTCATTTCACACAATTGTGCAAAAATATCTTTTTCGGTTGCACCTCCTGTTCCATTATTTCTTGCGACAATATGGAAGGTGAGGGGGACATAAAAAAAGTCTCTGTGTATGATGGGGTGCATACGAAGGCTGGCAATGTTCTCTTTCAGTCTTACGCTTAACTGTTTGGAGAAGTCACCTATTGTTCCACAGGGAATTTCAGGTGTTTGGGCGCTCAATGTTGCGCTAAAGAAGAAAAAGGAGAGGTGGATTAATGTGATAAATCTAATCATCGTATTTCATTTTGTTGGCGTATTTCGGTAGTAAAAATAAAAAAAATGAGTGGATATTATTACAAGGAGAAGGATTTTGTCATTTGTTTTACAAAAAAAGGGTTGCTTTACTGTAAAGCAACCCTTTTTTCTTTGTAGAATTTATCCAAAAAGTAGTTTTAGAATGTTTACTTCATGATAATAATTTTCTTAGAAATAGCTTTATTGTCGCTGATAATAGTCAAATTATAAACACCGGAATCTAAA
>CAZNCI010000167.1:0-8354 GCA_964571475.1 uncultured Saprospiraceae bacterium | reverse complement strand
CTCCCCACTAAAAACCTCACCCCTTATCCCCCCAATCGAGATTTTCAAAGAAATCTTTGAGATAATCTTCGAAGGCGATTAAATTTTTTGGTGCTTTGTGGTTATTGGTGATAACCTTCGGTGTTGCGCCATTACTAATAGAGATAATGGTATTTGGAAGGTCGGTAATGAATAATTTTCGTTGAGCAGGGTAGGAGTCCTCCATGAAAAATATGCCACGGAGTTTTGCTTCTTCCCGAATTTCCTGGATTTTATCTTTGCTTACATTTGTTTCAAATTTTCCTTCTCGTTTCGTGAACTTTTTACCAATCCATACGGCTTTTCCATTTGAATAAAGTTTGGCTTCATAGACGGGACATTTCCCATAACAGGGCGTCGTCTTGATTGAAGTGACCACGTAAGTTTTGACTGGCTGAAAAGGCAAAGGTGCGGTTTTTACTTCAGCCGGGCTGTTTTTTGAAGGCTTCTCAACGACCTCCGTTACTTTGGGGGTACAGGCTGCCAAAGATAAAAAAGTAATAAGAAAAAAATAAGTCGCCTTGATATTCATTGAATTTAATTTTTATAAAAAAAGCAGGCTTCGGTGTATTCGATGTTAAAACGAGCCACCGAAGCCTGTTAGTATGCTACTTTTTCTTCTTTTTATTATTCTGCTGTTGGTCTTTCATGCGTTGTTGCTCCTCCATTGCCTCCTGGAGTCTAGCTCTAAAGCCGCTCTTTTTCTTTTTAGGTTTGGCCTTATAAGCATTGAGCTCCCTGTTGAGCTTTTCCTGGTCTATGATGTAATTTTTAGTAATTAACGTCTGTGCGATATTGAACGAATTACTGAACAATAAGTAAGCGGTCAATCCAGAGGCATAACTATTAAAGAAACCCAAGAACATGATTGGCATAATATACTGCATATACTTCATAGCCGGATTGGCCGACATATCCATGTGCTTGGAATTATAATAAGTATAAATTAGGGTTGTAAAAGCCCAAAGGATAGTAAATAGACTGATATGAGAGCCCATCCCCATGGGTAATTCAAATCCTAATTTAAAGAATACATCATAAGAAGATAAATCTGTTGCCCATAAGAAGGGCGCTTGCCTAAATTCAAGTGCAGCTGGGAAGAATCTATATAATGCAAACCAAATTGGCATTTGTAAAACCATGGGCATACAACCACCTAAAGGACTTACGCCGTATTCTGAATACAACTTCATGGTGGCCATTTGCTGTGCCTGTGAGTCATCCTTATGTTGTTCTTTGAGCTTTTCAATTCTTGGTTTTAATGCCTGCATCTTTGATTGAGATTTAAGCATTTTGAAGGTCAAGGGGTAGAGAATTAATTTGACGATGATGGTCAGAAGTAAAATTGCAATACCCATATTTCCGACTATCCCTGCGAGGAATTTAAATAGAGGTCGAATGACCCAACGGTTGATTGTTCCAAGGATACTTTTTCCGTAGGGAACAATTTGATTTAAATCCTGCCCCATTTCGGTCAACATATTAAAGTCATTGGGGGCGATTAAGAAGGTCATGTCAAACCGCTCCTGTGCCCGGTGGGTGAAGGGGATGGTCAATTGCGCAGTATAGGCTTTAAGATTATCTGATTCGGCATCAAAATTCTTTTCGGTGAAAGCAGCGGCGGTGAATTGCCCCTGCGCAATCAATGTACTATTAAAAAATTGATTGCAGAAGGAGATCCACTTGAGTGGCTGTTCTACTTTTTCATCATCATCAGATGACCACGAAAGGTTATCCACCCCATCTTCAACGGTTTTGTAGTGGATGGTACTATAGGTCTTTTCAAATCGAACACTACGTTCCAGTTTCTCAATATTATCCAGCCAATTAAGCGTTAATTGGTTGGTATTGGCAGCTATCACCTGATCTAATCCCTGACAATTGATATAATAGCCAACAGCATAACTATTCGGTTCAAGGGAATAGCCCTGTTCAAAATAGCCACCATTACTGGTCATTGCTTTGAAGGAAATTGTATTATTGCCAGATTTTTCAGCTTTGAAATAAAGGTTTTCGGTCTGAACGCCACCGGTAGGAAGAGAGGCAATAGGAAGGAAATAGCCAAATTTATTAGCCTCATCATCTAATAATTTAAGAGGGGTTTTGTGTTCGTCACCATTTTCGTCCGTTGTTGCTTTGAAATATTTCTTGAGTAATACTTCTTTTATCTTTCCCCCTTTATTGGTGAAGGTGATTTTCATTACTTCATTCTCTAAAACGGTGGTCGTTTCCTCCCCGGAAGCAGCAGGGGCAAAGGGTCCGGCGATTTGACTAAATTGTGCGTTGGTCAAAGAGTCAGAGACCAGGGTAATGGAATCGCTTACTACTGGGTTGGTATTAACCGTAGTCGTGTGTTGTTGTGCCTGTGAAATACTGTCATTTCGCTGAATTAAAGCGATAGAATCAGTTTTTCTTTGTGCTGCTTCAATCTGTGCTGCCGTAGGGGCATTATATTTTGTCCAGAGCATTACGACTCCGAATATTAAGGTCAGACCAATAAAGGTATTCCTATCCATTTTATTAATTTTATGAATCAAATTTTTTTTGCTAAACTACTATTATAGCAAAGACGGGGCGAAAGTACGATAATGTCTGATAAATGGAATAAACAATAGACGATATTATCAATATAATAGACAAAAACCTGGCTTTTGGGGGGGATATTCTTTTAAAAAGCCGGTGCAGCCGGTTTGTTTTGCAAAATATTTTCAATATGTTCCTGTACTTCAGTACTTATTTTTTCGACAATATTCAAGGCTTCCATATTTTCCTTTAAGTGTGAAAGTTTTGATGCGCCGAGAATGACGGTTGATACATCCGGATTGACTAAACACCAGGCCAGTGCCAGCTTGGGCAGGCTCGTTCCCAATTCAAGCGCAAGGTGGTTGAGTTTTTTTACTTTCTCAAGGCGATCTTCATTGTAATTCATGTCTTTAAGCCATTCCAGCCCTTCCATGCCAAGTCTGGTTCCCTTGGGGAATTTATCCAAATATTTGGGGGTTAATATACCGGAAGCAAGTGGTGACCATATTGTCGTTCCCATACCGATGTTTTTGAATATTTGGCTGTATTCTACCTCCATTTTATCCCGATGAAACATATTGTATTGGGGTTGTTCCATTGTTGGTCCTATGAGCCGGTATTCACGGGCAAACAGGTGGGCTTCCATGATTTCCTGTGCCGACCATTCTGAGGTACCCCAATATAGTATTTTTCCCTGTTGAATGAGGTGGTTCATCGCCCAGACAGTTTCTGAAATGGGCGTGTTTTTATCGGGTCGGTGGCAAAAGTATAAATCCAGATAATCCACCTGCAAACGACGCAGGGCATCCTCACAGGCTTCAAAAATGTGTTTTCTGTTTAGACCGGTTTGATTGGGAGCTTTCCTGCCGTCACCAAAAAAAACTTTACTGGATACGACATAGGAGGTACGATCCCATTTTAGTTTTTTTAGAATCTTGCCCATGACAATTTCGGACTTTCCTCTTGCGTATATTTCAGCATTATCAAAGAAATTCACCCCGTTTTCGTAGGCATAAATCATTAATTTTTCAGCGGTGGCATCGGAAATTTGTTTGCCAAAAGTTAACCATGAACCCAGCGAAAGAGCGCTTAGTTGTAAACCTGATTTTCCTAATCTTCTATATTCCATTGTTGATACGTTTTGTTTTGTTTGCTCCGTATTGACTATCGTCAGGTGCGGGCGATACTAATTGGTTCTATTAAAAGTAAAGCTTGTTCGTATGCCGAGTGAGTATAAATTTCTTGCAAATTCGCCCTGGGTTTGAATAGGTTTGAACCACATTCTAAACAGGGGTTCCAAATGGAAGCTAAATCCATTTTTAAAGGTGTGTTTCCAGCCAACACTCGATTGAAAGGCGGTATTGATCCGGGTATGCCCCGCTGTGCCTATATTGTTTTCAATAGTTCCCATATATTCGTTGCCCGAATAATAGAGGTTGTTTTCGTAATTACGGATATTGTAACTAAAGGCTAAGCCGAGTCCGAAGCTGAACTCATTATAATCATTAATTTGCTGGAAAAAATTTAGTTCAATGGGAAGTGTGATATTGATATTTTTAAGATCAATTCTTCGTCTATTCGCATTGGGATATTGATCGGGTGCATTTTCGATGGTGTCAATTGCTGTTCGATACCCTGTATTTAAAAATCCTATACCGGTGTAAAACCCTATTTTTTCACTTCTTTTTTGCCAAAAGAGACTTATTTCATAAGATGGTCTGCTCATTTCATTCCGGTCAATGGAATCTATAAATGATTGTTTGTAGTTGCCTACATAGAGCAGTCTTCTATCCGAGAAGTGCGGGTACAGGCTTATCCCTAATTCACTGCTTTGCTGTGCATTTACCTGAAAAAAGGAGGCAATTAAAACGAATACTACGAACATTTTTCTCATAAAAATAGGTTTACTTACAGAAGTGGTCACGTGATCTATACCTTAATAATCCTTAAAGGGAGGATATTGTTGCCTAAAACTTTAATTTTTTTATTTGGAAATGGGGATAATGAGGGAAATACCGGCCGTTGGTGGCGTGTTATTACCTGTAAACGTCGTGCTGGGTTTGATATACCAGCTTAGATCGTCACTTACATCAAAATGGTTCAAATGGGCATCGACGAAGGCTTCCGTGGCCTGGAGTAGATAGATAATTCCTAAATAGACATAAGCTTGCTGTGTGCTTTTATCAAAGCGGTCTCTATTGTTTCTGTGTGTGAGGACGCTGCCGTTTGTACTCCCAGGCATATTGATTTCCTGAAGTAGTTGATCCCGATAAAAGCGGTATAGTTTTTGATTCTGATAGAGCCAATACCCACCGGCACCCAGAGCGCCATAAACCAAGGGGACTTTCCACCATTTTTTATTATAAAGTTGTCCGCCTCCCGGTATAATACCGAATAATAAGGCCTTTTTGGGGACGGGCCATAAGCTCACCTCCTTTTGGATGAAACTATCCTTGGGGGATGTCAGTTGAAGGGAGTCTTTGTTTTGTCCTGAAAGTTGGGTGACCCAAAACGAGCATAAAAGGAGCAATGGAAGTTTCATGACTGTATAACGTTTTTTGTTCGATGCCATTGCCCGAAATTTTACTGTTCGATCATTTTAAAATACTCATTGAGCTCTTCTGTATTCGAAAAACTCAGGACAATTTGTCCTTTCCCCGTGGTTTTATCTTCGACGACAATTTTGAGTTTTTTGGTGCCAAAGAAGGATCGGAAATCATTTTCGACTGATTCGTAGGCTAAGTCCTGTGCTGTTTTTTGAAGCGGGGCCTTCTTTTTTGTTGGAGTAGGGCTGGTGTATGATTTTGCTAATTTTTCGGTGTCTCTGACGGAGAGGCTTTTGGCTAAAATAATATCCAGCACTTCTTTTTGTAATAATTTATCATGGATACCGGCAATTGCCCTGCCATGTCCCATGGAGAGCATACCCATTTTTATGGCATCCTGCGCTGCGATGTGAAGATCGAGGAGGCGTAAGTAGTTGGTAACGGTACTCCTCTTCTTGCCGACCCGCTCCGCTAAGTCGTGGTCGGTGAGTTGGCATTCTTCTTTCAGTCGATGGTAGGTAATGGCTATTTCAAGTGGATTTAAATCCTCCCGCTGAATGTTTTCAATCAAAGCCATCTCCAATAATGTTTGATCGTTGGCGATCCGGATGAAGACGGGGACTTCTGTTAGTTTGGCTAATTGGGATGCCCGCCACCTTCGTTCTCCGGAGATGATTTGGTACTCATCGGGGCTCATTCTTCGGACGGTGATGGGCTGGATGAGTCCATGTATTTTGATGGAGTCGGCGAGTTCTTGCAGCGCATTGGGGTCAAAATCTTTTCGGGGTTGTCCGGGATTGGCTTCGATTTTGGAAAGGGGTAATAGGGCAAAACTATGGGAAAGTTCTTTGACGACTCCTTCGCGGTCTTCTGCGATTTGCTCATCCATATCTTTCGGAGGGATAATGGCATTAATACCACCTGTTTTTTTGCCGAATTTATTCCTAATCCCCGAAACACTCGATCGTAACTGATCTTTGCTTACCTTTTTTTTTGTTGATAATTTTTTAGCCATTTTCCTCTATTTTCAATTTAGTGAGCTATGCTTGTCATTTATTTTCGTGCGGTTTCTTAAGCCAGTTTTTCTTTTTTGTTTCTTTCTAAAAATTCATTTGCCAGGTTGAGGAAATTGATACTTCCTTTCGCCCCCGCATTAATCATGATCGCCGGCATATTCATATTGGGCGCCTCTCCGATTTTTGAATTTCGATGGACAATGGTGTCGTAAACCAAGTCTTCAAAAATATCCCTAACTTCGGAGACCACCACATTGGCCAACCTTAATCTTTTGTCATACATCGAAAGAATAATGCCTTCAATGGTTAATTTCGGATTGAGCCGCTCCTGCACCAGGGAAATGGTATCCTGCAATTTGGATAATCCCGTCAGGGCAAAATATTCGCATTGTACGGGGATTAGAACCGAGTCCGAAGCCGTCAGGGCATTTAAGGTGATTAGTCCAAGGGAAGGCAGGCAGTCGATGAGGACATAGTCATAATTTCCTTTTATTTGATCGATTATTCCCTTCATGACGTACTCCCTGTCTTTGACCTCTGCCAGCTCCAGCTCTGCCCCCACCAAATCAATACTGGCGGGCATGACATGGAGATTGGGCGTCTCTGTCTCGTAAATTGCTTCTTCCGCTTCCAGCCCCTTGACCAGGCAATCATAAATGGTCGTATCGACATCTTCTTCCGTTGCACCGACACCGGAAGATGCATTTGCCTGTGGATCTGCATCAATGAGCAGGACTTTATTTTCCAGTACAGCCAGACTAGCTGCCAGATTGATGGCAGTGGTCGTTTTTCCTACGCCTCCCTTTTGATTGGCAATCGCGATTACTTTTCCCATTTAATATTTTATTTTTTTGTTGAAATGCCCCAAGAATAGGTTTGTCAATAATAACTCATTTATCATCCAATAAGTTGATGCTATTTCCAATGGGCAGCAAAATTAATTCTTTTTGGCTATTTGCAAAGGCATTTTGTGCACTTTTATGATCTATTTTGATATAACCAAAGGTATCGTAGTGATTTCCGATGATTTTATGGCATTGAATAAAGTCACTTGCCAAAAGCGCTTCCTCTATGCCCATCGTGAAATTATCCCCCAAAGGGAGGATGGCAAAATCTAATTTTGGACAAAGCTGGGGGATTAATTTCATGTCGTAAGTGACGGAGGTATCTCCTGCGAAATAAAAACAGGTGTTTTCGTCCCAAATCACGAATCCCCCGGGATTGCCACCATAAGTGCCATCGGGTAAGACACTGGAGTGGATGGCAGTGACGTATTTGACCGTGCCGAAGTCAAATTTCCATTTTCCACCGATATTCATCGGGTGACCGTCAATTCCCTTCTCTCCGTACCAGGTGACAATTTCAAAATTAGAGATGATTTTTGCACCCGTTCTTTTGGCGATGTACTCCGCATCGGCGATGTGATCCCCGTGTCCGTGTGAGAGTAAGATGTAATCTGCCGGAATGCTGTCTATATCAATATCCTTAGCTAACTCATTGTCTTTTATAAAAGGATCGAAGAGTAAATTTTTGCCATTCATCTCGATTCCCAAACAGGCGTGACCGTAATAAGTAATTTTCATGATTGTTGATTTATGATGTTTATTGTTCTATCCGCTTATACTACTTAGAGCGAAGATAAACATAATTTTATGCTTTTGGAAAGATTTTTAAACTAACTTTTTGTTTGATTGTTGTGAAGAGGAATTAAAACGAAAAGAATAATGATTACCGTAATATCAGGAGTGAACAGAAAAGGATCTAAAACGAAAATTTTTGCCCATCAATACGCAGCGCTTTTGAGGGAAGCAGGAGCGGAAGAAGTGAAATTTTTGGCATTGGAAGATGTAAATCACGATTGGTTTCACGCCGCCATGTATGGAGCAGCCGACCAGTCCGAAAGTCTCGCTAAACTGCAGGATGAATATATATTACCTGCGTCCAAACTGGTCTTTGTGATGCCCGAGTATAACGGTAGTTTTCCCGGAGTGGTCAAATTGTTTATCGATGCCTGCTCGGTGCGGGAGTACCAGAAAAATTTTGTGGGCAAAAAGGCCGCTCTAATTGGTGTCGCCTCCGGCAGAGCCGGTAATTTACGGGGATTAGACCATTTCGCTGATATTCTAAACCACGTAGGAACGATTAGTTTCCCCAATAAATTACCCATTTCCTCCATCGGAGAATTATTGAATGAGGACAACGAAATCAATGCCGACACAGTGCAGGTCATGCGCGAACACGCAGTTTCTTT
>CAZNCI010000166.1:0-8373 GCA_964571475.1 uncultured Saprospiraceae bacterium | reverse complement strand
CAGACTCAAAGCGGGATAACTTATTAGAAAAAATTATGATGCGTTAGCCCTGACGCTCCCGCTTTATTATTACAATTGGCAATATCAAAAAAACTTTGCACCTTTGCAGCAAATTTATACTCATGCAAATTGCCATCATTGGAGGAGGTGCTGCCGGTTTTTTTTCGGCTATTACTGCTAAAGAAAATCACCCTAAAGCGGAAGTTTTTATTTTTGAGAAATCAAAAAAAGTGCTGGCTAAGGTAAAAATATCAGGCGGAGGAAGGTGTAATGTTACCAATGGAGAAACCTCGATCAAAAAACTAACAGATGCCTATCCAAGAGGAAATAAACTATTAAAAAAATTATTCCCAATATTCAGTACCAAAGATACCATTGATTGGTTTGAATCCAGAGGAGTGAAACTTATCACTCAAGCGGATAACTGCGTCTTTCCGAGGTCTCAGGATGCCCAAAGTATCATTGATTGCTTCCTGATGGAAACCAAAAGACTAGGCATAAAAATCATACTGGGAAAGGGCGTAAAAAAAATCATCCCAGGTAAGAAGCACCTAAAACTAAACTTTCAAAACGACGCCCCTCCCCTATCATTCGACAAAGTCATCGTCACCACCGGTGGCGCTCCCAAAAGAAAAGGACTAATATGGTTGGAGGATTTAGGACACAAAATAGCACCACCCGTCCCCTCCTTATTCACCTTCAATATGCCCAAAGAGCCCATCACCAAACTAATGGGGGTCGTCATCGAAGAAACGCAGGTCAGTATCCAAGGCACCAAACTAAAATCAGCAGGGCCATTATTAATTACCCATTGGGGGATGAGTGGTCCGGCTATCCTGAAACTATCCGCCTTCGGAGCTAGAATTTTAAGCGAAAAGGAATACCGTTGCACCTTACAGGTCAATTGGGCAAACGAACGAAATAACGAAGCCGTCAACAATTACCTAAATGATCTTATTAAGGAGCACCCAAAAAAAATATTAGCCAATATTCATCCCTATCAGCTAAAAGATAGGTTATGGCTTCATCTGCTGTACAAATGTGAACTTTCAGAAAAGAAAAAATGGAGCGAACTCGGTAAAAAAGGCATCAACAAACTCGTCAACATCCTCACCCATGACACCTATTCCGTCCGTGGAAAAACGACCTTTAAGGAGGAATTTGTCACCTGTGGAGGCATTAGTTTGGATAGCATCCACCCTAAAACACTGGAAAGCAGGGTCTGTAAAAACCTGTATTTTGCCGGTGAAATATTGGATATAGACGGCATCACCGGAGGTTATAATTTTCAGGCGGCCTGGACGACGGGTTTTGTAGCAGGTAAATTAGTGTCTTAAGAGAAAAGTAAGTGCCACAAATGAAGGTAATCCTTCCTTTTTTTACAACAAATGCCTAAACAAAAGCGTTTTTTTTGATAATTTATCGGAAGAAATGTTAAATAGCTAATATATTCCTGTATTTTTGTCTGTAATTTATCACCAATCGCTTTTATGAACCAGCCCGTCATCTTTCTTGCATTTTCCAACTCGGCTACCGGCCACTTGGCGGTATTGCAGCGAGAACGAAAGATGATAACAGATCAACTCATCCCCTTGGAAAGCAAACAATACTTCCAATTACACGTTGAGCCAAATGCTGAATTATCGGACATTGTCCAGTATTTCACCCAGTTTAAGGATAGAATTGCCTTTTTTCACTATGGCGGTCATGCCGATGAAAAAACACTATTTCTGGAAGATGGATCAGCAGATGCAGGTGGATTGGCCAATATATTTGCCACGCAAAAAAACTTACAATGTATTTTTCTAAATGGTTGCTCCACCAGCCAACAGGTCAATTTTCTACTTAGAAAAGGTGTGCCGGCAGTTGTCGCGACTCATGCCTCCGTTGCAGACCCCATAGCCTATGAATTTGCACAGGTTTTTTATCGTGCCTTGGCTCAGTCCTATACATTGAAAGAAGCTTTTGATTTCGCGGCAGGCAATTATCAGGCTCAAAAAGGAACGGCACCCAAAATCTCAAAAGTAGATAAACTGCCTGAAAGCACAGAAGAATTGCCATGGGGACTGTATATCAAAAAATCAAAAAAAGAAGTGCTTAACTGGAAATTACCCCACAAAAGTGCTGCTTCGTTTACCGTCACGGGTGGTCAGTATCAATATGATAATACCATCAGTCCCAACATCAAACTCATAGAGACGATAGCCAATGCGATTTCACCCTATTCATTTGCGGTAAAACTACTGATAGAAAGTGCCAAAAGCTCTGGTAAAACACCCAAATTGCGAGACTTGCGCGCCGCGGTCATCAACGCCTTTCCTACGCCTATTGGTTTTCATTTGCGCAAGCTGATATTAACGGATACGGTCGATCTCAAGCGACTCAAAAAACTAATCAATATCTATACCATTTCAACCCAATTATTAGCCTATATTCTAGTCGCACAATTATGGGATGAGAAATACAGCCAGCCAAAATTAGCTATCTCACCGGAATCAAAACAAATACTAAGAGACTTTTTTGAGCAGGATCATTCCTCTTTTAAAAATTATGACTTCGTTCAGTTATTACGGGTGATTGGCAGAATTTTCGAAAAAAACAATATTCCCTTTTTTGTGGAAGAATTTGCCGCCCTAAGGTCGGAATTCAAAGAAGAAACCGCCTTTTATAAAGCCTGTCAGACAATCACGGAAATAAGACAGCTGCTCCACGCACAAAGCATTGAACCGGATAATATCGAAAGCCTGTGTGTACAGGCGGAGCAAAATCTCTGCATCATCTTTGAAAAGATAGGCTTTGCGGCCAAATATACACTGATGACCATCAAAAATATTGAATTAATAAAAATTCGTCATCAACAACCCAAATACCAACACAACTTAGTTATATTAGATAAACTAACCGCCTCTTTTGGTGAATTAGACGACACATTGGAATCAGAAGATTTTGGAGAAAGTGAATCCGTCCTTTTGTTATTGGATGAAGAAAAAATAGTGCCCAACCTAAACCTTTCTCCTTTTCTCATCGACGAAAATGCTTTGACCAGACAAAAAAATTCCAAAATTTTCCTTTGGGATTGTAAAAATGAAGAAAATCATCGATATCTATTGTCCGATAATCTACTCGATACCATTGATATTAATGAAAGTAATTTTGGACAAGTACAGGAATTGCTGAACAGGTTTTTTATAGATGTTTTGAGGAGTGATTAATGAGCCAGCATAAGGTGGCAAAAGATATTGTCTTATTGGACAAGAACTACCGACTGAAGACTAAAAATATAAAAACACTAAATATAAAAAATAAAAAATGGTAAAATCTCCATTTAAATTTCTGGATGCATACGAGAAGGAAGATAAGGACATCTTCTTTGGTCGGGATATGGAAACGGAGGCGCTTTACCAAATGACCTATCAATCCAATTTAATCCTCGTTTATGGGATGTCAGGAACGGGAAAGACAAGTATTATCCGATGTGGATTGTCCAATAAATTTGACGAAACAGACTGGTTTGATATTTATATTAGGAGGAATGAAGAAATCAATAAAACACTTGAAAGGAAATTAAAATCCAAAGATACACTAAAATCCTTTGAGGATAGTTACTCGACCATTGAGAAAATAAATTCGCTTTATTTGGATCATTTGAGACCCATTTATTTAATCTTTGATCAATTTGAAGAAATATTTATTCTGGGAGATAAAGCAGAGCAAAATACTTTTATTCATACCATAAAACAACTACTCGACACCCCTGATCTACCCTGCAAGATTATCATTATCATGCGGGAGGAATACCTGGCTCAGATGTCAGATTTTGAAAAAATAATTCCTTCTTTATTTGACAAAAGACTGAGAATAGAACCGATGAACCGGGCAAATGCAAGTCAGGTTATTATCCAGACAGCTCGGAATCCCCGTTACAATATTGAACTTTGTTATGAAGAATTAGCCGGAGAAATCATTGATAATATTACAGAAGGTAAAGGGCGGGTATCCCTGACTTATTTGCAGGTATTTCTGGACCGGCTGTATCGCATTGCTGCCAAAAAAGACCCCAAAAATATTGTTTTTGATGCCGAAACACTGGCTCAGGCCGGGCAGATAGATGATGTCTTGGGAAGCTTCCTTGATGAGCAGTTAAAAGTCTTTGCCACAGAGGTCGATAGCTGGGAACAAGCCATGATATTTCTCAAAACGCTGGTTTCAACAAAAGGAACAAAAATCCCCGTCAGACGAGAAGATTTGACTCGCCTACTCCCTGATTATAGCGAAGCGAGAATTAATATTTTCCTTGACTTTTTTGTCAATAGACGAATCATTCGACCTTTGGATGACAATCAGTACGAAATTGCCCACGATAGCCTTGCCGCTAAAATTTACGGTTTCAAATCCAAGGGAATCAAGATGCCGGCTCTGGATAAAAGCAGCCATCAGGCACAGCAGGCATTCATTGGGCTAGAGCCCTATAATGAACAGGATGCAGGGGTTTTCTTTGGCAGGAATAAAGAAATAAAAACTCTTTTTGACAAGGTAGTTAATGAAATAAATGTACGCATTACGCTGGTCATTGGTTCGATGGGTGTCGGTAAGACCTCCCTGGTAAGGGCCGGGTTAATACCAAGGATTCGCTCCTTATTTGACATCAGTTATATGCGTTGTAGTCGGGAATTTTTGGAAACTGCCGAGATGAGGCAAATTCTTAAATTTGAACCGGAAAGCGGAGAAGTACCAAAGTTATTAGATCTCGCTTTCAAATGGCATACCGATAAACCCACAGAAAATGACCGAAAGATCATCATTTTTGATCAGTTTGAAGAATTCTTTATTTGGGTAAAAGAAGAAGGACAATTAGCTATGCTCTTTTTGCATTTAGGCTACCTAATGGAGAATAGCCACAATCTCGATCTGGTTATCGTTGTCAGAGATCAGTTTTTCGCCCAATTACAAGGCTTAGAAGCCTTCGTTCCCCAACTAATGGAAGAGCAGGTCAGAATCCGCCCCGTAGAGTATAAAATGGCAAAAGAAATCATCAAACAAATGGCAAAAATTGCCGACATCACCTTTGAACCGGAAAGCCTAATTGATAAAATCATCCAAAATACACTAGATGAGTCCGGAAAAATAAATCTGACATACCTTCAGTTATACATGGAGCGTTTGTATAATACAGTAAATAATACAACACAGGAACAGACTCCCCAAAATTACAACAAAAATCTATCCAGTAAGCAACAAAGAAATAAGAAATAAATGCCAAAAACAATCGACATCAACGTAATCAATAGCATTGGACATCCGCAGGAGATGGTGGAAAATCTATTGGACAAACTCGTCGAGTCTATTGAATCCTCCCTTGGAAAAAAAGCCAAAGGTGCCGGTAAAAATTTCCTGGCTTTATTTGTCAACAACGGCTTTAGAGTACAATTATCAGAAGAGGAAATTCTTTATAATCTTCAAAAACAAACCACCCTTAGCCGGGTACAAATCGAAGGAATCCTCTCCTCTTTTATTTCCTCGGGCATTATCAGAAAAACCAGACTAGATCAATATGAACTAGCTAATAATTACGTTGCATCTCGTGCCCAGGATAAGGTCGATGCAGAAAACAGAGTGCTCCGAACTATCAAAACAACGGTACAGGAACGGATCAAACACGAACAATACCTAGACAAACAGTATCTTAATTATATTACGCCCTCTATTGCGCAAATTGATTTCTCCAAGTCAGAAATAGGTTTTATCCAAAAATCAAAACGATTACTTCAAAGGAGATCCCGACTCCTTCGACTCCTGTTTACAATTTTACTATTGGGTATTTTATTACTCACGGGATTTATCTATCTGAACTACAAAAAGGTTCAAAATTTCAATGATATTCTAAAAATAGAAAAAGAAAAAACAACACGTGCCAAAGAAGAAGCCATCGACCAACGTCAACAGGCCGAAACCGCTCAGGAAATGGCAGAACAGGCCAGAGACAAAGCACTAAAAAATGCAGAACGGGCCAAAAAACAAAAAGAAATCGCAGATGCACTTCGGCGCGCAGCCCTGACAGATAAAGACAGCATCGTAAAACTCAACCTCCAAACACAAAAGATAAACCAGGAACAAATCCGGCTCCGAAGAGAGGCGGACCAAAATGCCTTAAAATATCAAAAACTTGCCGAAGATAGAAAAAGGCAGGAAAAAATCGCCAGGGAACAGGAAGCCAAAACACAGCTGCTAAACAAAATAATCACTTCCCGTGTCGCCGCAGATAGAAGCCTCATCATTGCAGATGAAATGGAACAGGCCCTCGTTACACTGGAAGCCTACCAAATCAATAAAGAAAACCCCAATATTGGCGATATTTACCACCCCAGCATCATTAGGGCACTCACAAATGCCGCACCCAAAATCGACAAAAAACTCTCCTACAAAAACCATCAGCACAATGGAGCTATTCGCGATATTATCATCGGTCCTTATGAAGATATTTTTTATACCACAGGGAGTGACGGGCAGATATTACAATGGCAGGTCGAAAAATGGAACCCCATCGGACAACCAAATTTAAAATCCACACAAACATTTGATATTCCTACCAAAAATATCATCAATAGTATTGACCTAAGCCCGAGAGGTGGACAAATTCTGGCGGCTGGAGAGTGGTCCTACTTCCAAACGCTAAGCACCAAATCAAGAAAAGAACTCAGCCACTACCCTTATCAGGGAGGTATGGAAGAAATATTCCAATGCGCTTATGACAAAAAAGGACATTTAATTGGACTGGGAAAGGATAAATACTATTTTTGGGATGGCTCAAAATTAGTAGTCAACACAAAAATACCAGGCAAAGCCGGTGTCATTATCAATGAAAATGGCATCACCAATGCCTACGCCGTCAATGGAAATTATGACGATTATTCCTATAAACTCAATGTCCAGAAAATAAGTGAAACTTCCATTAACCCTCCGGAAGAATACGTCTTTTATGGCAAATCCAAAGAGGTGGATTATGGACAGGTATCTACGGTAGCCGTCAAGGATTATAACAAAAACAAACGATTAACGGCTATTGGCTTCTCCAAGGGAAAAATAATGGTCATCAACTCCAATAAATCTATTGACCCCTTTTTGGGTAAACATCAGGTTTTTAATTTTCATCAGGCGCCAATTACGGATATTGCGTTCAGTAATAATGGGCGATTTTTGGCGGTCGCAAGTATGGATAAAAGTATTTCCGTTTGGGATTTAGACCGGATCAATGAAGCGACTTATCAGCCAATGGTGTTTAAGGATATGTCCTCCTGGTGCCTCTCCGTTTCATTTGCCCATCAAGACGAATTTGTATTGGTCGGCACTCAAAATGGTGATTTATACTTTTGGAATATCCAGCCGGCATCCTATGCCAATTATATTTGTGCTTATCTCCATAATAATCCCGAATTCTTTTTAGAAGAGGTAAAAATGGTCAACATCAAACAAAGAAAAACTATCAAAGGCAAAGCAAAAATAGATGAAATTCCGCCGGAGCTCCTCATCAAATATTTTGGTATTGAAAATAGCCCCAAAAGAATACGCGTGTGCGATTAAATTTAAGTTGTTAAACAAAAAAAAATGAAGCCGTTTTTATTCATATTACTGTCCCTTTTGGTTACAAGCATTGATGCGCAATCAATGATTGAACAGACCATCTTCAAAGCAATGGATGAATACGAAGCCGGTCGATTGGAAAATGTGCTTGAGTTATTAGAGCCCTATGCCTATGCCTATAGCCAAAATAAAATTCAAAGAAAGAATGCCCTCAAAATTTTAACAGAAACCTATTTGTTTTTGGATGAAAAAGAGCAGGCAGAAAAGACCTATTTAGAGCTGCTTAGGATTGACCCATTTTATAAAATTAATACAGCCATCCCCGAATTAAAATATTTAAAAGAAAGGATTGAGACTTACCCCATATCCACCTACCGTATCTATGGAGGCGTCCACCTGTTTTCCCAGCCCATTCTTAAAAAGCAATACAGCCCCAATGGGGTCATGATAGATCACTACAATTATGATTTAGATAGCATCGCAGCACCAATTGGCTCTTTTTTGGCCATTTCGGGCAGTTATAAAATACTCAACTCCAATTGGGACATCTCCTTTGGTTATAATAACTGGACACAATACTATTATTATAATGCCAGCCTTTCGAATGCCATCAACTTAGAGGGGGCTCCAGGCAAGGCAAGGTTACATTTTTTTGAAAAACAAAGGTGGTCTAAATTTTCAGTTGGATTTTTGCGTCAATTCGTAAAGCGGGATCGCGTTATCAGCCGTAGCATATTTCCCTTTATTGCCGGAAATATTTCTTTTGACATTTTACACAAAGGACCAAATTTCATC
>CAZNCI010000165.1:0-8385 GCA_964571475.1 uncultured Saprospiraceae bacterium | reverse complement strand
TCACTCCCTACGGTCAGGAGGTAAACCGGAACGGGTGGGCAGGCTTTTTCATTCAAAACTGCTTATTGCCCTCCCATCCGCTGTCGCGGTTCCTTCTCTTGAAAGTCCACTGGACTTTCACCCTTCCTACGTCAGGGATCGTTCAGTCATCTACGGTCAGGAGGCAGGGATCGCCGCTACGAGTGATGCGAAACAAAAAAGCACCATCGGTGCGGTATTATGGTAGTTAAAAGTAGGAATTAGGTTGGTGGCATACGATTATTACCATAATGCCGCTGGCAACAGGTAGTGAAGAACGACAAGGCGAT
Organism: uncultured Saprospiraceae bacterium; assembly: GCA_964571475.1. Lineage (GTDB taxonomy): Bacteria > Bacteroidota > Bacteroidia > Chitinophagales > Saprospiraceae > JALVDO01. Next base: position 8,077 of record CAZNCI010000165.1, on the reverse strand, counting down.
AGGGGGGAAGACGAATAGTTGTATTAGCGGCATAGAGGAAGATGCTCTGAAACCAGTTTGAACTAATGATTTTTCTTATCCATGCGGATTAAACCAAAAAGTCCCTGATACCGGTTGATATCAGGGACTTTAAGTATATCAGTTCAGAACGAATATCTCGCCCATCAATTATCGTTTGATGACCCGAATGGTTTGTACGTCTCCCTCTACATTGACAGAAAGATAATAAAGCCCTGAAGTAAATCGCTGCATATCAACAACCACATCTTCTGCCGTATCAATAAACTGCTCATGCACCTTGGCGCCCAATACATTAAAAATAGAAATAACGCCTGCTGCTGCTTTTGGCTGCTCAATAGAAACGACGACGTAATCACTCGTCGGATTAGGGAACGACTTCACTTCCATTGCTGGCTGAATAACTTCTTCTTCACTATTTCTAAAGCTAATATCCTCTTCAACGGCTCCTTCAGCAACATTCACCGTTATAAAATTAGGTGTCACTGAAAAACAGGCATCTGAAAAGACAGCACCGTCAAAAGCTTCTCCAACTTCTACCATCATATCTCCTACAAAGGCAACGGCATAAACCTGATAAGTGCCTACTGAAAATAAAGCAAAGTCATATACATTATTCTCCTGAATGGCCACAATTTCGCCTCCATCATTGACTACGACATAGTTGATCGGATGTGGTGTCGCATCTACAAGTGAGAAACTAACTTCATCACTCAAAATATCAGAAGTAGAAATCGTAACATTTACCCCTAAATCAGAAGTAATCATCCCCGCATCAGGTGTAATTGGAATCACCTTGATATAATTCTCAGAGATAGTGTAACAGGCAGTCGATAGCTCGTCTTCCAGTAAATTAACGCCTGCTTCAATTAATGAAGTACCATTTAATGAAACACCATAAATTCGAGCAATCGTTTGTGGTGCTGCATCAAAATCAATCACATTCCCAAATACCTGCGGATGCGTTACAATTCCCATATCATCCGTAATGACAAAATGAGACGTTGGATCACTACTCGTTGTATTAACGACTACTAAGTCGGCAATGCCATCACCCGGGCAGGTGTAAATAACTGTTTCACCTGTTATCTCTTCACTGAGCACACCACCATCTACATCTTCTCCTTTTTCAACTAGGACAAAATTCTCTGACATTTCAAAACAACTGCTTGCTAACTCGACCTGTGTAGCTAATAAACCCGGGGCTGCCAATAAGTCTCCAGTATAGGAAAGCCCCCAGACACGATACATCCCCGGTTCAACAATTGTCATATCAACAGGTCCTTCGCTGACACTAATGATAAGACCGTCAAGATCCATCAGTAAATAAACATAACCCGAAATGGAGGTGCTGCTTGTTGAAAAGGCAACTTGTCCATCTTCATGCCCCACACAAACTAAAATTTCAGTATCTCCTAAATAGTCAATCTCGCCACCTGATGGCATATCCTGAAAGATAGTGATCACATTAGTTGATAAGTCATAACAACCATCAGATAAGACACTATTTTCCAAGTCATCTCCAAAGCCAATATCTAAGGTTCCGGTATAAGAAACACCCCAAACCCTCAATGTTGAAAATCCGGTTGCTTCAAAGTCCAAAGAATCATTCTCCATGACAGAAATAACCTTATTATTTACATCTGTCAATACATAAGTGTAATCAGCATCCGGCGCAAAACTTCCGTTACCAAAAGCAATCACATCATTTTCGCCATCACCGGCACAGACATATAAACTATCTGTTCCAAAACTTGTAAAAATAATTCCTCCGTCCACTTTTGTTTTGTTGATAAGGATGAAAGTCTCGCTCAAATCCCAACAGTCAGAAGAAAGAGATAAATCCGCATCAAAAATATTATCACCGGGCAAGACCGCTAAATTTCCCGTATAAGCTAAGGCATAAATTCGATTACTTCCGCCAATTGCCTGCTCAAAATCAAACTCGGAGTCCAAAATAGCTCCCACCAAAGTGCCATCCTCCTCTGTAATCAAAAAGGCTAATTTACTGGCACTTACCTCGTCTAATAAAAAAGAAACTAAATCACTTCCTCCATCGCCAACACAAAAGGAAAGCTCACTCTCTCCATCCAATGTTGTGATATTACCTACAAGCGGTGTAGAATAGTTTACAATAATGCTGTTTTCCGAAAGGTCATAACAACCATCTGATAAATCATCTATAAAAATATTATCACCAACACCTGCGGTAAATACCCCGGTCATACTCACTCCTCTAACGAAAAAGCTGCCTTCTTCCCAATCCGCAAAAAATACGGTATCCGAAGGAACAACCTGAGAAATAACGCCTGCTGCATCCGTCACAATATATTGATAAGCCGTTCCTTCATCATTGGCATGGCTCATGACTAAGCTGCCATCTGACCCTGTATCAGGACAAATGAAGTATTCTTCTACATTTTCCTCTGTCGCTATCTGACCACCCAAAACCTCCGTTACATCCAATGTTAAAAAGTTATCAGATAAATCGTAACAACCATCAGAAATAGCTGTTGTTAATACGTTTTCTCCAAATTCAATAACCAATGTACCCGTATAGGAAACCCCATATAAATGATAGGTTCCTATTTCCAGTAATGAAAAATTAGCCACCGTACCATCAATAGCGGAATAAATAGCGCCTTCTTCATCAGTCAGTAAGTAGGCATAATCCCCGGAGGCATTGGATGAAGTTCCAAAGCTATGTGTCCCACTAATAGCATCATTCGCACAAATAAACGCTTCAGATGTACCCGTATCCAATGCTAATTCACCTCCTTCAACATAAGCTATCTCCAAAGTGACAAAGGCATCTGAAACGGCAAAACACTCATCAGAGAACACCCCATTCTCAATTGTCATTCCCGCTGATATATCCTCATTAAGCGTCCCTGTATAGGCTACACTATAAATAGTATAAACGTGATCTTCATTAGTAGAAGGTAAAAATGAATCCCCTGCAAAAATTTGAATGATTTCGCCTGTTTCATCCAAAATTATAATGCCAACATCTGTTCCTATAAAATCATTATTCACAATCGAAATGACACTGGACTCCGTTGAGCAATATAGGTAACTATCTAAAAGTTCGCCTCCAATAGCCGCAAATGGAGTTCCTCCATTGACACTGATGATTTCAATTGTAATTGCTTCGTTCGTTACACCAAAACAGCCATTGGAGAATACTTCTCCTTCAAAGTCAACACCCGTATTTTGATACAATAGGCCGGTATAGGTCACGCCATATACATGATAAGTACCATTTGGGAAACCAAAAAAGTCATACCCATCTGTAAAGGAAAAATCTAGGATAAGGTCATCATCATTTGTAATAACATAGGCAAAGTCATTGCCTCCGGTAGCCGTATCTGTAAACGACAAATCTAAATCACCTGGGTTATCTGCACAAACAGTTGTCAATGCAGTGCCGTCTTCTAAAAACACCTCTCCTGCGTCCAACTCCAGGCGTTCTACGCTAACGTAATTGGACGATAGTTCAAAACATTGCTCACTAAAGGAAGTAGTGGCGATATTTTCACCTGCAATAAAGGTTAAATCGCCGGAGTAGGAAACCCCGTAAATATGGCTTACTCCAATGGGTAAGGTTGAAAAGGTGACATAGGCAGCCGGAAGCTTCTGTATAATGATACCTGATTCATCTGTTAGTAGGTAGGCATAATTTAAATTGGCATTACCCGTATTCATCAAGCTGATCCCCATATTTTGGTTTCCACCCATACAGGCATTCACTAAATCACTACCATCTTCAAATGAGACTTCCCCTCCGCTTGGGTTTTCGCGATGGATGGTAACGTAATTATCGGATAACTCATAACAGTCGCTGGCAAAAGCAGCTCCTGGTAGATGGTCTCCCGCTTCCAATAAAATATCCCCGACAAAAGCAGCTCCCCAAAGGTGGCACTCTCCAACCGGACTATTATTGAAGTCAATCATCCCATCTTCTGAAAAGCCTAAAATATTATCATTATTATCCGTAATCACATAAGTATAGAAAGGTAAGGTAGTTTCACTTGTTGTTGCAAACTGCAAGACATCTGCAACGGCATCACCAACACAAACAGTTCGTTCTGTATCTCCATTATCCAGCGATACATGCCCGCCATCAGGGGCAACATTTAATACTGGTATAAAATTGGTGGTAATACCATAACAAAAGCCCGCCAACTCCGTATTAAAAAGATCATCTCCAACCTGAGCATTTAATTGTCCTTGATAAGAAAAAGCATAAACGCGTAAATTGCCTGCTCCAAAAGAAGCCAGATCAATCGTAGAAGTAAGCCCTACGGATAAAATAATATTATCCGAATCTACTACGGCGAAAGCAAAAGACTGCGCAGCTCCCGTTGTTCTAAAGGTAACCAAATTAGCACCTGTACCCTGACAGGAGGTGATATCTGTTTCGCCAGTAGTTGTATAAATCTCTGCATCCTGAATACACCAGTCGTTATTTTGAGCCTGAATCGAAAAAGCAGAGAAAGTAAAAAGTAAAAAAAAGTAAAGGGAAAATTGTTTTAAAATCATAGGAAAATTTGTTTTAGGAATGAAAGAGATTTTTGTTTTTATTTTTAAATAGTGTTTCATTGTTATTCAATTTTTTCTTGGTAAACAATAGTATTTCATGAAGGGCATATACCCTATGAGGCGATTAGTCTTAAAACGGTGGGAGGACACTTCGGTCTGAGTGTACACTCAAGACGTTTCCATCTTGCATTATACATACATACAAAGTTAATATGTTTTATGGAACAATGCTGCTTTTTTTTATAAAAAATTACATTTTTCCTAAAAACTCCTTACTTTTGAAGTTTAATAAGCATTCTACTCTATTATAGCAACTATTCTACCCTAGTTATATCTGGTTACAAACTAGCGGCTCAAGAACTAAGTTATTCCTATATTAAACGCCGTCTATTTTTTGTCTAATCGAGCCAATAAATGGGGAGTCCCGCCTGGCGGCCCGACAGGTTTATCGAGATAAGTGACCCATTTATTGGGGAAGAGTAGGCGAAAAAGAGCAAGTTTAATATGTGTGTTATTTAGTTCTTGAGACACTAGGTCTTCGTATGTTAAATCGCTGTTTACGCTAAGATCTAAATTAACAATAATGCATAGCCGTTACGTGTGGGTAATTTTTGTGGCTCTATTTTTTATATCGTCTTCCTTCAGGAAGGACAATAGGCTTTGCCTTGCTCAATTACCACTTGAAGGCAGTATCGTTTTAGATAATAATTACACGCCGGAGAGCCTTGTGAAAGATGTATTGACTAAGGGTGTATGCGACAATGTTTCCAATATCAATAGTATAGGTGACAATAATGGAATTGGTTATTTTAGTAATGGCTCCGATATTTTTGATATAGAAGATGGTATTATCATCTCGACAGGCTACACAACTAATGCACTTGGGCCTAATACCCATATTGACCGAAGCAGCAACTTTCATGACAATAATGGAGATTCAGATTTAGCGCAATTGGCTACAGGAACAGTAAAAGACGTCGTTGGAATTGAATTTGACTTTATCCCTCTGGATTCTTTTATAGAGTTCACTTACATCTTCGCATCTGAAGAGTATTGTGAATTTGTAGGTAGTGCCTTTAATGATGTTTTTGGCTTTTTTATCAGTGGTCCTGGTATAAACGGTCCTTTTTCCAATAATGGAAAAAATGTCGCCTTCGTTCCCGGTACCAATCAGTATGTCTCTGTTAATACAATCAACCGCAGCCATAATTCGAACTACTTCATTAGCAACCTCAATCAGGCAGGTGCAGAACGCTGTGGTATTCCATATATTGACCAACCCAATGTCAATAGAATTGAATACGATGGATTTACTACTCCGCTAAGTGCTGTATTAAAACTATCCCCATGTGAAACTTATCATATTAAAATGGTAATTGGTGATGTAAAAGATAATTTTTATGACTCCGCTGTTTTTCTTAAAGCGGGTAGTTTTAATCTAGGGGGGCAGGTAAGGGTTTCTACAGATGCTGTTGTCGAAGGAGAAATACTCCAAGAGGGATGCGATAATGCCTATTTTGTATTTGAAAGAGAGGAAGGAACCGCTTCTAACTTTCCGTTGCAGGTGAATTTTAAAATCAATGAAGAATCTACTGCTGAAGAAGGAGTAGATTTTAGTGAACTACCTTCTTCCATTACCATACCGGCTGGTGAAACGATGGCAACACTGCCCGTTCACGCACTCAACGACAACGAGACAGAAGGTATAGAATCCATTATTTTGGAATTAAACATCCCCTGTGCCTGTTATTCTGATACCACCTTTCTTTTTATTGTCGATGCCCCACCTTTCTTCGTTACAGTCGAAGATGCCGTTGTCTGCGAGTCCGGAGCCAAAACAATTACACCTATGCTTGAAGGAGGCTCTCCACCCTATACTTATTTATGGAGTACAGGAGAGACCAGCTCCAGTATTAACATTTCACCCAGTCAGGGGAATAGTTTTTCTGTAACGGTAACGGATGATTGTGGTCAGGTAAATGCGGATGATTTTCTCATAACGACCAGACCAGCTCCTTTTGCTACCCTTTCGGGAAATATTCAAATATGCGAGGGTGAAACCGGCTACCTTACCGCTGAATTCACCGGCGTTCCCCCCTGGGAATTACACTATTCACTAAACGGCGAATTACAACCTCCTTTGACTAATTTACAGGTAAGTCCCTTTTTCCTTCCGGTAACTCAGGAAGGACAATATGAAATTACTAACTTTTACGACAATGATTGTTCCGGTTATATCAGCGGTATTGGAGTCGTTGATGTTTGGGATATAATAGTTGACATTGATGCAACACCTCCGAATTGTTTTGAGTCTCTGAATGGTGAGATAACACTAGGAGTGACAGGAGATAACCCCCCGTTTGAGATCACTTGGGCACATTCAGGTACTTCCGATTTTTCATTGTCAGAATTACCGGCTGGTACTTATTTGGGAACAATAACCGACCAGCAGCATTGTTCAAAGGTAATTGAAATTCCCCTATTACCTCCTAGCTCACTCAAAGGAATATTCCCAACTTGCGACTGCTTAAAACAAGGTATTAGCTGCCTGCAGGCAAAAGGAGGAACACCTCCCTACCTTTATAGTATTGATGGTTTGAGCTTTATGGACGAATCCCTTTTTACCCAGTTAACAACAGGGGAAATCTATCAATTAACCATTGAAGATGCCAATGGTTGTAGGATAGAGCAAACCTTCCAAATGCCCTTTTTTAATGACCGTTTTTTTACACTTTCTGAAAAAGAAGATGTCAAAATAGGCGAACCTTTTACAATCACCCCCGACATCATCTTACCTAATTCACTCATTGATTCTATTAGCTGGCAGCCTTCTACTTTTTTGGATTGTACCAATTGTGCTCAACCATCCTTAACCATAGAGCGGGGAATTACTTATACCTTGACCATCCTTGATGTATTTGGCTGTAGCCAAAAAGCTAATATCAGATTAAATATTGATCCATCCATAGATGTATTTGTTCCGAATGCCTTTTCTCCAAATGGAGATCAAATAAATGATTTATTAACGATTTATGCCAATGACTTTCAGGTAGAGGAAGTCCTCTCTTTTCAAATATTTGACAGATGGGGCGGGCATTTATATCAGGCAAATAATTTCGCGCCGAACAACCCACGTATCGGATGGGATGGAACTGCCCGCGGGCATCAACTACAGGCTGGCATTTACACTTATTATTTGAAGGTGCGGCTCAATGATGGGCGTACCTACGAAATCGGGGGAGATGTGCTACTGATTCGATAAAAGTAAATTTTTTTTTATTTTTTTTACAGCAATGCCCCAAGGGATACAATTTTTTTAATTTAGGGGGAGGTGATGTATTCATTATTTCAAAGCTTCTTTCATTCGTCGGAACGGACTTCAGAGATGCCGGCTCCGACGAATGATGGAAGCTTTCTGTTGATTACCCAAATATACAACAAAATCTAGCAATAAAAATCAATCTTTCTCTTGACTGAAACAAAAAAATAATCCACATCTGGAATTGCTGCTATTTTT
>CAZNCI010000164.1:4609-8391 GCA_964571475.1 uncultured Saprospiraceae bacterium | reverse complement strand
AAAAAGAGCAAGTTTAATATGTGTGTTATTTAGTTCTTAAGACACTAGCGCTTTAGGGTGCTGTTTAATGCCGCTGGCAACAGGTAGTGAAGAACGCCAAAGCGATAGGGGGGGAAGACGAATAGTTGTATTAGCGGTATAGAGGAAGATGCTCTGAAACCAGTTTGAACTTACTCAGGTTTTTATTTTCATTTTAATTCTCATGCTCTATTTTGATTTCAATCTTCATTTTCTTATCTTTGATAATCTTTTATAGAGACCATTGTTTTTATGAGTAAAATAGAGTTGACAATTGTGGCAATCACATCGAGTGGTAGCAAAGAAAATGGCTTTATCGTTGTCCTTAAAGAGGTCAATGGGGAAAGACATTTGCCCATATTAATGGGGGGCTTTGAAGCGCGGGCAATTGCTATGGAGATAGAACGAATTTTTACGCCAAGACCAATGTCACATGATTTGATGAAGCGGATTATTATTGGGATGAAGGGGGATTTGTTTGAGGTGCAAATTACCGAATTGAAGGATGATGTTTACTATGCAAAGTTGGTTGTCAAAATGGATGATGGATCCTTTATACATATTGATGCGCGATCTTCTGATGCCGTCGCTCTGGCGGTGCGATTTGGCTGTGGCATTTACACTAATCAGGAGGTTCTGAGTCGAGCGGGAATGGAATGGGAGGGATTCGTAGAGTTGGAAGCATTCGAAGAGGAAGCATTGGAGGAAGAATTGGAAGAAGAGCCCGAAGAACCACCCTATTCAGTATTAGATGTGAATGAGCTTTTGGCTGAATTGGAGACCGCTCTGGATGAGGAAGATTATAAAAAGGCTGCGATTATTAGAGACGAATTAGAAAAAAGAAAATAATATGATGTTTGAAGCAAAAATCTATCAAAAGAGAAGAGCTGATTTAGTTGAGTTACTAAATGATGGAGTCGTTTTGTTATTGGGGAATATTGATAGCCCAATGAATTACAAAGATAATATTTATCCATTTCGTCAGGATAGTAATTTTTTATACCTCATTGGAATTGACCAGCCTGATTTGGTGGCAGTCTTAGATGTTAAAAGTGGAAAAACTACCCTGTTTGGGGATGATTTGACGATTGACTCCATTATTTGGATGGGGCAACAGCCTTCCATGGCAGCCTTGGCCGCTAAAAGTGGTATCGAATCTGTGCAGCCATTATCGGAATTAGCTGATGTACTGAAAAACAATAAAAAAGTGCATTACCTTCCTCCTTATCGTGGCGATAATGTGATTCGATTGAGTCGATTGCTGGGTATGTCTATTGATGACGTACAATCTGGGGCTTCTCTGCCTTTGATTAAGGGGGTTATTTCTCTCGCTTCAGTGAAGTCAGATGAAGAGGTAGTCGAAATGGAAAAGGCGGTAAATATCAGTGTCGCCATGCACCGTGCAGTTATTCAGGGGGCAAAACCGGGGATGAAGGAGGCTGTCTTGGCTGGAATAGGAGAGGGGATTGCCATTGGCGCCGGTACGCGATTGTCTTATCCTATTATTTTATCAAAAGATGGGCAGACTTTACACAATCATTACCATGGGAATATGCTAAAGCAAGGGGATTTGGTCCTCGCGGATATGGGGGCAGAGTCCGGAATGCATTATGCAGGTGATTTAACGCGGACATTTCCGGTTTCCAAGAAGTTTACTCAACAACAAAAAGAAATTTATGAATTGGTGCTGGCGGCAGAGGTGCAGTCAATTGCTAAATTAAAGCCCGGTGTGGCTTATAAAGATATTCATCTGGGAGCTGCCAAAATATTGGCAGATGGATTACGCGATTTGGGCATTATGAAGGGAGATGTGGATGAAGCGATTAATCAGGGGGCTCATGCTTTGTTCTTTCCACATGGATTAGGGCACATGATTGGATTGGATGTACATGATATGGAAGACTTAGGCGAGAATTTGGTTGGTTATGATGAGGAAGTGAAACGCAGCGATCAATTTGGCCTGGCTTATTTGCGACTGGGGCGAAAATTGCAAAAAGGCTTCGTCCTGACGGTTGAACCGGGGATTTATTTTATCCCTGAGCTGATAGATTTGTGGCAGAGTGAAGGTAAATTTAAAGATTTTATCGATTATGAAAAATTAGCTGCTTATCGCAACTTTGGCGGGATTAGGATAGAAGATAATGTATTGATAACCGAACAGGGGCATCGTATTTTGGGAACGCCACTTGAGAAGTCTGTTGCGGAGATAGAAGGGCTGCGAAGTTAGGGACTCAAATGTGTTTTGTAATAATTTGACAGCTCTTTCTTTTATAGTTTTGTCAATGTTTTGGAATGAGATATAAATAAATGTTCTTTCTTTACCCGATTATTTTGTTCTTAGTTTTCGTTTTTAAAGCGGGAGTCCCGCCTGGCGGTCCGACAGGCTTATCGAGATAAGTGACTGATTTTAAACCTGTCTATTCGGCTTGCCCAGGTAGAGTGGGAAATAAGGGCAAAAGAAGCAGTTAAGAATGGATAGTTATTTTTGACTCATTCTTTATCATAATTATTTAATTTAATCAAAATAAAAATATTTAGCAATGAAAAAGATTATCTTATTACTATTAACTGTGATGGTTTATGCATGTAATAATAATTCAGGTGGACAGGAGGCCGTTGCTCCAACGGTTAAGGTTTCTGCTCCTATCAATACACATGAATATGAAATGGAAGACGCAGGGAATGGTCTGAGCCTGGCCACTAAAAGGAATGCAGATGGTAATATTCTGGAGCAGGGCTTTATGAAGGATGGGAAAAAACAGGGGGCATGGAAAATTTATGAAAAGACCTTTGATTTTCCCAAATACATCATTAGTTATGTCGATGGGGAGTACAATGGTCTTTATTTTGAATATACGCAACGTGGGCAGGTAGAAGTGCAGTCTAATTACAAAAACAATAAATTGCACGGGCATTGGGGACAGTACAAATTAGGGAAGATTATCAAAACAGCCAATTATGTGGATGGTCTTTTGGATGGCGTTTACAGGGAGCTGAACCAAAGGGATGAGAGCCCCAAAATGGAAGCTACCTATAAAATGGGAAAACAGGATGGTTATATGCGCTACTATGACGACAAAGGAAATGTAGCACTGGAATACACCTTTAAAAACGGGAAGCAGGTCGGTGACGCAAAAGTGCCTAAGGCGAAGTAAAAATAATTACTTTTTAGCCATATATACATAAAGATGAAAAAAGATTCAATTCCAAAGTACGGGCAATATCTGGATGTGTTCACAGCAGAGAATAATAACCTCCTCGATGTAGCACAATTAACCGCAGGTAATCCCACACTTGCAAACACCCTCATTACGGCCTTTTTGGATGATGATGGATTGCAATGTGAAATCCAATTGTCCCCGGAAGTGAGCCAGCAACTTTTTCATCTTTATGTCGCTGCCCAAAATGCCCGTCAGGTGTTGGGACAGGAAATTCTGGCGGTGGGTTATCCATTATTGTTGGATGTGAAAGAGGAGGAAATAATCGCTATGCCCATTTTTATTCAGCGTATTCAGTTGACGCCTTCAAAGCAGCAGGGGCATTGGACGATTACCGCTTTGAAGCAGGATCATTTGGAGGTCAACCCGTTTTTGATGGATCTTTTGGCGCGAAATGGCTTTGCGAAATGTCAAAAGGAAGTCCTTCGCATTCAGCAGGAAGAGCATTTAGGCCGGAATGATTTTTTGGAATTTATTAATTGTCTTTCAAAAGAGATGTTACTGGGGAGTACCGGTGAACGACCTACTTTATTGCCATTTCCTACC
>CAZNCI010000164.1:0-4509 GCA_964571475.1 uncultured Saprospiraceae bacterium | reverse complement strand
TTATTAAAAGGGGGGAAATCCTTAGTTATTTCTCCACGGTTGAATAACCTGAAAGCAATTCAGGCTTTACTGGAAATAGATGGGTTTTCTTCCTTGAATTTTTTGTTCCAAGATGCTTATAATGATTTTGAACTTTGGAAGAATATATTGATAGCCCGATTACGCGAAAAAAATAAAAATACGCCCAATAAAGAGGATAAATCTTATCAGATTTTACTTCATGAATATTTGCGGCTAAAAAGAAAAATGGATGCTGCTTATCAATCCACAAGGGTGCATATTTACGGGCGGCAAAACTGGGAAGAAATTGCCGGTTTATTCCTCAAATACAACCAACAGGAGGAATGGCAATTATTAGATAGCTATTTACAGGCAGATGATTTTTCCTTTGAAGAAAAGGAATTGGATAAAATGATTGATGCTATTCTGTTAGCTCGGCCAATATTTGAAAAACTGGGGACTATTCAACATCCTTTACGTAATTTGAATGCTGGAATATTTGTCCATCAATCGGTCGTAGAAGGCAAGCGGTTTGTAGGAGCAAAGGTTCATTATTATACAGAAAAAGGTGCGGCTTTACAACGTAAAATTATCATCCAGCGCAATGCCTATTCCGACGCATTAATGACCTATTATAGTCAATATTATTATCGTCTTCAGGATCAAATAGCAGATATTAAGGATCAGGCTTATGATTTTGATACGCGTTATGATGATGATTTGTTTGATGCGGGAAGATGGGCCTTGAAGATTAATGGATTGATCCAAAAGAAGTATAAGGAAATTCTTACGGCAAGGGAAAAAATGTATGCTGATTTTCATTTATTAGAAACAGCGCATAACCGCAAGGAATATTTTGATTTTTCTTTTGAAGAAAAGAAAAGTTCCCTGAAATCTTTTTTGACCGGAATAGATAACTACCAAAATGCCTTAGATCATTGGTGGCAATCAATTGGGGGAAAGGTGCAGGATGAATTGGTGAGGCTTAGTTCAAAGACCGTACAGGTGAGTTTACGTCAGTTTGAACAGCCTATTTTGGAGTTGGAGCAGGAGGTGGATGCCTATGTTGAGGAGCTTAACGGAACCGGGTTGTATCACCTTCCTTTTTCTGCCAATATGTTGACTTTGTCCAAAAAACAAAAGTACCTGGAGGAAATTTTGGGGCAATTGGATGAAACGGATTATCACCTCCGGGATTTTGACCTGTTTTTTGATTGGCAAAGCCTGTGGTATTCTTTGTCACAAGAGGCGAGAAGAGTCATTAAAGCATTGACAAAAGTCAAACCCAATAATTGGCCCAATGCGTTTAAAAGCTGGTATTATTATAATTTATTGGCGAGTCATCAAAATCCCCTGATGCCCCATTCTATCTATGATATGGAAGGGCTGCATCAGGCAAAAAAACGGCTCTTGGAACAGGCAAAAATCATGCTGCCTACCCTTTGGCAGGAAAAAGCCGAAGCAGCAATCAATGAATTGAAAACAAATTTAAAAAAGACCTTTAATCAGGTGGTATCTTCCAATGACGAAAATGAGATGGAGGATTTACTTAGCGCATTGCACGAACCAATATTGGATTTGAATCCAATTTGTTTGTCGGCCACCTCACAGCTTGATAATTGGTTATGTGTACCCGATTTAACCTTCGATTATTTGTTGTTGGAGGAGGGGCAGTTGTTGGAAGAGGATGTTATTCCTTTATTTGCGAAAGCCAAAAGGATCGTTGTATTCAGTACGTTGATTGAAGAGACGGAGAATGATTTTGCATTGACTAATTTGCTTAGGTCGCAGGGTGTTAAGGAGGTGGTTTTGGAGGTGGTTGCAGGTAAATCCCCAAATGTTGAGATAGAAGTGCGTCCCGTTAGCGGTTTTTATGATGAAGGTACCCGGCAAAATGAGATCGAAGCTTCAGAGTTAATCCGTTTGCTAAATGATATTAAGAAGACACCAAGCCGGAAGTTGCCTTCTGTTGCGATTGTTTGTTTTACCGCCAGTCAAAGGGCGTTGATTTATCAAAATTTGTTGACCATTAAGCAACAGCGTTTGCCGGGCTACGAAATAGTCCTTCAGTTGGAACGAAATGGGATGGTCGTAGTCACAACGGAAGAGTTATTGGGGCAGCAATTTGATATTGTTATTGCAGGGCTTACTTTCCATAAGGCGGCTTATTTTACCAACAGTGAACTCTCTGAGTGGGAGCAGGTGATTAAGGTACTTTATGGGCGGGCATTAAACCGGTTAATTATTGTACATTCCTTATCGGAAAAAGAGCAGTTTATGTTTCATAAGGAAAAAGAAAAGGCGGCGTCATTTGTGGCGATGTTATTGGGCAAACATTTGACCAGGAAACCAAAACCTGAAATAGAGGAAAGCCCTTTCATTACCTATTTGAAAAATGCACTGGCAGTTTATTTTACTGAGGAGGAGTTGCAGTCAAAGGGGCATTATCTTATTATTAAAGGGAAAGAAAAAAAGCAGGAAATACTAATTTTGCCGAATGGTAGTTTCTCCCGAACACCCGCTATTGATTTTGAAGAGGAATACCAGTCACAAATTCGCAGTTTAAGCCATGGTCAGGTCATTGTCCCTATCTGGCCGGTAAAATGGTGGCGCAATCCTGAGCGGGAAATGGAAAAATTATTGGAAATTATTAATGGTTAAGAATGGATAGTTATTTTTAACTCATTCCTTAGGGCAAACGCATCAAATTGAAATAACAGGCTTTATGATTGCTCCTGCCTTTTTTGCCCCGCCTTTTTTGCCCCGCCTTTTTTTGCCCCGCCTTTTAAGGCGGGGACTTAGCATCAGCGTTTTAATTGATTTTGGCGTGATTTTTGCTTTTGCAAAAATCATGACGAAATCAGTCCTTCCTCCCGTAATTATTACATATTTTACAAGGCATCAGTTTCGATGTGATTGCCCTGATTAAAGGTTGAAACCAATAGTTATTTTACTAAACCTTCAAATAACCAATCGGCGATTAACTGCCTGTTTCTTTCGAGGACGATGCGTTGCTGGTCAGCGGTGTTTTTGATGTTGGCCATTTCAACGTAGATGCCCAATGGTTTTGATTCCCTTAACATGTGGAGGTCGCGGCTGCTGACCGTTCCCAGGTATTGTCCTTTTTTACGGTATTTTTTATATTTGGAATTAATAGTCCTTCGCATGGCTTCAGCGAGTTTTTTCCCGGCTTTGTTTTTTTGTTGATAATAGAAAAATAAATCCGTTCGTTCGCGTTTACTACGGGAATCGACATGGATACAGATCATCTTTTGAACGACAACACCCTGTTTCTCATGCTTGTCATATAATTCATTAATGATGTCGGAACGTTGGAATAACCGGGTTTTCTGCACCGTGCTCATTTTTTGGTTACCCCATAATACTTCATCTGAGTCCGATTTTAAAAATCGATCATTGCGAATGCCATCATTGGGGTCTCTGACAATCATATAGGCCGTCGCGCCATGGGCGACCAGATTTCTACACAGGCGTAGGGCTACATCGTAGGCGTATTCATCCTCGCAGAGGTTATAATTTCCCCTTTTAGCCATAGCGCCGGGGTCTGGTCCGCCATGACCGGATACGATATAATAGACTTGTCCTTTTAATTTAGTATCGGTGAGTGGTGTTTTGGCGTATTTTGTTCCAAAAATGGGAAAATTGCGACCGTGGGCTGTAATTCCTCCGGTAATATCCTTTGGAGGAGCCGGGCGGGTCGAACTTTCCGGGCAATTGAGATAGTGAAAAGGAACCCATAAAACCTTATCTTTTTTAAAGGATTGCTCTTTGAGCTCCAACTCAAACATTCTTACATTATAGTTCTGAATGGAAACGGCTAAATCCCAGTCGTTCTTATTAATAGAGGAGCGAATGGTTTTGCCATTATAAGTATAAATAAGGATGGGAATTAAATACGCTTTTCCGGCTTTGAGGTGGGCATTTCGCTTGAGTTTATTGAGCTGGTAGAATTTTTTTAGATTACAAGGGTATTCATCCAATTCGTATTTTCGCAATAGGGAGTAAATACCATCGCCCCTTTCTGCCTTGGTAGAGAGAAACTCCTGCGCGGCAGTAAGGTCATTAAATGAGAAGAGGGTTAGCAAAAATAAACCTAGGGTGAGTTTGGTCATTCTAGTGTAGTATTTATGTCGATTTTAATTAAAACTGAAGCAAATTTATTCAATAAATGTATTATTTCAAAAATATTTTACCATTGTATTGTAAGTTAATACCTGCATAAAGGTTTGTATAAGCATAGTAGCTGATTTCGGAAGTCGTATTTTTTAATTTACCACTAATATTATGCGGACTATAACGTTCCTGTTTACTACTATTTCGGTTATCTTTATTTAAAATAATGTCATTTGTCTGGTAACATTTATTTTTTCGATTAATTCTCCAAAATCATTCCAATGGTCTATTTTAATACCGCTGATGATACTTTCTGCAAGATCAAATTCAGTTAGTTGATAAACTTTTCCTAAGTCAATTCGCATCAGAATATCT
>CAZNCI010000163.1:0-8404 GCA_964571475.1 uncultured Saprospiraceae bacterium | reverse complement strand
TGCATTGTTTGAAACCTAAAAAAATCATTACCCTGTGGAAAACAGGGGGATGAGTAAGCCACCAGTGTCAGCGTGAACCTAACCTCCTTGGGTCGGTTAGGCATTCACACCGACACTTGGGGTATAGTCAGCAATTCCAGCATTTTAATCCCATTGGGTAACAATTTTATTCCTCTCTTGATATAAGGTCAATCGGCGCATACTGAAAAGCCGCGACGCCTTGTCGAAACAGAGTAGGTATAACAAAGTAACCTTATATTATGAATACTAAAATTTTTACGCTTTTGTTTATCTTTTTTGTGGGAATAGCTAGTGTTTTTGCCCAGGATGGATGTGGGACAGACGAATGTCGGACAGATATTATTCTTTTAAACACAGGAGTAAATCCCAATACTAATACCGTTTATCCGGCAGGAAGTTATGATGCCTTATGGCACGTATATGATACGCCGGATGTTGGATTATCTGTACCCAGACCAGCTATTGTTATTCAGCCAAATTCTGCCTGGGCGACCTGGCCGAATGTCGGATGGTTATCTCCTTACCAAATAGCGGCGAATGTGACCAATAACGATGCTCCTCTGGCACCACATGGTTTTGAGACCTGCTTTTGTGTATGTGGTGACCAAAGTGAGATGACGATTGATTTGAGTGTGTTGGCGGATGATCAGGCGGAAGCTTATTTGGTGGATGATATGGGTAATTTAATCATCCCTTTATTATCTCAACCACCTAATACCTCAACGCCTTATAATTTCCAATTTCCGGCAGATTCTGTCCATGTGAATGTCGTATTGGATGCCGGGCAGTATTGTATTCGGGTAGATTTGCGAAATAGTTTTGGGATTGCTTCGGGAATAGCCGCGAAGGGTAGTGTCAAAGGTCCTTCATTAATCACCTCCAGGTGTTGTAATCCGAACGGAACCATTACCGGAATCAAATACCAAGATACGGAATGTGATGGAGAGCGGAGTGGATTGGCTGTCGATCCGGGCTTACCGGGCTGGACCATCCAACTATGTGATTTGAATAATACGGTGATTGCAACAACGGTGACGGATGTCTTTGGTTTTTATACCTTTAATAATGTGCCTGCCGGGGATTATATCGTCAAGGAGGTCAATCAACCCGGTTGGACGCCGAGTAATCCTGCTACCGGATCAGATACCATTCAATTGGGAGAACTAGAGGTGCTTTATGTAGAATTTGGCAATTGTGAGAATGAATGTGGCGAAATCGTTGAAGAACGCTTAGAGAGTAATTGCGGATTTGCAACAGCTTACGATTATTCCTTTTATTTGACCAACAATAGCGGCCAGACCGTGACTTCAGTTGTGATAAACGGGCTTCCTGCCGGTTATACTTTTAGTCAGCAGTTTTGGACGTCAGCATCTTCGGCTGCCCTTCCTTTGGCTGCAGCTAATACCGGCGGTGCTTTTAATTTAACCATTACTCCTCCCAATCCCATCACTCAACCTACGCAGGTTTGTTTCAATGTGGTTTTATTGAGTGATGAAGGAGAATGTTGCCACTTTATGCACTGTATCACTTTGATGCCCAATGAACCATGTGAAGCGATCGGGTTAGAGGCGGTAAGTACACAATCCGATGAAGGTTGTTGCTACGAAATATTGGCAAATAATGATTATTGTCCTGATTTCTTTACGAGAATTGAAGCAGTTATTCAGACACCGGGTGTTTATTTTAGTACTTATTCAGGAGGAAGTACCTGGCTGCCAACCGCCAATGCCGCATTGACAACCATTGATTGGCTTCCAACAGGAGGAACGGTTCCGATGGGCAGTTCTGCCGAGCTGTTTTTCTGCCTGGATGGGGTGACGATGATGGGAGGACAGACGATTATTTTTAATTGGTATGCCGTTGATCCGGCAACTGGTGAGGAAGTCATCGTTTGTAGAGAGGAACTCCAATTTGAATGCGAACCATGTTTGTTGGTTTATGACGAAGAAATTACTTGTACGGCGGATGGTACTTACTCTTTCACCTTCACCGTTCAGAACAATACCAATCCTTCGATTACCTCGACCGATATTGCTATCATCGTAAATAGCCCGGTTACTGCGGTGGTTACGCCCAATTTCTTTAATGTATTACTTACGAGTGGGGCGTCAACGACATTGACTGCTATCATTAGTGGTGTGAATCCCGGAGATATACTGAATTACAAAGTCGTTATTATGGATGAATCCGGTTGGTGTTGCCACGTAGATGGGCTGGAATTGGAGATACCTGATTGTGGTGTTTCTAATTGTGATTGTGGTATTTATGATGAGTACCTGAATGATGTTGATGCTGGGTTCTCAGTGGATATTATGTGCCCGGATGTTACTATCTTTCCCTATAAAACCCATGAATGCGATAAAATAGACTGGACAGTGACAACTAGCGCAGGAGTATTAATCAATACTTCTACCGGTGGGTTGGATAGCTTATTTCTGACTGGTCTGGTCAACGGCACTTACGAAATATGTATGGAGGTGGCAAGGCTAAACGACGCAGGAGAACTGTGCTTTGATGGCATAGCCAAACATTGTGAAACGATCACAATTGATTGCGCTAATGTTAACTGTATTGATCCTTCGCTCATTACAAATAATCCCTGTACTTTAGAATATGCCCCGGTTTGTGGGTGTAATGGCATTACCTATTCTAACGCTTGTTTTGCACAAACTGCAGGCGGAGTGACATCATGGACTCCCGGACTTTGCCCAAATACTCCAATTGGAGTTGTTTTATCAGGAACAATGCTTGGTAATACTGCCTATGATCTTTCCTGGAATTTTGATGTAACAGAGGTGACCCACTTCATTATTGAGCGAAGTAGTGATCAGGAGGTATGGACAACCATCGGAGCCATAGAGCCAGCAATTGGGATGAGTGAATTTACCTTTAGAGATGAAAATCCAGTTGCATTTACGAATTATTATCGAGTGGTTGGATTGTTCGAAAATGGGCAATTTGTATTAAGTAATCAGGTGGAAGGGTATTTTTCAAATGCTGCCACAACAGATAATGTGTATCCAAATCCGGCATCGTCTTACCTGATTGTAGAATTTGCGAAAGCAGGAAAACATCAGGTAACTTTGATGGATCAAACAGGTCGCTCGATGCGGGAGGCAACTTACCCTGAACGGGAAGCTTCCATAGATATTTCTAAATTAACAGAAGGGCTTTATTTATTACACATAGTGAATGAAGATGGTAGTGATTCTACCCAGCGTTTTATGAAAATTGTTGATTAATTTATTGTAATTCCTGAATAGAGTGGATGGTACTTTTGGTGCTGTCCACTTTTTTTACTATATTCGTACCCAATAATCTACTTAATTACCTCCCCCTTTATCGTAAAGTACACTAAAAATGCTTCCTTTGTTTTGGATGGAAGCATGGCTGAAATTTGTTGAAATTTTGGTAGGAACCTAATTTTATAAATAATTAAAACGTTTAATACAATGAGGACGATGCTTAATTTATTATTTATTTCCTGTCTGCCTTTATTGCTTCAGGCGCAGGAATCCATCCGTTGGTCAAAAGTAAATGGTTATGAAAATAAAATAGCTTTTGAAGCCACAGGCATCCCCGAATTACAACCCATACCGGGAGAGCGACACAAGCCTAAGGCTAAATTTTTATGGTTGTTTGGAGACGGGAATTACAGCTTCGATGATGCTCCCGTTCATATTTACAATAGCGTTCAATACACGCCCTATGAGGCAGAGCTTTTCGCAACCTATACCTATACAGATACCGGTACCAGTAACCGCAAACACGCTAAAAGTTCGATTGCTTTCAATAGCGGAGGGAATCGGACAACCGGATCATCTCCTTCAGATGCCCATCCTTTTAAGAGCCGGAAATTCAGCAAAAAATCTGTTCGTGTCCAAACCAATCAGGAGGCAAAAGCCGGGGAGAATTTTGTGGCTATATTGTCGTACAAAAATACAACCAGCGAGACAATAGACGGCAAGCTTGATTTCTATTATAATCAGGAAAGTAGCTGTAGCGAGTGCTTCTCCATAGAGCAATCGCCCCGTATGTATAACGGAGAAACGAGACAGACCTTAGGTATGTTGGAATTATGGGGTAACGCCCTTGCCTCACTTTATCCAATGCCTGATCTGGTTACCGAAAAGGTGGAAGAGGAGGCTGGAGAAAATGATTTCGCCGGCAAGGAAGTATTTGAATTTACCAATTTTCAACCGGGAGAGGTGCGCAATATTTTTGTTGTACTGAAGACAAACGAAGCGATGACGGATACGACGGTGAGAACGGAGGTGATGTTGAGGTTGCGCGATCAAACGAATAGGGTGCTTGACGAAAGGTTTCCACTCGAAATTCAGTTGGTTTCCTCCCACGACCCCAATAATATACTAGCTGCCAATAACCGTGGTCGGATGAACCGAAAATTCATGTTGCCATGGAAAAAAAATGAGCCCATTAAATTTCAAATAAATTTTCAAAATAACGGAAATGGACCAGCTAAAAAAATAAAAATCATTTCCGATATTTCCCGAAAAATGGATTTTACCTCGTTGAAGGTATTGGATGCAAGAATAGGCAGGTCCTCGAACTTAGTCTCAGAAAAAGATTCTTTTTTTTATTATAAAGCCTATCCGGATAGCTTGGTTTTTAATTTTGAAGGTATTTCCCTTGCCGGAACAGGCGAAAAGGGGCGCAGAAAAAAAGACACAAAGGGGTCTGTCACCTATACCATCAAAACAGGTAAAAAAGCACCAAAAGTGATTAAAAGTCGTGCCAATATTTACTTCGACTCCAATGAAAATGTCATCACCAAAAGATCAAAAGTGCGATTGAAAAAAGCAGCTCGATTTACCTTGGAATTAGGAGCCGTTTTCCCTTCCAAACCGCTCGTTAAATGGAAAGTAGCCAATTTGACCCCGGCTTTTGACAATAAATACCTCTGTCTGGGTATCTCACGGCTTATGCCAACCCAGTTAATTAGTATGGATGTTGGGATTAAATATAGCCGTACAGCCTATGTTTTTGACACGGATGAACCCGGCGTGGAAGAGTCTATTTACCGGTTCAATCATTTAACCGCTAATTTGACGCCCCAGATCGACCTTTTACCCTTTTTGAGAGTAGGGCTTGATTTGGAGGGCGGCGTATTAGTTTCCGCTAATCAATTTAACAACAGAACTTTTTTCCTTCTTGGCGAACAGCCCGATACCTTTAGCGCCTTGCGTTATGGAGGTGCACTGAAGATCTTATTCGGTCGAACCCAAAAAAATGGATTGGCACTCGGGGCTTCCTATTTTGTCTTTAGAGAAAAAACGCCTGTGCACCTGACCGCTGCCGGTATTTCTGAGTTCCAGTGGAATGATGGCTTTCGGGTGTTTTTGAGATATAAGATATAGGGGTACTGAATAGGTGAGAATCTTTTTTTAATTTGGTGGGCTTGCCCTGATTTGCTTCAAATGGCAGGCGTAATCTCCTAAAAAAGCGTATCTTTCCCCCAAAAATATGCGACACCTCATTTTTTTATGTTTTTTGGGCTATTCGGCTTTGGCTATTGGGCAGACAAAGGCAATGAAGCTTGATTCCTTAATTCGACTGGCAAAAAGAGCGGTTGATGAGGAAAATGAGGAAAAGGCATGGGCTTTTACCCTGAAAGCTGCTGAATTGTCGGGTAGCAAAGATTTTTGTGCCTATAAATTTCCCTGGGAGGAAATAGGCTATTATTATAAGGATTCGGAGGCGTATTCCAAGCGAAATAGAGCAAATTTGGCCTGGATGGAAAAGTATTTGGCTTATCCCCTAAAAGTGTGCAAATCCGATGCCGAAAATTATGAAAATGAAGCATTGGAGTGTTGGAGCGATTTAAATTCCTACCTGGGGGAATCTCTTCGAGATCAGGGGAAGATTGCCGCCGCTAAAAATGCCTTTGAGGCGGCTTTTGATGGGTATCAAAAATTGGAACAATCTAATTATAAATTTGAAAAAGGATGGGTCATTGGCGCGATTTATATCCCATTGGCTAATATTTATACCCGATTGGAGGACTATAAAAGTGCGGCTTCTTTGCATTTGCTTGCGCAAAACGAATTTTCGAAATTGGGTATGAAACAAAGAATGGCGGAGACAGCTACGGATTATGGTATTTTATTGACGACTATGGGGAATATGGAGCAGGCCATTGAAGTTTTTTCGAAACAATTGGACTACCCAGATTTATCTGCGAGAACCAAGACGATTGTTTTGGAAAATAGAGCAAATTGTTTTTTGCATATGAATAAACTTAGCAGCGCCATGTCGGATGTTGAACAGGCGATCGAACTGGGTGGTAAATTGGAAAAAGGTGCTCCTTTTTTGATGACGGCCTATTCCGTCAAAGGAGAGATCGAGAGTAAAATGAAACGGTATGAAAAGGCGACGAATGACCTCCAGCAGGCATTGCGATTTGGGCTTGAATTCTATCCTAAACGAAGCCGGCAAATTGGGAAAATATACGTTCGATTAGGAGATTTGTCCCGTTTGCAACAGCAGGAAGCAAAAGCCTTATCGTATTATCAACAGGCTTTATTTACTGTTTTGCCCGGAATCGATACCCTGGAGATCCACCAGTCTCCTTTGCGAGATAGTCTGATCCCTGAAAATACGATTCTTGAATCATTGGAAGGTAAAGCATCAACGTATCAACAACTGGCTGAAAAGGAAACATCCCCCAATCGTTACTTATCACTTGCGCTGGATAATTTGCAACTTTGTTTTGCGGAGGAACAATTGCTAAGCACCGCTCAATTACACGCCAGCTCCAAGGTGAAGTTCCAAAATTTGAATCGGAAAAGAAGGGAGACGGCTCTTGATATTTGTGCCAAACTACAACGATTAACGGGGAAAGAAAAATACGCTTTACTGGCTTTCGATATTGCAGAGGGAGGCAAAGCCAATGTATTATTAGAAGGGGTGACAGATTATTTAATTCGGAAAAAAATGAGTGATGATCAGGGTGTTTTGAACTCCATTGATCTATTGGAAAAGGAATTGTCAAAAATAGAAGCAAAAATGCAGGGTTTGTCCTCAGAAAACGAAAAGGAATCTGGGGAAAAGGAAGTCTTGAACCGGCAAAGTGTTCTCCTTTCACAGCAATTGAGGGGGATGAAGCAACAATTGAAAAAACAAGCAGCTTATATGGCTCGATTGCATTCGGAAGAAAAGCATGATTTGGCGGATTTGGTCAGGGATTCTCTTTTGTTGGATACAAAAACTGTTTTCGTGGAATACGTCTTGGCGACAGATTATTTATTTGGATTTAGCTTGATAAAAAACAGGGCGGTACATTTTTTTAGTATCCCCAGAGACGAAGATTTTAATGCAAGCTTATTGGCTTTTGCCGAAAATTTTTCGGCCGAAAAAAGATGGAATGTCGGAGCAGAACACTACCAAAATACGGCAGTTGATTTTTATGAAAAAATATTAGCTCCCGCAATGATTAATGATTTTGAGGAAGTGATTATTGTACCGGATGGCAGACTGGCAGCCATTCCTTTTGAAGCATTGGTGACAACAATGGTAGAAAATCCGATTTTTAAAAATTTGGATTATCTGTTGAAGCATAAAAATATTCGGTATGCCTATTCCGCTGCGGTATTGTTGACACAAAACAAACAGGCGTTTGTCGATCCTTCTTTATTGGTCGTCGCACCTGATTTTGCGAAGACCGACTGGGGGCTTCCGGCACTTGATGTAAATGCCCTGCGGATAAAAGGATTTGACCATTACGAGCTGATGGGCGGGGGGCAGGCGACTAAACATCATTTTATTCAGGAAGCTCAAAAATATCGTTATATCCATCTGTTTACCCATGCCGATGCCGATAAAAATGGAACACTTCCACGGATTTATTTTGAAGATAGTATCCTGACGCTGCCTGAAATTTACACACTGGATTTATCCGCAGAGCTGGTCGTACTGAGTGCTTGTGAAACCAACCTTGGGAAGTTGGAAAAAGGGGAGGGGGTGATGAGCCTTTCACGCGGATTTGCCTATGCCGGAGTGAGTAGCCTGATTTCCAGCCTGTGGAAGGTAAAGAATCAGCAAACAGCTGAATTATTCTCTTCGTTTTACGACGCATTACAAAAAAATAATGGACAAAAATCCACCGCTTTACGCCAGGCCAAATTGAATTATCTGGCCGCCACCGATGATATTCATGCCTCCCCCGGTTATTGGGCTGGTTTTGTATTTATTGGCAGTGAACATACGCCTCAACCAAATCATTTTTGGTGGTGGGTATTGGCCGGATGTGTAGGAGTGGGACTGGGAGGCCTGATGGTGAAACGTATTCGGGCTTAACACTAGTGTCTTAAGAACTAAATAACACACATATTAAACTTGCTCTTTTTCGCCTACTCTTTACCAA
>CAZNCI010000162.1:0-8413 GCA_964571475.1 uncultured Saprospiraceae bacterium | reverse complement strand
TCTTCTCCCATACGGGAACTTTTACCTCCGGCAAGGACTAGCCCATATACAGGAGGGGTATCTTCTTTCATTTTAAATTGAATAAACTGGGCAATCATTTCTATATCGCGAATGGAGTATATTGGCATCATCATCCCCCGCATATATTTTGCTAAAAAATCATATACTTCGGTATTATCATCAGTCAGCAATATCATTTGTACATTAGTAAGCTGGTCTAATTTTTTTTCCAAAGAAGCCTTTTTACGAGGATCAATAATGACAATTTGATTTTTCCCAGTAAAATGATTACCATTAAGAAGGATGAGGTCTTGGTTTTTGAATAATGGTCGAAGTTGAAATTCATTCAACTGCTCTTTAATTTCAAATTGATGGTGGGTAATTTTATCCGTATATATCATATCAGCGGCAGCACTCATTGTGTTAGAAGAAGGCGCTGCTACACTGTGATGATCGGCATCGACATAAGCTACTTTAAATATAGGAGCTAATTTTTGAATCAAATTAGTTGCTAATTCTTTTATATCCCCACAGGGAGCGCCAATAATTGCCCATTCATTTCTGCCAAAAGAACCAACGTTTGGTCGTTCCAAATAAGCGTGTTTTTGATATTTCTTTGCCATGACGGTATAACTTTGATGCCCGACAAAGGTAGTTTATTTTGTTTAATGATTAAAAAAAGTATTTTGACACTCATCTATTATTTTCAAATATTCATCGATTTTAAGTGTTTAATCGAACAAACTTCCATTATATTTACTCAACAAAATGAAAAAAGAATATGGATATTACAATTAAAGCAAACAATTTAACAAAGGATTTTGGTACTGTAAAAGCCGTAGATGAATTAAGCTTTGAAGTAAACAAAGGACAAGTTTTTGGGCTACTCGGTCCCAACGGAGCCGGTAAAACAACCACCTTGCGAATGTTGGCCGGTTTATTAAAACCAACATCAGGGGATGCATTCATCAGTGGATTTTCCATGGAAGATTCAACGGAGGAGGCAAGAAAAAAACTAGGCTTTTTAACGGGCGAAATGGATTTATACAGGAGGTTAAAACCCTATGAATTACTCACCTATTTTGGGCGATTATATGAAGTAGAAGAATCCATTTTAAAAGAACGGATTCAACACCTTGCAGAAGCATTTGGAATTGATGAATTCAAAAATCAATTGTGCGAAAAATTATCCACCGGACAGAAACAACGCGTATCAATCGTAAGAACGCTTGTTCATGACCCAGAAGTAGTGATTCTTGATGAGCCAACAACCGGGCTGGACATCATGTCTAGCGAATTTGTGCTTCAGTTTATCAAAAAAATGGCAACCGAAGAGGGAAAAACAGTTATTTTTTCGACTCATCATTTAGATGAAGTAGAGCGACTCTGTGACCAAATTGCTATTATCAACCATGGAAAACTTGCATTTAATGGCACCATGGAAGAAGCCAAATCCAGCACTAATTCCACCTACCTTGCAGATGCCTTTTTTAATCTGGTTGAAGCCTAATCATTTCAATTAACAAAAACGAAAATCATGAGGAAAAAAATTATATCCACCATATTCAAAAAAGAATTATTAGAGGTAATAAGAGACAAGAAGATGTTGTTTCTGGTTATTTTACTCCCCTTTTTTATGTATCCTGTATTATTTGCAATCATAGGAAAAGTAGGTAAATCCCAAGGTGATAAAATGTCTAAGACAGAGGTAACCGTATTAATCAACCCAGAAATGGAAGGAACGGCAATTTACACTGAACTTGCCAAGCTGGACAATATTTCAATGAAAACATCTGGTTTTGACAAATCAATGTTAGATAGTTTAAAATCGACGATTGGGTTGAAAGTGCTACAGCCAACGATTGACAGCTTACATCCGTATAAGCCGATTACAGCAACTATTTATGTCAATGAATCAAAAGATTTATTAAATAAAAGAGGAGAACAAATTAAACAGGTCTTAACTCAGTACAATGAAGGATTGTTAGCAACCAGATTAGGCAAAAAAGGATTGACGCAAGAATTTATTACCCCCATTGATATTGAATTAAAAGATATTTCCTCAACGGAGGCCAAAATAGGCAAGATGTTAGGGCAGTTTCTACCAATGTTTTTACTGATTTTTATTTTTACTGGTTCAATTTATATTGCCATTGATATTACGGCAGGGGAGAAAGAAAGAAAGACCTTGCAAACGCTATTTATCTCCCCTATCAAAACAAGAGAAATAATTGCTGGGAAATTTTTAGCTGTTTTCACAGTTGGACTAATTTCAGCCCTAATGAATGTCCTTAGTTTGATGTTGGCCATGTTCATTCAGGTAAAACTGATGGCAGGCAGTAGTGTAGCAGGTATGTCTGGTTTGGCAATTAATGTAAATCCAATGGGATGGGTGTTTGTATTACTCATCATTATTTTTACAACTATATTTTTAAGTGCGTTGGTTTTAGCAGTTGTCATCATTGCCAATTCCTACAAGGAAGCTCAAAGTTATGTAACACCCATGATGATGTTTATCATGATTCCGGCTATTTTATCACAGATGCCGGGCATGGAGTTGACTGCCAGCACAGCAATGGTACCGATTTTAAATATTTGTCTGGCTATCGGATCTGTGCTGTCTGGTTCTTATAATCTTGGACTATTAGGGATAGTGACGGCGAGTGTGATCGTTTACGCTTTAATTGCTTTATTTTTAGCTTCCAAAACCTTTAATAACGAAAGTGTCATTACAGGGCAAAAAGTGTCAGTTAATAAAGCTTTTGGTATAGGTAAGAAATAAAATGGGTGGTGTACTAAATGTAATGCTAATATCATCGCCACGAATGCACGAATTTCCTTGGCGAGCCAAGGAAATTCGTGCATTCGTGGCAATTTAAAAGAAATTTTTAGTGACTTCCTCTTTTGAGGCAGCATTACATTTGATACACTAGTGGCTTAATACAAAAGAAAGCTATGAAGCGAACAAAACAAAATAGCCCTAATTACACCTGGGGAATTGGTTGTAGCGGATGGCATTTAGTTCAGTCCGAAGATTTGAGTGTGATTCAGGAATTGATGCCTCCAAAATCAACAGAGCGGGAGCATTATCATCACTTTGCTCAACAATTTTTTCAAATACTCCAAGGGGAGGCAATTTTCATCATTGAAGGAAAAGAGGTTAAAATAAAAGCAGGAGAAGGAATACAAATTGCCCCCTTTGTTAAGCACCAAATAAGGAATGAGCAGATTTTTGATTTGGAATTTTTGGTCATATCCCAACCTAATACAAGAACAGACAGGATAGATGCCCCTTTTAAAAAAGAAAAGCCTCTTAGTTTAAATGGAAAAAAATTCATGGCACAAAAAAATACCCCAAATGGTGAAAGTGGTACTGATACCTTATTTCATTATAGACAAAAAGGGGAAACGATCTGGGCAACCTATGAAGGAGGAGATATACTTTTTGGGACATTAAGCGGACGCATATCAAAAAACCATCTATTATTCACCTACCAGCATCAAAATTTACAAGGTGAATTTAAAACAGGAAAATGCTCCTCCATTATTAAAGTTGTCAACCACAAACTCAGCCTATATGAAACATGGGAGTGGACTTGCGATGACTACTCAAAGGGAACTTCCATCTTAGTGGAAATTTAATAGCACCTTTGACCAATAGACCAATCAACTAATAAACACAGCTGCCTACCTATAACGACTGATGAAATGATTTTTTCAATAATAATCATCAAAAAACAAAACATTTTCCGTTCTTCATCGTTTATTTACGATAAAGACAAATATTAAAAATCATGCAAACAATTAAGATATTGGGAACAGGTTGCCCAAAGTGTAAACAAACAACTAAAGTTGTCGAGGCAGCCGTAGCTGAAATAGAAAGTGATGCCCAAATAATCAAAGTAGAGGACATCATGGACATTATGCAATACAACGTACTATCAACTCCTGCTGTCGTAGTAGATGAAGAAGTTAAAATTAAAGGTCGTGTCCCTACCAAGAGTGAAATTATTGAACTAATAAAGTAAAAAAATAATGGAAAGAGCAAAAGAAATATGCCCAACTACAACCATGGGCAAATTAAATGAAGGAGCTATCTTAGTCGATGTTCGAGAATTGAAAGAAATTAACGAGGTGGCTTTTGGTGTTGCCAATCAATTAATCATTCCCTTGAGTGAATTTGAAGAACGATATCAGGAAATTCCAACCGACAAAGAAGTCGTTGTTGCCTGTCAGAGTGGTTCGCGTAGCCTAAAGGCCGTTTATTACCTGATGAATCATGGGTATAAAACCGTTTATAATATGAGAGATGGAATGGAAAAATGGGCGAGAAAAGAATTTCCAATTCAAGGAGATGCTTCTCATTTATTAAATAACTCCTCTTGCTGTTCAAACGAAGGATGTTGTTAAAATGTAAAAAATAAAACGATGAAACTAATACAAATACTATCTATTTTAGTTATTGGGACACTGATGACCTCTTGTGGAAGCGAAAGCGCAGCTGCAAATGATTCTAATCAAGATTCGGCAACTGAAACTAAAAAAGAGGCGACTGCTCAGCTGGCTACCAACCGCATTGAAGTCATTGATTTCTATGGCACCCACCGCTGTGTAACCTGTAAGGCTATTGAAAAAAACGCAAAATATACCGTTAACACTTTTTTCTCAGATGAACAAAAAGAAGGGAAAGTCATATTCAAAACCGTCAATGTTGATGATGAAAAGAACGCTAAAATTGCGGAAGAATTTCAGGCAACCGGTACAGCCTTATTTTTATATGTTATGAAAGACGGTGAAAAGACAAAAATAGATTTGACCAATAACGCATTTGAGAACGGGAGAGATCAGGATGCCTTTTCAGATGAGTTGAAATTTTTCATTGAAAATGAATTGAAAAGTCTTTAATCTTTTTTATTTCGAGGGTGATAACTCAAAATCACCTCTTTCAAATAATCAGCATTTAAGTGGGTGTAGATTTCTGTGGTGAGTATGGATTCATGTCCTAACATATCCTGTACCGCCTTTAAATCTGCACCTCCTTCTATCAAGTGGGTAGCAAACGAATGCCTAAAGGTATGTGGACTCACCTTTTTTTCAATCCCGGCTTTTTGAGCAATATCTTTAACAATCAAAAAAATCATCACTCTGCTGAGTTGCCCTCCTCTTTTGTTGAGGAATAATATGTCACGACTCTCAGGACCAATATTGGATTGACTTCTTCTAACCCCTTCCCGGTAAAGTAAAATATGCTTTAGTGCTTCTTCTCCGATTGGAATAATCCGCTCTTTATCTCCTTTCCCAATGACCCTAATAAATCCAATATCCGCAAAGATGTTTGAAATTTGCAAATTAATCAACTCGCTCACTCGTAATCCCGAAGCATAAAGCACCTCCAATATTGCCCTATTTCTAACGCCGTGACTCAGGCTTAAATCAATACAGGTCATCATTTTTTGAATCTCTTCATAACTAAGTATTTCCGGAATTTTCCGCTTCAACTTAGGTCCTTCCAATAACAACGTAGGATCAATTTCTATAACTTCTTCCAGGAGAAGGTATTTAAAGAAGGTTTTTAATGCTGAAATAATCCTTGCCTGCGAGCGTTCGCCCAAGCCTAATTGGTTCAGCCAAATGATAAAGTCAGTAAGATCACTAGCTTGAATAGAAGTGATACTTTTGTCTATTTCATTTATTTCGAAGAAGGAGGCAAGTTTTTCCAAATCTGACCGATAGGCGGTAATCGTATTTGTAGCCAGAGATTTCTCCAGAAGTAAGAAAGATTCAAAACCTTTTATGTAAGATTGCCAGTTCACTATGGATTTTAATTTTTCATAAAAACAATAGGCCCGGCACTTTAGTTGCCGAGCCCATATTATTTAGATAAAAAGAAAGGCGATGTCGGTTGTCAAGATGACGAATTTAGCTATTAAAAGCAATATTCGTTTGCATCAATTAATTTATTAGCAATTTCCCTCCTCAAATTTTTAACATTAACAGGGGGGTATTTTGTAAAGCGTTTAAGCCCCATTAAAAAAGTTTTCAACAAATCTCCTTCTGTAAAAGAGACCAGCGCATCTGTTGCATACTTTGCCATTCGGCTATTGGTATCATAAATAAATACTTTCACCATTGCATCATAAATAGATTGATCGATTTTTTTATTATCCATACCCGCCAGTTTCATCACTCGCATGAGCATTGATTCTGCTTGAAAAATATCAATCAACATATCCGATACATTCATTAATATTTCCTGTTCTTCCTGAAGGTTAAGCTCCCCGTCCATTTGCATTTTGGATGCACCACCTGCGACCATAAGCGCTATTTTTTTGAAGTCTTTAATGGCTTTTAATTCATTGGCGTAATCCCCTTCCGGTTTATCAAAGCTCGGCATTGAAGCCAGCTCTTTCTGAACCGCCCATGCGGGACCAACGATGTCAATTTTTCCTTTAAGCGCACGCTTTAGCAACATATCAACGGATAATAACCGATTGATTTCATTGGTGCCTTCAAATATTCTATTGATTCGGGCATCTCTATAGGCTTTAGCCGAAGTACCTTCTTCTGAATATCCCATACCGCCATGTATTTGTAGCGTTTCATCCACGACATAATCCAAGGCTTCAGAACCAGAAACCTTGAGTAGGGCACATTCGATGGCATATTCTTCCGCTGCTTTAAGTTTTGCATCACCAAAAGAAAGACCACTCGCTTCCAACTCTTTCTTTTTCTTAGTCAACAAATCAGAGGTTCTGAAAAGCGCACTTTCATTGGCAAAAACACGGATTGCCTGTTCTGCCAATTTGTATTTAATGGCACCGAATGTAGCAATTTGAACACCGAATTGTTTTCTTTCATTAGCGTATTTGATTGCAGTAGTAATGCTTTTTTTAGATCCCCCGGATGCCATTGCGCTCAATTTAAAACGACCGATATTTAAGGCATTAAAGGCAATTTTATGTCCCTTTCCTATTTCTCCCAAAATATTCTCCGTAGGAATTTTCACATCTTCAAAAAACACCTGTCTAGTGGAAGAACCTTTGATTCCCAACTTTTTCTCTTCCGCACCGAAGGTAAGTCCATCTACACCACGCTCTACGATAAAACACGTAAATTTATTACCGTCAATTTGTGCAAATACAATAAATATATCAGCAAAACCAGCATTAGAAATCCACATTTTCTGACCATTCAAAAGGTAGTGTTTGCCATCTGGAGTTAAATCTGCTCGTGTTTTAGCAGATAGTGCATCCGACCCAGAGCTGGGTTCTGTCAGGCAATAGGCTGATTTTAACTCACCGCTAATTAATCGAGGCAGATATGTTTCTTTTTGCTTTTCAGTTCCAAAATAAAGAATGGGCAACATACCAATTCCGGTATGAGCCGCATAAGATACGGTAAAAGAGCCCGCACCACCAAAAGCATCTGCGATTATAGTATTGGTATTGTTATCCAATGCCATTCCCCCATATTGCTCCGGCATGTGAGAACCTAACAAACCCAATTCTCCCATTTTTTCTAATAAGCCCGGAGCAACACCCTCTACCTGTTTTTCTATTTTGTCATCAACAGGCGTAATTTCCTTATCCACAAACTCTCGTGTCATATCCTGAATCATCAACTGCTCTTCGTTGGCGTCCTCCAAGATAAACATCTCTTGAAAATTAGCTTCTTTAACGAGAAATTCTCCTCCTTTTAGTAATCCTGTTTTTTCTGTTATTTCTGACATAATGTATAAATTAATGACAATTAGCGAATATTCGCTACCAAAAGTATAGGAATTGAGGAGAAAATGCAATTTTTTAGTCTATTTTTTAGCGAATATTCGCTAAAAATGTCGCAAAGGAGATTGTTTTGAACAAAAGTTCCACATTATTCTCCACATCCGTAGAAAATTTTCTCTCCCCTCTCCACTTCTACTTTGTATGGAAAAGTTTTACCTGCCGCTGATGTTTGACAGGAACCTTCTTTTAGCTTTATTTTCAACCAGACTTTATTTCCTTCTTTTTCAATATAGGTGACAAATATTTTTAAGCCATCATTTTCAACTGAAGGAACAGCAGGGAAGACCTCTTTCGCTCCACCAGTAATCTCAAAAGTTATTTCATCATTATTAACATCAGCTTTCCAAAATGGGCTATTACCCTGACAATGGAAAGTTTCACCATCAATCAATTGCTCGCTTGTTTTACAACCCGAGGTGAATAATAATAGTAAAATGACTACACTTAAAAAATATTGCTTATTGATAAAATGCATGCTTATTTGTTTTTATAATTTTAGATTAACTGTTGAGTTCCCGCTAAAAACTCAAATTCCCCCTTCCTGATGACAGGTCCAAAGTAATTTATTTTGTAATAAGGCAATTAAAAATAATAAATTAAACTCCGTCATTCGTCGGAGCAGAGTATTT
>CAZNCI010000161.1:0-8492 GCA_964571475.1 uncultured Saprospiraceae bacterium | reverse complement strand
TATCTTTTCGATTATACTCGATGAAGACGTGCTGGTGCCCAAAATAAAAAGGTTGAATTTTCCGGAAACGAAGGGAATTGATTGCCTTCCTGAAATTCCTCTTTTTGAAAATGGAGGAGCGGCTTATGCTACACTCTTGAGACGGATTGCTAAAATAGAAAAACTAATTTCTGAAAATGCACCGGTCAGTCATGAAGCCATTAATACCAATCTGGCGGCAGTTAATTGGGCTTATTACGATTTTCAAACAAAGGTGACTGATCTGAAAATGGAGCTAAGGGTGATTAAGAATGGATTTAATGATAATCATTTTTTTCAAAAAAGGCGCTCTGTTAGATCACGATATACTGACTGGCAAACGGCTAGTTCCCATAATGTAATTGATAGCTTGCAGGAAAAATTAAATCATACTTTTTATAAAGCAAAACCATTATTTGATACTTTTGCAACTGAATATTTGCAATATCTCATTAATGTTCGACTTTTAGAAATTCAGGCCGAGCATTTTGAAATGAATAATTGGCAGGAAGTGGAATTGAAATTTTCTTCTTTAGTGCATAATAGAGGACATGCATATTTGTCTTTTGTTTTTGAAAAATATACTGCTCTTTTTTCTAAATTGAAAATCCTGAAATCTATGGATGACAGAAAAAAAAGCATGAAAGTTGAGGGCTATGGTGTTTATGAATTAGTAAAACATGAATATGCTATTCATTTGTTTTTGACCAAACATGGGGCTTCTATTCCAATTCGGGTAGAGGTTAGTCGTACGAATGAAAATGAAACTGACAGGACTGAAATTGATGTTTGTAAGGTGTATCAGGAAGGTCAGACGATGCTGGATCTCAAGTCTGGGTTTCTTAACCTTATCGACTTTAATACGGAGGAATTGATGGTGATGTTTTTTGCCGGAATAGAATAATATGGTGTTTTGGAAACCTATTTCCCGTAATATAGGTTTATTATTATTTGGAAGAGTTGAATGAATGAACCCCGCTTTTGTTATTCGTGTAATTGGGGGGGGTGTAAATGATTAAAGTGTATAGAAGTGAAAAAAGAAGTGAATTTGTGGCCGGAAGATAGTATTGCCAGTCTTGAATACGATAAGGTGCTTGCATTACTTGCTAAAAAAAGTATGGGAGAGTTAGGGCGAAATACCTTGCTGAATTTACGTCCTTCTGTGGATGTTGATGCCATTCAGAAGGGGTTGAATGAGGTGGATGAATATCGGTTGGGGTTGGAAGAAAATGATTATTTCCCGCTTCCTAATTATGCCGATATTTCCGATGATTTAAAAATGCTTGAAGTAGATGGGTTTGTTTTGCCTATCGAAGGATTACAGCGCATTTACAAAATCCTGACCTTTGTACGAAAAGTTTTTAGATTTTTCAGAAGTGCAACACGGCAGGAATCTTATAGCCATCTTTATAAAATACTTTCTACCTTGAATTTTGATCAGGGGTTGATAAAAGCTATTGATCAGGTCGTTGATGAAGAAGGCAATATTAGGGCTGATGCCTCCGGAGAATTATTGCGTATCCGCAAATTAGTGATCGGTAAACAAAAAGAGTGTGACCGCAAATTTAAGGTAGTTGTCAATGAATTTAGGTCAAAAGGCTATTTAACGGATAATCTTGAAAGTATTCGAAATGGAAGACGAGTTCTAAGTGTTCCTTCCGAGCACAAAAGAAAAATTCGAGGGATTATCCATGATGAATCAACTACCGGCAAGACCGCTTTTATTGAGCCAGAGGCAGTAATTAATATCAATAATGACCTTTTTGATCTTGAAATAGAAGAAAAAAGAGAGATTTACCGAATCCTTAAAGAGCTAAGCGCAACTTTAAGACCTTATGTGGTATATATGCGTGGTTATCAACGTGCACTGGTGAAGTATGATGTTATTCAGGCAAAAGCTCATCTAGCCAGGCAAATGGGCGCTATTAAACCACAGCTCAAGGCGAAACCATATTTTAAGTGGATGGAAGCAAGACACCCTCTTTTATTGTTAAAAAATAAGGAACTCGATAAAAAGACGATTCCTTTTAATTTAACTTTTGTTGGTGCCAATAGATTGTTATTGCTAAGTGGTCCTAACGCAGGGGGCAAGTCTATTACAATGAAATCTGTTGGGCTTATTCAAATGATGTTGCAAAGTGCCTGCCTTGTACCTATGCAGGAAAACTCCGAGGTAGGTGTTTTTAGTAAAATATTTGCAGACATTGGTGACCAGCAGTCTATCGAGGACGATTTAAGTACTTATAGTTCGAGATTGGCTAATGCCAAAAAATTCTTGGAAATGGCAGATGCCAAAACCTTGATTTTAATTGATGAGTTTGGCTCGGGGACGGATCCTAAAATTGGAGGGGCTATTGCCGAAGCTATTTTGAGGGAGTTGAATTTTAAAAAAGTATATGGTGTCATTACCACGCATTACTCAAATTTGAAAATATTTGCTTTTAAAACCAAAGGGCTTGTTAACGCGGCAATGGTCTTTAACAAAGAAGATCTTGCTCCCACTTATGAGCTTAAAGTGGGGCGCCCCGGCAGTTCTTATGGGTTTGAAATTGCACAAAAAATTGGACTATCCAAAAAGGTGCTAAGTTATGCCAGGCATCGTACTGGAAAAAATGAAAAAGCAGTTGATGAGCTACTCGTTGAGCTGCAACAAGATAAAAAGAAAGCTGAAGAGCAGGTGGAATCCCTATTGGAGAGGCAAAAGAATTTAGAGAAACTAATCGAGACCTATGCCAGTCTTGAAAAAGACATGGAAGAGCGTAGGCAAATGCTAAAGTTGGATAAAAAACAGCAGGAATTAGCAGCGGCATCCTTGAATAACAAAGAAATTAATAAAGTCGTTCGTGAAATTCGAGAAACTCAAAATTTAGAAAAAGCGAGAAATCTTGCTAAAAAAGCACTTGAAAAAAGAAAGGAAATCGCTCAAAGTGTTGAAGATATAAAAGAGAAAATATACGCCGAAAAAGCGAAAAAAGCAAAAAAATTAAAACCTATCGAAATAGGCGACCATGTGCGAATTATTATCAGCGGATCCGTCGGTGTTGTAGAAAGAATTCGTAAAAATAAGGCGACGGTCGTCGTCGGTGGTTTGAAGATGGAAACGGAACTTCTTGATCTCGAAGCGATGGATGAACCCAAAGAACCTCAAAAACAAAACAAAGTTAAAATTCATGCCGTCCAAAAACCACAAAATGCAGACCAAAAGTTAGATATACGGGGAATGCGCGCGGAGGAGGCGATGCGGATGGTCGAAGCTTTTGTGGATCAAAGCCTGATGGCTGATGATCAAATGGTTGAAATCCTTCACGGAAAAGGAACGGGAGCTCTTCGACAAATTGTGCGCAATAAATTGCGTGAGTATAATGTCGCCATGAATGTCTTTCATCCAGGTAGAGAGGAAGGAGGAGACGGAATTACTATTGTTGAGTTTCTATAATAAAAAAAGAGCCTGCAAGATAATTGCAGGCTCTTTTTAGCTCATGAAAACAGGCTTAGAACATTTCTGTACCTGCAAAGTGGAAGTTTCCTTCTATGAGCGCATTTTCATCGGAATCTGCTCCATGAACCGCATTTTCTCCAATGCTGGTTGCGAAAAGTGCGCGAATTGTTCCCGGCTTTGCTTCCGCGGGGTTCGTCGCTCCGATTAACTCCCGAAAATCAGCAATTGCATTATCCTTTTCTAAAATAGCAGCAACTATTGGTCCTGATGACATAAATTCAACTAGTTCGCCATAAAACGGACGTTCTTTATGTACTGCATAAAATTCACCTGCCTTCTCCGCTGAAAGTTTAGTGTATTTCATTGCAACAATACGAAAACCAGCTTCGTTTATTTTTGCTAATATCGCACCAATATGTCCGTTTTTAACAGCATCCGGTTTAATCATTGTGAAGGTTTTGTTACCTGCCATTTTATTGTTTTTTTTAATTAAAATTTCAAAATCGGGCACAAAGATAGGCATTCCTTTAAAATCTTGCAATCCAGTTGCCTAATATTTTGTAAAATATAATAATTTTTACGACTTTCGCACCTTAATTAAACTAAGATGACCAATTCTAAAGAAATAAAAGCATTACTTTCCTTTCCTAAAGACATCGTAATCATTTCCCATCGCAACCCGGATGGTGATGCCATCGGTTCTTCTCTTGGGTTGAAACAATATTTACTCCGGCACAATCATGCCGTGAAGGTAATTGTACCTTCGGATTATCCTGACAACCTTTCCTGGATGCCGGATGTAGATCGAATTTTGGTGTTTGACAATGAGCCGGATGAGGTGAAGGAAGCAATTTTAAAGGCGGATATCGTTTTTTGCCTTGATTTTAATGCTTTGGATCGCATTGATAAAGTTGGTGATATTGTTGCTGCTCAGAAAAAAGCTTTTGTCGCTATGATTGACCATCATCTGGAGCCGGAACACTTTGCAGATTATATGTTGTCAGACACCTCTGCCAGTTCTACCTGCGAATTGGTATTTGACTTTATCGCCCACGTTTTGGAAGATCAATCTACCATTGATAAGATAATTGGCGAATGTTTATTTACGGGAATCCTAACAGATACGGGCTCTTTTAAATATAGTACATCTGCTAAATTATTTCGAATCGTCGCTGAGTTGTTAGAGGTAGGAGTCAATGACTATTTATTACAGGACTTAATATTCAATAGCTTAACCGAAAAACAACTTCGTTTATTAGGTCATGCGCTTTATAACCGGATGGAAGTTATTGAGGAGTACCATACCGCTATTATTGCGCTTACAAAAGATGATTATGTTAAGTTCGATATTCAACGTGGTGATACCGAGGGTATCGTCAATTTTTTGTTAAAAATGCCAAAAATTAAAATGGCGGCTTTTATTACTGAACAACCTAAAATTGTAAAATTATCTTTGCGATCAAAAGGTGACTTTAGTGTTCAAAAGATCGCTTCAAAATATTTTAAAGGCGGTGGTCATAAAAATGCCTCCGGTGGATATTCTTTCCAAAGTTTATCCGCAGTCATTGATAAATTCAAAAATGCAATGAAGGAAAATAAAGAGGCTTTATTAACCACATCCTTGTCTTAATTTTTTTTTAAAACTAATAAAAATAGAATAAATGAAAATTCATTTTAAATTGTTTTTTGGACTTATGCTTATCGGGCTATTGAGCGCCTGTGGAACTGAAAAACAGGACAAAGGAAGTGTTGGCACTAAGCATAAAACCGAAAGCGGTGCTGAATATCTTACTTACAAACCATTGAGCTCTGAAATTCCAAGCCCGGGTGATTATGTATTCTTTCAGGTCCAAATGCGGAATGATTCTGCAGTGATAGATGGCAGTCGTATGCGGGGTGGGAGAACACCGCAAATTCAAATTCCTCTGGAAGATACTCCAGGTCGCAAGGTTTCTCCTGTTGAGGAGGTTTTGAAAATTATGGGTGTTGGCGATAGCGTTACCATGCTTATTGCATTGGATACCGTTCCGGTTAATCAACGTCCTCCCGGATTTCAAAACTCCGATATCCTGTACTATGATATCGTAACAACAAGAATCCAGAAATTAGCGGACTACGAAGCTGAAATGAAGGCTAAGCAGGAAGAGACTGCCGCTCAAACTGCTATTTTGCAAAAACGCCTGCCAGCTATCAAAGAACTAATTGCTGCGGACTTAGCTGCTTACAAATCGGGGACAGCTGGTGTTACAACAACGGCTTCCGGGTTGAAGTACCTGATACATGAGACTGGAACGGGCCCGCAGGCTTCTCCTGGTAAAACTGTTTCTGTCCACTATTATGGAACTTTATTGGATGGGACGATGTTTGATAATTCTTTTGACAGAGGTGCTCCAATTGAGTTTCCACTGGGGAGAGGTCAGGTTATTCCAGGATGGGATGAGGGCTTAGCCTTATTAAGAGAAGGCGCAAAAGCGACCTTTTTTATCCCTTCAGAATTGGCTTACGGAGAAAGAGCTTCTGGTAAGATTCCGGCAAACTCTGAGTTGATGTTTTACGTCGAATTAGTTGGCGTGAAGTAATGGATTGAAATAAAATGGCCTGGGGTAGAGGAGTATTTCTTTATTTCAGGCATTTTTGTTTTTATAAAGTAATGTCGATGAGATTTATCTAATTTATTTTTTAACCACAAAACATACTTTCATGACTATTGAACAGTTGAAAGATTTAAAAAGCCGTTTGGCTATTCTGGGGAGGTATCTTTGACGTCGCTGAACGACGATTAAAGGTAGAAGATTTAGAGCAAATCGCACTAGACCCTGACTTTTGGAACGATCCTAAAAAAGCAGAAGTAACTTTGAAGGAAACTAAAAGTCATAAAAATTGGGTAATACAGTTTGATAAGGTTAAGAATATCATAGAGGATACGGAAGTGTTATTCGAGTATCTTAAAGAAAAGGAAGCGACAGAAGAGGAAGTCGAAGAGCATTATGCCATGGCTTTGGATGCTATTGATGATTTAGAGTTCCGTTCTACCCTTAACAAACCAGAGGATGAACTTGGGGCTATTGTCGAAATCAATGCTGGTGCTGGTGGCACAGAAGCCTGCGACTGGACTTATATGCTTCATCGAATGTACAAGATGTGGGCAGAGAAAAAAGGCTTCAAAGTGAAGGAGTTAAATATTCAGGATGGGGATGTGGCCGGCTACAAAAGCGTAGAAATGGAGATTGTGGGGGATTTCGTCTATGGGGTGCTGAAAGGAGAAAATGGCGTTCACCGACTGGTCAGAATCAGTCCTTTTAATTCTCAAGGCAAACGAATGACTTCTTTTTCTTCCGTTTTTGTGCATCCTCTTATTGACGATAGAATTGAGATAAAAGTCAACCCTGCTGATATCGAATGGGATACTTTTCGAGCAAGCGGTGCCGGTGGCCAACATGTCAATAAAACAGAGTCCGCCGTTCGTTTGAGGCATTTGCCTTCAGGTGTAGTGGTGGAGTGTCAGGAGGAGCGGTCTCAACACATGAATAGAGACAAGGCTATGCAAATGTTGAAATCACGCCTATACGAGATCGAGATTAAGAAACAACAGGCAGAAAGGGATGGGGTAGAGGCTTCTAAAATGAAAAATGAATGGGGCTCCCAAATCCGAAGTTATGTTTTAGATGATCGTTGGGTAAAGGATTTGAGGTCTAATTATAAAGTGACCAATCCGGACAAAGTGCTGGATGGTGATTTGGATGAATTTTTCAAAGCCTTTTTGATGACCCAAAAGTAAATAGTAAAAGTCGTCATCATTTATTTGATGACGGCTTTTTAATTTCTGTGCTGTTAATGATCCAGTTTTCATAAGATTTATTAGCTTTAACCCTGAATTTCATAATACAGGGAGTGGTATAAGGATGATTTTTTTCGACGAATTTTCGTAATGTTTTCCAATGTTTCTTTTGAGTTTTGACAATGGAAACCCATTCCTGCTCGTTTTCAATTGTACCTTGCCAGTAGTATTCACTTTGGACCGGATATATATTGGAACAGGCAATTATTTTTTGATCTAATAATAATTTGCATAATTTTTGTGCCTCCTTTTTAGATGCATGGGTGATGTAAACTGCGATAAAACTCATTTTTATGCATGAAAATAAGTATATTTTTCGATTACTACAATTTTCGACCATTTTTGTTTTTTTGGGGAGGGCCTGGCAACATTTCTTTTTTTCAGGCCCTTACCGGGAATTATTATGGGATGAGAAAAGATTCGCCTGGGTGGCAAAGTATATTTTTGGACAAAAGTGGTCGGTTTGGACAACTAATTTGAATGTTGATAGAGCCGTGGATGTTTATAATTTGTTGGTTAGTCTCATGCTTTTGGCTGGAGTTATTGCAGTTGTTTTTGTTGCAGGAAAAGTAAAATTGCTTCGTTTTATTATCAAATTATGCGTTTTTTTATTACTGATTCTCGCCTTGGTTGACTGGAAGGATCGTTTTTTCAATATGGGGCAGTTATTTGAATATACCATCCAATTATCCGCTCCTGTCTTTCTTCTTTGGTGGTCTTCCAATAAGGTTAAAATGCCTTCCTTTTTTTTATGGTTAAGAATAATGATTGCCTTTACATTTGTCAGCCATGGATTTTATGCAATTGGCTTTTATCCCGTACCGGGCATATTTAGTGAAATGACCATGTCCATCCTTCATTTATCGGAAGAGGGGGCTATTTCTTTTCTCAAGATCATGGGAGCACTTGATTTTATCGCAGCCGTCTTTATACTAACGCCCTTTCCCCGGCTGATTAAAATCGGCTTAATCTATTGTGCCATTTGGGGGATTTTGACAGCATTAGCCAGACCAGTCGCTTTTTATTATCAGGATTTTTGGCTGGAGAGTTTGCATCAATGGGTTTATCAGGCCCTCTTTCGTATGCCTCATGGTATTTTGCCTATTATTGCTTTATTAATGATTCGCACCGAATCTTGGGCGCTGATTTTAAAGTGGAAAATAAGGGCAAAAGAAACAGTTAAGAATGGATAGTTAT
>CAZNCI010000160.1:0-8554 GCA_964571475.1 uncultured Saprospiraceae bacterium | reverse complement strand
GAAATTTCGCCAAAAGAAGCATTTTGGGTGTTGATGACTTTTCGGAGTGGACTCAATCTTGTAGGTTATACTGATTTTCTTGAAAAATGTTTCATTTGACCACACTTCCAAATAAATCAAACTCCGTCGCATCCTCGATGAGTATGGTTGCAAAATCACCAATTCGGATAAATTGATCTTTTGCATTGACCAATACTTCGTTGTCAACTTCAGGTGAATCTCCTGCTGTTCGTCCGATGAAATATTCACCTTCCTTTCGATCGAAAAGAACCTTTAGCTCCTGACCGATCTTTGCCTGATTTTTCTCCAGTGAAATCTCTTGTTGTATTTCCATGATGCGATTGGCACGGGCTGTTTTTTCATCCTCAGGTACATCATCCTCCAGGTCATAGGCAGTTGTTCCTTCTTCATGTGAATAGGGAAATACGCCAAGTCTGTCAAATTTCATTTTTTGAATAAAATCACATAATTCTTCAAATTCTTCTTCTGTTTCCCCCGGGAAACCTAATAACATGGTTGTTCTAAGTACAATTTCCGGCACCTTTTCTCTGGCTAACCGAATTAATTCCTCCGTTTCTTCATGGGTGATTTGCCTTTTCATTCGTTTTAGTACTTCGTTATTGGCGTGTTGAAGCGGGAGGTCGAGGTAATTACATACCTTGGGTTGTCTTGCCATTACGTCAAATATTTCTGTTGGAAATTTAGAAGGGTAGGCGTAGTGCAGTCGAATCCATTCAATGCCTTCTACTTCACATAGTGCATCCAGTAATTCCGGCAAAGCCCTCTTTTTGTATAAGTC
This sequence comes from uncultured Saprospiraceae bacterium, assembly GCA_964571475.1. GTDB lineage: Bacteria > Bacteroidota > Bacteroidia > Chitinophagales > Saprospiraceae > JALVDO01. The sequence continues at coordinate 7,755 of CAZNCI010000160.1, read as the reverse complement.
CAATCCATAGTAAGTCAATTCCTGAGCAATGAGTAATATCTCCTTTACACCTCGTTGAGCAAGTGATTTTGCCTGTGCAACAAGCGCTTCAATGGGCTGTGATATATGTCCACCTCTCATAGCGGGTATGGCACAAAAACTACAGCTCCTATTGCAGCCCTCCGCTATCTTCAGGTAAGCATAATGCTGGGGGGTGGTGATCAGTCTTTCTCCTAGTAGTTCGTGCTTGTAGTCAGCTTCGAGTGTCGCCAGTAGGTTGGGCAGGTCAAGAGTACCAAAGAAGGCATCCACTTCGGGGATTTCCTTTTCAAGGTCGTCTTTATACCGTTGGGATAAACAGCCGGTAACATAAAGTTTTTCTATCGTTTTTTGTTTTTTACGAGCAGCATAGTCAAGGATGGTGTTGATAGATTCTTCTTTCGCGACATCTATAAAACCACAGGTATTGATGATGATGATATTGGCTTTATCTTCATTGCTGTCGTGTAATACATCAAAGTCATTTCCTTTGAGTTGGGTAATTAATTGTTCCGAATCTACTAAATTTTTTGAACAGCCAAGTGTGATAACATTGACAATATCCTTTTCAAAAGTTCTGGCCTTCATATATTTTTTATTATTATTACGAAGCTGCAAAGTTACATTCTTTTTTTTCAGTTTTCTTATCTTTTCAGTTTTCGATTTTCAAATGGGGATTATTTTTATAAAAGTATGGTCTATTTTTATTTTTGAAATGAGTTTGGGCTATTCATGAAAAAAATAAATATCATCGTGAAGTGATTGAATGAAAATATTTTTTGGAAAATAGAGTTTTACCTATCGAATAGCTGCATCCTGGGAGATGATGCGACAATTGGAAATACAACCTTTCCTGACCTGAAACTCATCTTTTACTTTTTAAACAATTCCTTTAAGAGGTTTTTATGCGATTATCTATTTTTACTGTATTGTTTTTTTTATTCACTTTGGCGACCCCTGTTTTTGCTACTCAAATCAATGGTACGGTCAAAGATCAGCGTGGAGCGCCGTTGGCTTATGCCAGTATTTATGTAAAAAACTCCAGCCTTGGTATTTCTACTGATTTGAAAGGGCGCTATATTTTTGAGTTAAAGGCGGGTACTTATACCCTCGTTTATAGTTATTTGGGGTATGAAAGTATAGAGCGGGAGGTGACTTTGGACGATGGTGACAGGTTGACCCTTGATGTCGTCATGAAAGAACAGGCAACGGAACTGGGGGTCGTTGAGGTGTATAGTGACACCAAAGGACTTGCCAATGAGATCATGTCAAAAGTCCGAAAAAACAGACGGCATTACCTGCACCAGTTAACTACTTATCAATGTGAAACCTATACCAAATTATCACTGGATAGAAAACTCATTAATCCAACTAAAAGTGATACCCTTTTATTGAAGGAGGATGAAAAAAAAATGTCTAAAAGAAAGAAAAAAAGACTCAAAGAGAAAAAAGAAAAAATAGCGGAAAATCGAAAAGCTTTTTTTACCAAGGATAATCTGGAGTTGGTAGAGACGGTCTTTGAGCTGCATTATAAATACCCCAATTCATTTAAAGAAAAAATCATTGCCAGAAAAGACTATGCCAAGCAATATCACCCTGACTTCAACATGGGGCTTTATAGTGACTTGGGTGAAATTGCTCCCATTGAGGTGAAGACCAATAATCCTCAATTTGTATATGAAGTAACTGATCCTGATTTGAATTTTTATCAAAATAGTATTGATTTTCCGGCTGTATGTAGTAAACCTTTGTTGTCACCTTTGGCCTATAATGCTGCTTTGAGTTACACTTTTCAAATGGAAGGATCTTTTGTCGAAGATAATGTGAAAATCTATAAAATAAAGGTTATTCCCCGCTTTAAAAGCGATGCTTTATTTCAGGGGCTTATTTTTATCCAGGATAGTACTTTCTCGCTCAAAGCAGTGGATCTGGAAATCAACCCCCCATCCATGCTTTTATGCAAAGAATTTAAAATTTTACAAAATTACGAATTGATTGAGGGGTTGTATTCATTGCCCGTCCGGCGTGAGATACTTTATACCATTAAAGAGGGGCGCAGTAATTTACTGGGAAGTGTGAGTGTCCGGCATAAAGATTATGTCATTAACCCAAAACTAAAAAAGAAATTTTTCAACCTCGAAACGAAGGTGTTTTCTCCGGATGCTTTTGACCGCGATTCTTCGTTTTGGAAGGACACCCGACCTATTTCTCTTAAAACGGAAGAATTAGACTTTATTATTCGGGCAGATAGTATCCGGAATTACTACGAATCTCCCGATTATAAACGGGAGCAGGATTCGATTTATAACCATATTGGTTTTCTGGATATCTTAGTGGGTGGGGTGGGGCATCGAGACAGCGAAAAAGGGTATTGGTTTGGGATTTCGTCCCTGTTGGAGCAGCTTCGTCCTTTCGGAGTAGGTGGCTATCGACACAGTCTGGGTGGCTATGGTGGGCTGGAGTTTGAGAATAATCAAATTCTACACCTTACAGGCGAAATTGACTATGGCTTTGCCAATAAGGATGTCAAGGGCAACCTGGGGGTTGGATTTACTTTTTTACCCAAAAAATTCATGCGTACTTTTGTGCGTTTGGGGGACACTTACGAGCAAATTAATAATTATGAGTCCATTATTGGATTGTTTAGCAGAGCCAATTATGTTCGGGCAAGGAAAATTGCCATCGAACAAAAAATGGAAATTGTGAATGGCTTATTCGCCGAAGCTGTGTTTACTTATTCCGAAAAATTACCTATTGACAGCCTGAATTTGCAAAATGATTTATTTGCGGAATTGGGAACACCTGTCAATTTTAATGAGTATAAAAAAACTGAGGTTAAATTGAGATTGCAATACAGACCTTTCCAGCAGTATTATTTTATTCGCAATAAAAAAGTGATTATTGGCTCTGACTGGCCGGAATTCTTTTTGGAGTACAGGAAGGGACTTAAAGGCATCTTTGATAGTGAGGTCGATTATGACTATTTGGAGTTAGGGGCAAAAGATTATCGTCAGATGGGACGTTGGGGGTATAGTAATTGGGCGATTAAAGCTGGTGGTTTTATCAACTCAAGAAGTCTGCGTCCTTTTGAACATAAATTCTTTCGAGCATCGGATGCTTTTTTCTTCTCCAATCCACTGCTATCCTTTCAATTACTTGAAATAGCCAATAAAGATGCCACCGGGGAGTTGACCGGCACCCTCAAAACCCTCAACACTCGAAATGCCTTTCTCCAACTTAATTATATTCACCATTTTGATGGTGCGATACTCAATAAACTTCCGCTCATTCGTTTTCTAAAACTGGAATTGGCTGGTGGTGCAGGGACCTTGCTGATCCAGGATCTCCATTTCGCTCATTTTGAAATGTTTGCCGGAGTGGAGCGAAAATTTCGCCTCTTCAAAGAGCTCTTCCGCTTTGGATTTTATGGCGTGACCTCCGATAACAACCTGAGTGAAGCCAAATTTAGCTTTAAATTAGGATTGAGCTATTATAATGATTATAGCAGAAAGTGGGAGTATTGATTGCCGTTTTCTATTCAGGTAGAAGATACCCATACCTTCCTTTGCAAAAGGGAGGCATGGGCTAAAATTATGCCTATATTGAAGGTCTAATTGACAATAAAACGTTGACTGACCAATTGATCTTTATTGATGGCTGTTAGGATATATTGACCACTATTAAATGAAGTTACATCTAGTCGAGTGGTAAAAGAACTGCTCTGTGCAAAAATCGTTTTGCTCTTCATTAATTTTCCGTTCATATCTGTTATGCGCAACTCAATGGGTGTAGCAATATCCTTTACCTGAAATTGAAGGTTTAATTCACCCTTACTTGGGTTCGGGTATAATTTTTTTAGCATTAATGATGCCGTTTTATTTCCTACAATGCGAATGGTTTTGGAGTACTCAATTGAGCCATCCAGATCAACCATTTTTAACCGATAATAGGCAAAGTCCAGCACTTTCGCGTCCAGTGTTTTATATTGTAAGGTCTGCTTTGAGTCGCCAGCAGCATCCAATACTTCAATGGTCTCAAAATATCGCCCATCTTCTGATTTTTCAACCTCAAACTCAAAAGAGTTGGACTCCTGCTCTGTTTGCCACCGAAGTAAAATACCCCTCTCGGTTAATGTTCCATCAAAGCTGCTTAGTTTAATCGGTAGTACGGTTAAATCATAGGCGATGGTAATCGTATAATTATTAACACTATTATTGAGCGTAAAAAAATTAGATGTCACGCCGCTTGTTAATGTGATTGATTTGACTTCAAAACTGTGATTGTCATCATCATTAGCGCAATTGTTGTCGTAGGTATCGACATTGCCACAATTATCATCCTCCCATGATTCAATTTCAAACTCTAGGGTGTTATTTGTCCCCGAATAGCTAGAAGGAGATAAGCTTTTGCTGGTGCTGTACGAACCACATGCCTGTGTTGGCGCCCCCGGCCTGATGACGGTTGACGCGCCATAAGAACCTCCGGATACCCGCCACCGGATGATGTAATTTGGCTCCGGATCTGTATTAGAAAAAAAACCATCAGTTCCGCATTCGTGATTATGGGAGTAATTGGAGACTCTCAGATTGGTGACAGTATAGGATTGAGAATAAGTGGCTGACAGGAATACCAGACAGCAGCATACAGTAAAAAGGTTTTTCATTTTGAATTGTTTTTATGACAAAAAAAAGGGTTATGGGTGTCTTTATTAGGCAAATATACTATTTTTTTTAAATAGCCTTTATTTTAATATCGCAGTTTTTACTTTTGTCAAACTGTCCACCTCTGTCCAGGCAAATATCACGCGATTTTTACTTTTTACCATACGGGGGAAACCACTTTGACGCGATGCTTGTGAGGACGTAATATTGATGTCTTCTCCGATTTTACCCCGGGAATTGACCCTTGTAGCTTTGATGGCTGCACCCTCATTTGTCTTTTCCATCCAGCTGGCAAGAGCTTCGCCTTTGTCCAGTAATACGAGATCTACCCGACCCATTGGCTGCCCATTGTCAATACGGACTGGCTTGGAGAACGTCTCGCCACTATCGGTCGAAAAGGCAACTTTCACTTCTGGGCTGTCATCCGGGGCAGAGAACCAGACGATGGCGACATGCTGCCCTTCAGCTTTGATAGAGGCACCATTGACCGGACAACCGCTGATGTGCCAGTTATCATTAAATACGGCCTTGGGCTTAGTCCATTTTTCACCCTCTTTTCGGATGACATAAATATCCCTGATTTCTTCTTCGCTACGATTGCGATAAGCGACAATAATGCCTTTGTCCGTTCTGGCCGCACTTGTACTGCAACAGTCGCACACCCGATTGTCCAGTTCTACTTCATCGTATAGGTTTCCTTGGATGTCAAAGGTCGCAGCACGTAGCGTCATCGCTCCGGAATGATCATGATCATTTTGACTTTTTCCTCCCATATTACGTCCATCCAGCCAAGTGGCAAAAATTCTGTTTCCCGAAAGGGGTAATAGACTGACGAATCCATGTTCGGAGGCAATACCGTCTTTGTGTAGGATAAAAGATGGATGCCATGTATTACCTCCATCTATTGATTGTGTGATGTGAATATCATAATCAAATGTGCCCTCAGCGCTGGTTTCCAGCCAGTGAGCAGCTAGATGATTGGCATTGTTTTTATATGCGGCCAAAGAGGGGAAATCTGCCCAATTGACAAACCAGTTATTTCCTGTGGCAATCGTTTTTGGAGCACTCCATTGGTCGTTTTCTAAGCTTGAAAACATCAATACATCTGTGGTGTCATCTCGGTATTCGACCCAGGATAGATAACTTTTTCCGCTTGTCGAAACAAATAAATCAGGCTCACCTCCTTCTTGACAAGGAGTGCTTATTGCTGCTACTATGGGTGGGCTAAACGGCTCTTTTTTTACCTCATTTTGGCAACTCACCATCAGTAAAATAATACAAATTAGTACGGTATTCTTCATTGTTCGATATTTTTTTATTGTTAACTATTTTTGGGCATATCCCTACGGGTCGGGTCATTCGTGGGTGCCGCCCCGATCCATTATTTTTGACGAAAAGTCAAAAAATAATGTAATCGGGGCACTCCCGATGGTCGTCCACTACTACCCCTTATGCGGTTTAGGGCAAACGTACCAAATGGGGCTTAAAATTAGCCCTTCTTATCGTAATTTTAACTCAATTTATTATAATAAGCCTTTTCGGTCAATTCTGACCACGGACCAATTTTTTTCTGAAAGGCATTGTAAGAGGCATATACTTTTGCGCCATCTTTACTATCCGCAATTAATTCACTAATGACTTCCCCTGTAAATCCCTTCAGCGCATCAAGCACATCCTGCGGGAAGAATTTGGGGGTAATTCCTTCTGCTTGTATCTTTTGTAAGTATTCGGCATTCATAGCCTCCATTTTTGTGCTAAACCAGGTGGCTGTCTGATAGGTGGCGGATTCGATAATCGCCTGAAGGTCTTTTGGCAATGCGTCGTACTTATTTTTATTGATAGAAAATTCGAGGGCTGTACCGGGTTCGTGCCAGCCGGGGGAGTAATAGTACTTTGCAATCTGGTAAAATCCCATGAGGTAATCATGATAAGGACCCAGCCATTCCGTTGCATCTATGACGCCGCGTTCTAGTCCGGTATAGAGTTCTGTCCCCGCTAGCAGGACGGCGCTACCTCCTGCCTTTTCAAGTACTTTTCCTCCTAGTCCCGGGATGCGCATTTTCAAACCTTTCAAATCTTCGATAGCATTTATTTTTCGGTTAAACCAACCACCCATTTGGACTCCGGTACTGCCGGCATAGAAGGGAACTACTTTGTAATCTGCATAAATTTGCCTCCACAATTCCATGCCTCCTCCCTGGAATAGCCAGGCCGTTAATTGTTGCGTATTCATGCCAAATGGCACCGTTGCGAAAAACTGAAAAGCGGGATTTTTACCTGCCCAATAATAAGCGGCACCATTGCTTATCTCTGCACTTCCGTTTCGCACCGCATCGAATGCCTGCAAGGGAGGCACCAGCTCTCCTCCGGCATAAACGTGAATTTCCATCCGGCCATTGGACAGCTTTTTGACCAGTTCTGCAAAATAAGTGCAAGCATCCCCTAATACAGGAGCATTCGGACCCCAAGTGGTCACCATTTTCCATTTGTACTTTTTGTTGGTGATAATATTTGGGGAATCGCTGGTACTGCTTTGTGCGAAACTTTTGCCGCCAACAGTCCTCAATAATACAGGAGTGGCAATAGTAGCCAACGCTAGTGTTTTGAAAAATTTTGTCCTTGTAATTTTCATGATGAAATTATTTTGATGGGATGAAGATAGTATTTTTTTTGGTGGTGTACTAAATGTAAGGCTAATATTATTTAGTATCTTTGCCCCGAATAATGCCTCCTGCGTCACAGGACTGTCCCGCAGTTATGAGGGATGCACTACCCTTTTTTGAAATATGAAAATAATATTGTCGGGCATTTCTCAAAAGCACCTCAAAAGCGGGGCGTAGTGATGCTTTTATGTACGGAAGTTTAAAGCGTTGATTATCTTTGGCGAAAATTGTGACTTTTTTTACACCTGAGTCGTTAGGATAGTTATTTTTAGCCCATTCCTTAGCACCATAACGCCTACTTAGTTTTGAAAAAATAAATAACATACAACCATTTTATCAATCAGAAACTCTTTATTAAAGCATCGGATTGATATATGACCATGATAAGCATTAGTATGATGACAGAAGCAGAA
>CAZNCI010000159.1:0-8563 GCA_964571475.1 uncultured Saprospiraceae bacterium | reverse complement strand
AAGGGAAGATAGTTTGTTGCAAGGCGGTGATGTCGCCATAGATACACTCAAATGAATTTTTTAGCGCACTCCATTTTTGAGGGGTAATTTTTTTCTGTGATTTTTTTGAAATGCGGAAGTTTTATGTTAAATTGGGGCGGGTATGAGTAAGTTCTCAGCAATTAGAGGAAAGTTATGGAAATATTCATTAATTGTTGAGAGATAGATTATTTTCATGAGATTATGTAATTTGAAGTTAATTAGAATTAGTATATTTGAGGATGGAATTAGAATTAGTAATCACGAGTAAAACAAGAGAACAAATCAAAAAGGAAATAGATAAAACCAACAAAATGATATGCAAGAATTTGAATGGGATGAAACCAAAAACGAGAAAAACAAAATAAAACACAAGGTTTCATTTGAAGAAGCAAATAAAGTGTTTGAAGATGAGAATAGATTACAATATGCCATTGATAGAAATGGAAAAAGGAGATATATATAACGATAGGGAAAGTATTAAAAGTCATAATTACTGTTGTATATACGATAAGAAATTTTGCTTTTAGACTAATTTCGGCACGTCCGGCAAGAAAACACGAACGAGAACCTTATATTGCAAACAGTTTAACTAAACAAGATGATGAATATGACAAAAATTAAAGTCACCTTGATTGAAGCATTGAAGCTTTTGAATCAAAATAAGCTAAATGAAAATTATGAGGTTGAATATGTTGATTCCGATAAGGTAGAAGCAAGAGATGCAATAAGATTAGGTTCTCTTGGGATAGAGATACCTGAGGAGAAAATCTATTATGATGACACATTAATAGAAGAAGATGCCGAATTTGACGGAGAATGGGTCAGAATAGATTCAGACATAGAAGATTACAAGAAACATCTCACATTTCAATTAGATGTAGAACAAGAAATAGAAGATTGGCTATCTTCGACAAACATTAATTTAGATTCACTTATTAGCGAATTGATTACAGGGTTTTATAGATCATCAAAAACGATAGAAAAATAAAAAAGCGGTAAAAATCCTTTAGAGATCACTAAAAAATAATTTACGAGAATTTTTTTTATGGTTATTCTGCTTTTTCACACAAATTTAATGTTTAGAACGAAATTGGGGGAAAATTTTAGGTATGGGCTCAATCTGTTTTAAATAGGAGAGGTCAACCGTCATTAAAAGGTATTGTTCTACAAGTACTTCCAATGAAGATGAGAAGCACCCTTACCTTTTAGGTCAGTAATTTTTATTTGCTTCATTATTTGAATAAAAAAAATAAAAAGCATACCTTTGGATTAGTAAAATAAAAAACAATGAATTTTATACAGTTACATCGTCATCATTTTCATACTGGCTCTCAGGCGAGAAGGAGATGATTTATGTATAAATAAAAAATATTTCAAAACCCGTCTGAGTAAATCAGATGGGTTTTTTGTTGCTGCTTACACCCATTTAATTTACTCTGACATGACGTTTAAAAAATGAGTAAATTAAAAATTGCCATCCAAAAGAGTGGAAGACTCCATGATGACTCCCTTAAATTATTAAAAAGCTGTGGCATCGCCATTGATAATGGGAAGGATCAATTGAAGGTGAGTGTGCCTAATTTCCCGATTGAAATCCTGTATCTACGAAATTCAGACATCCCTCAATACCTGGAAGATGGAGTAGTAGATATTGCGATCGTGGGCGAAAATTTATTAGTCGAAAAGCAAAAACGTGTGGTGATTGTTGAACACCTCGGTTTTTCTAAATGCAAGGTCTGCTTAGCTGTTCCAAAAGAAATTGAGGACGACTCCATCTCCTATTTCGAAGGGAGGAAAATAGCGACCTCTTATCCCAATACCCTTCGTCATTATCTGGACGAGAATCAGGTGAATGCCGACATTCACATCATTTCAGGTTCGGTTGAAATAGCGCCTAATATCGGTCTGGCCGATGGTATTTGCGACATTGTCAGCTCTGGCAGCACCCTGTTCAAAAATGGTTTAAGACCTACACAAACCATCCTCAAATCCGAAGCCGTATTGGCAAAATCACTCCAGTTATCTGCAACTAAAGAGCAGGTGCTCTCTAAACTTTTGTTTAGAATACAAGCCGTTTTAAGAGCAAAAAATACAAAGTACGTTTTGATGAATGTGCCCGATGCCAAGATCAATGCCATTACCCAAATACTACCCGTACTGAAAAGTCCTACCGTTTTGCCATTGGCTGAAAAGGGGTGGAGTTCGTTGCACTCCGTTATTGAAGAAAATAAATTTTGGGAAGTTATTGATGAGTTGAAAGCGGCTGGAGCTGAAGGTATTTTAATTATTCCGATTGATAAAATGGTTTTATAATGAAAATGATCAAAAATAGACAACCGAAAGACTGGCAGCCATTACTAAAGCGACCGGTCATCGAAAATGAAAAACTAACGGCCACCGTCAGGTCAATCATTTCAATGGTAAAAGCAGATAAAGATATTGCTTTGAAAAAGTTAACTGAAAAGTTTGACGGCGTCGTTTTAAGAAATTTTGAGGTATCACCAGCTGAAATTGAACAAGCCGTCGCTTTAGTTCCCAGAGAATTAAAAAAAGCGATTAAATTGGCGAAAGCCAATATTGAAGCCTTCCATTCCGCCCAACAATTAACTGAGCCGGTTGTTGAAACCATGAATGGGGTCAAATGCTGGAGAAAAAGCGTGGCTATTGAAAGCGTAGGGCTCTACATCCCGGGGGGAACGGCACCATTGTTTTCTACTATATTGATGCTGGGTATTCCGGCTAAAATAGCAGGCTGTGAAGAAGTAATCCTTTGTACACCTTGTAATAATAAGGGAGAAATTAACTCCGCTATTCTATACGCCGCCCACCTGATCGGCATCTCCAAAATATACAAAATTGGCGGCGCACAGGCGATTGCTGCCATGGCTTTTGGAACGGAAAGCATCCCGCGGGTGTATAAAATATTCGGACCGGGTAATCAATATGTGACCAAAGCCAAAGAATTGGTGCAGCAGGAAGGTGTCGCCATTGACATGCCCGCCGGTCCCAGCGAAGTGTTAATTATATCCGACAAAACCGGAAATCCCGATTTTATTGCAGCTGATTTATTGGCGCAGGCAGAACACGGAACCGATAGTCAGGTGATTTTATTGAGCGATGACGAACCTATTTTAAACAAAACCATTAAAGCACTACATGAACAGCTCATGGTATTGCCAAGAATAGCTATTGCAAGGCAGGCATTGGAACACAGTCGGGTTATCCTACTCAATAATATGGAGGAATGTATCCATTTTAGTAATCAATATGCCCCCGAACACCTAATTATTGCATCCGAGTACGCCAATCAATATGTGGATAAAATAGTCAATGCCGGTTCGGTATTCCTGGGGAATTATAGTTGTGAAAGCGCGGGAGATTATGCCAGCGGCACGAATCACACCCTGCCGACCAATGGGTTTGCCAAAAATTATAGTGGCGTTTCCCTTGACAGTTTTGTGAAGAAAATCACCTTTCAGGAACTGACTAAAGAAGGACTGGCTAACATTGGAAATGCCATAGAAATAATGGCAGAGGCCGAAGAACTTTTTGCCCACAAAAATGCGGTGAGCATTCGGTTAAGAATGGATAGTTAGTTTTAACTCATTCCTTAGACTATTTAAAATAAAATGACTATGTTTAATATCAATCAGATCATACGGAAAAATATTCGGGAACTCCAGCCCTACAGTTCGGCCAGAGAAGAATTTAGCGGGCAGGCTACAATCTGGCTGGATGCCAACGAAAATCCTTTTGACACCCATTTGAATCGGTATCCAGACCCTTATCAGGTGGAGCTAAAACAGGCCATTTCTGCTAGAAAAGGACTGGAAGTGAACCAGGTATTCGTCGGTAATGGTAGTGATGAAGCCATTGATCTGTTGTTTAGGGCTTTTTGTGAACCCAGGGAGGATAAAGCCTTCATTTTTTCACCTACTTACGGGATGTATGAGGTAGTAGCTAAAATCAATAATGTCGCATTAGTGAAATTGGATTTAGATGAGTATTTCGACCTGCCAAAGTTAGCCGATATCAAGCCGCATTTCGATTCAAAAGGCTTGCTCTTTATTTGTTCGCCCAACAACCCAACCGGTAATGTTTATTCCTTGGAGTCCATTCGGGAACTGGCACATAATTTTACGGGATTAGTCGTCGTGGATGAGGCCTATATTGATTTTTCAAATACTAAAAGTGCCATCAGTTTACTGAAAAGTACTCCTAATTTAGTCGTATTGCAAACGATGAGTAAAGCGTATGGTCTGGCTGGATTAAGACTTGGGTTTGCCTATGCTTCCGAGGAAATAATTACCGTTTTAAATAAAATAAAAGCCCCCTATAACGTCAATACCCTGAGTCAGATAAAAGGGCTTGAAATACTAAAAAACGCTACAATTGTCAATGACCAAATCGAACAAATTAAATCGCAAAGAGAAATGCTGATAGCGGAGCTGGAGGAGATGCCATTTGTAAAAAAGGTCTATCCGACGGAGGCCAATTTTATCCTGGCTGAATTTGAAAATGCAGAAATGGTCTTTTCAACGCTTCAAAACAAAGGCATCATCATCAGAAATAGAACAAGTCAGGTAAAGGATGGGTTGCGCATCACCGTAGGCACACCGGCACAAAATAAGGTATTATTAAATCGACTAAAAGAAATGACAAAATGAAGAAAGTATTATTTATAGATAGAGATGGAACATTGGTCATTGAACCACCTATTGATTATCAACTCGACAGTCTGGAGAAACTGGAATTTTATCCGGGGGTATTTCAATGGCTCTCCAGAATAGTGACCGAACTTGATTATCAGCTTGTGATGGTGACCAATCAGGATGGCTTGGGAACGGATTCTTTCCCCGAAGATACCTTTTGGCCGGCACAAAATAAAATCGTTCAGGCATTTAAAAACGAAGGTATTCTGTTTACGGAAATTCTTATAGATAAAAGCTTTCCGGAAGAAAATGCCCCCACCCGGAAACCGAGAACGGGTTTGCTCCACCAGTATATTTATGGTGATTACGACCTGACTAATTCCTATGTTATTGGCGATAGAGCTACTGATATTCAGCTGGCTGAAAATCTGAAGTGTCAAGGCATTTTTATCAGCGAAGATGCCAATGAATACGCTGCTTTAATCACTAAAAGCTGGCGGGAGATTTATCAGTTTTTAAAATCCCAACCAAGGCAGGCAACGACTCTTCGACAAACCAGGGAGACCAATATTCGTATTTCTGTGAATCTCGATGGCCATGGGCAATCTTCTATTTCAACGGGTCTGGGGTTCTTTGACCACATGTTGGAGCAGGTTGCCAAACATGGTAATATTGACCTGTCTGTGGAGGTCAAAGGGGATTTGGAGATAGACGAACACCATACTATTGAGGATGTGGCACTATGTTTAGGGGAAACCTTTCTAAAAGCTTTGGGTGATAAAAAAGGCATTGAGCGCTATGGTTTTTTACTGCCGATGGATGATTGTCTGGCGCAGGTAGCCATTGATTTCGGCGGGAGACCATGGTTGGTATGGGCAGCCCAATTTGAAAGAGAAATGATTGGAGAAATGCCGACTGAAATGTTTTTTCATTTTTTTAAATCATTCAGCGATGCCGCAAAATGCAATTTAAATATCAAAGCAACGGGAGAGAATGAGCACCACAAAATTGAAGGGATTTTTAAAGCATTTGCGAAAGCTATCAAAATGGCCGTAAAAAAAACGAATAATTTTTCCATACCCAGTACAAAAGGAATGATATGATTGCCATAATAAAATACAATGCCGGGAATATTAGCTCTGTACAAAATGCACTCAATCGACTTGGGTACGAAAGTGTGATTACTGATGATGCCGAGACTATCATGGGAGCCAATAAGGTGATTTTTCCCGGGGTAGGTGAAGCCAATTCTGCTATGAAATACCTGAGAGAAAAAGGGCTGGACAAAGTGATTTTATCCATTCAGCAACCTATGTTGGGAATATGTTTGGGCTTGCAATTGATGTGCAGGCATAGTGAAGAAGGAGATACTCAATGCTTAGGCATTTTTAATAGTCATGTAAAACGTTTTCCGCCAGAGGAAATAGTTCCGCATACTGGTTGGAATAATTTTTCGAGTATTTCGGGACCCTTGTTTAGGCATATTCAGCAAGAAAATGATGTTTATTACGTCCACAGTTTCTATGCTCAAAAATGTGATGAAACGGTCGCCACCTGTGCGTATATCACCACATTTAGTGCTGCCATGCAGAAAAATAATTTTTACGCCACCCAGTTTCACCCCGAAAAATCAGCCGATATTGGCACCCAAATTTTAAGGAATTTTTTAGAACTATGAGAATCATACCCGCAATTGATATAATAGATGGTCATTGTGTCCGACTGACTAAGGGCGACTATACTTCTAAAAAAGTATATAGTGAAAACCCACTGGATATGGCAAAAAAATTTGAAGATAGCGGCATTCAATATTTGCATCTCGTGGATTTGGATGGCGCAAAATCCAAACACATCGTTAATTACAAAATTTTGGAAAAAATTGCTGCTGCCACTAATTTGAAAATTGACTTCGGAGGCGGACTCAAATCAGACGAAGACCTGAAAATCGCCTTTGAATGTGGTGCCCGTCAAATTACCGGTGGTAGTATCGCAGCTAATAATCCGGTTTTGTTTGCCAAATGGCTATTGCAATATGGTCCTGAAAAAATTATTTTGGGAGCCGATTGTAAGAATAGAATGATAGCAACAGATGGATGGCGGGAGCACTCTTCTATTGATGTTTTAGATTTCATCAAAGACTACGAACAAAAGGGCGTCCAATACGTTATCTGTACCGATATTACTAAAGATGGAATGTTGCAGGGTACTTCCAATGAGTTATATGAAGAGATTTTAAGCAATAGCAATGTTCACCTCATCGCAAGTGGTGGCGTGTCCTGTTTGGATGATTTGAAAAAGCTCAAAGCTATCGATTGCGAAGGAGCTATTATTGGAAAAGCCATTTACGAAGGTAAAATCACCCTTAAAGAATTAGAAGAATTATGCTAAAAAAAAGAATCATACCCTGCCTGGATATAAAAAATGGCAGAACGGTAAAGGGAATCAACTTTGTCGGCATTCGAGATGCGGGTGATCCCATAGAACTAGCCAAAAAATACGTATTGGAAGGAGCTGACGAATTGGTGTTTTTAGACATCACCGCAACTATCGAAAATCGTAAGACCCTGCTGGAATTGGTCAGCAATATCGCTCGCGAAATCAATATTCCCTTTACCGTCGGCGGTGGTATTAATACCGTGGAGGATGTACGCCAGTTGATCGCAGCAGGCGCAGATAAAGTCAGCATCAACTCCGCCGCTGTAAAAAGACCGGCACTCATTTCTGAAATTGCCAAAGCATTTGGAAGTCAGTGTGTGGTAGTAGCGGTTGATACCAAAAATAAAGCCGGTGAATGGATGGTATTTGTACACGGAGGTCGCACATCAACACCTTTAAATGCGGTAGATTGGGCCAGACAAGCCGAACAATTAGGCGCAGGCGAAATACTGCTCACCTCTATGAATAACGATGGGACAAAAGCAGGTTTTGCATTGGATATCACCAAGTGTGTAGCAGAAGCCGTTAATATTCCCATCATTGCTTCGGGCGGAGCGGGGACCAAAGCACATTTTAAAGAAGTATTTCAAAAAACAAAAGCAACGGGTGGTCTTGCTGCCAGCATTTTTCACTATGGTGAAATACCCATCCCCATGCTTAAACAATATTTAAAAAAAGAAAAAATAGCCATCCGATTATGAAAGTAGATTTTAAAAAAGGAAACGGACTCGTACCCGTCATTATTCAAGATACACAAAGCTTACAAGTACTCATGCTAGGGTATATGGACGAGGCGGCTTACGCCAAAACCCAGGCTGAAGGCAGGGTGACATTTTTCAGCAGAAGCAAAAATAGATTGTGGACAAAAGGAGAAACCTCCGGTAATTATCTATTGGTCAGCGATATTCAAATAGATTGTGATCAGGATACTATTCTCATTAAAGCTATCCCAATGGGACCCACCTGTCATACCGGCAGTACCTCCTGTTTTAAAGAAGAAACGTCTAAGGGATTTGTCTATCAACTGGAAAAAACCATCAGGCAGCGAATTGATGATAACGACCCAAACTCCTATACCAATCAATTGTACAAAAGCGGAATCAATAAAGTCGCTCAAAAAGTAGGAGAAGAAGCCGTCGAATTGGTGATCGAAGCCATGAGTAATGACGAAAATCTTTTTAAAAATGAAGCAGCAGATTTACTCTACCACTATTTGATATTACTCAAAACAAAAGCAATGAAATTGGAAGATATTGAAGCTGTTTTAATGGAAAGGCGAAGGAAATAAGCCAGACCACCTTTTGCCCGTCTCTTTTCCCCTCCCCAAAAAGATGTCACCTTATGCTGCCCACTGCTCACTGCCAACTGAAGACTGCCAACTGCCCACTGCCGACTGCCGACTGCCAACTGAAGCCTGAAGCCTGCCCACTCCCTCATAAGATAACACCTTTTGC
>CAZNCI010000158.1:0-8574 GCA_964571475.1 uncultured Saprospiraceae bacterium | reverse complement strand
TGCCACATACGCTTTATGTTTTTCACCAATGACCTTTCCTTCTAAAATAACTCCCCGTCCTACCAGATAGGGCTTAATATTCATTGTTTTTACTCCAGTAAGACTAAACAAAGCTTCTTGTACAACCCTCCAATCAAATTCACTATTTGGGGATTCCAATTGCTTAACTTCAATATAAGAACTATCAGGAGATTTAGTAGGATACACTCCATCCTTTGTATAAACCATCGAAATATCCTTTTCCTCGTTTACATTAAAGTTGGCTATTTCAAATAGTGCTTTTTTCTCAATACGATCACCGATATAGGAAGAAAAAAGTGCTTTTCGTAACTTAGGGTCATCTCTTTCATAATTTCCTGCGAAACAAAAGGCTTTGATATTATAGGTTAAACCATTTACATTGACACATAATAAATACCGAATGGTTTTTTTCCTTTTATCTTTAACGACCGAAAAAAAAGCATCCTGTAAATCTCCAAAATTAACAGGGTGCAACTCTAGTAATTCAACATGGCTTCTCTTTAGTTTTTTTTCATCAAAAATCTTCTTCATTTCACTTATTGAATGCCGATCAATTTTCACAGAAATGGAGGAAGATTTATCATTAGCCTGAAAACCTTCATAGGATTCTGCCCTTCCGTATCCGGAGGGTATTATAAGCCATACGCCCTGTCCTATATGCTGACTTTCTGGAAATTTCACAGGAGATAACTCTATCAATTCACTTTTAATATCAGGTGAACAAGAGGTAAAAACAGCACTTAAAGCCATAAATAACAGCAGGATATTACTCCATTTCATATTGGTGTTTTTTTATACTCCCAAGGAGTGGTTCTAATTTCTATAATTGTTTTTTTTCTAATCGGCATGAAGCCACTGGTGCGATATCATCACCATCAATACCCCTTCACATCATCATCTGGGTTTCGAGGATCACCTGCGCCGTGGAGTATTCCGTCATCACTCACATGAATGGCTTTTACTACCGCCATACGAGTCACCTCTTTTAATTTATGCCCCTTGGCTTTGAGTTCCTTCATGGTTTTGTCATTTAGTGCGCCCGGCTCATACATCACCACATCCGGTAACCATTGATGATGAAATCTTTTAGTGTTTACCGCATCTTCTATGGACATATCAAAAGCAGCTACATTCATAAAAACCTGAAAGACTCCGGTAATAATCGTGGATCCACCTGGTGAACCCAACACCATAAATAATTTCCCATCCTTTTCAAAAATAGTTGGTGTCATCGAACTCAACATTCTTTTATTGGGCTGGATGGCATTGGCTTCATTCCCCACCAGTCCGAATTGATTTGGAACACCGGGTTTAGCGCTAAAATCATCCATTTCATTATTGAGAAAAAAGCCTGCTCCATCGACGATCACCTTACTCCCAAAATTAGAATTAAGGGTAGTGGTCACTGCAGCCGCATTACCATCTGAATCGACGATAGAAATATGGGTCGTCTCAAAGCTTTCCATGCCAATGGAAAAACTTCCAGGTTTTATCGAACTACTCAGCGTCGCTGTATCAGGAGAGTAGTTATTCATGAGGCTCACTATATATTGTTTATTCAATAAAGAATCAATTGGAACCGGGTAAAAATCAGCATCGCCCAGGAATGTAGCTCTATCCGCATAAACCCGCCGCTCTGCTTCAACCATCAGATGAACGGCTTCGGTCGATCCTGCCTCCATCTTCTCTAAAGAATACTTCTCACAAATCCCCAACAACTGCGCCAGCGCCACTCCTCCACTCGAAGGCGGTGGCATGGAAATCAATTTATAATTTTTATAAGTAGCAGTGATTGGCGCTCTCCATTTGGCTTTATAATTCACCAAATCCTGTTTAGTAAAAATGCCCTTTCCTGTACCAACTTCAGCAATTATTTTGTCGGCGGTTTCTCCTTCGTAAAATCCAGCCCTACCTTTATCTCGAATCAACCGAAGTGTATGCGCCAATTCCTTTTGAACGAGCAAATCACCAGCCACCCAATTTTCTTTTAAAAAGACGCAGGAGGGGTTATTAAATTCCCTAAAATCCTTTTGAAATTTATTAAAGCGTTTGGCTTCACGTGCAGTAATACGATATCCATTTTCTGCGAAATCAATGGCAGGTTGAATTAAGCGTTTAAAATCCAATTTTCCATATTTTTCATGCTCTGCAAAAAGACCATCCACTGTACCCGGAATGCCACAGGCCAAATGCCCATAAGTACTCAAACGGGGGATTACATTTCCCTCCTTATCCAAATACATATCTTTGTCTGCTTTAGCTGGTGCTTTCTCCCGAAAATCCAAAGAGGCAACGGAGCCATCCTTCTGACGTACCACCAAAAAACCACCCCCTCCAATATTCCCTGCACGGGGATAGACCACGGCAATTGCCAATTGAACAGCAACCATGGCATCAACAGCGGTTCCACCATCTTTCAAGACATCCAACCCCACCTGGGTAGCCAAAGGATGAGGCGCCACGACCATAGCATTTTCAGCGGTTCCAGTCTTGTGAATATCATAAATTTCTTTAGTGTTATTCTTACAAGATAAAATGAACAGCAGTAAAGAAAAGGCTAAAAAGAAACTAATTTTATTTTTTGGCACGATAGTTGTTTTAGTTAAAAATATAAAATTACAATTAAAAAATTAAATAGTTAGTAATAAACAAAAAAATAGAAGAAATACACGTGTAACCTGATTGTTATCAAAAGAGATCATCAGGTGGGGCCTGAAGTAGATTTTTCAACAGGTTACACTTTTCTTCTTTCTCTGCAAAAATCATTATCCAAGATCGTAAAACAAACGACTTGGCGTAATACCAATTTTGGCTGGCAGGGTCAATCAGCTCAAAATTGGTATTATTTACTGGCTTATATTCAAGGTGCTATCTGTTTGACAGATGGCACTTTTTTTTATAGGTCATCAAAATCAATTTCCACTACTGCAGTCGTAGGATGTGCCTGACAGGTCAAAATATAACCGTGTTTGATCTCATCAGCATCTAATGCGTCCGAAGAATCCATTACTACTTCGCCCTGTTTCACTTTAGCAATACAAGAGGAACAAACACCTGCTTTACAGGCAAATGGAGCATCCACATTATTTTTCAACATCACCTCAAGAATTGTTTTTCCTTTGGGAATAGTCAATTCTATTTTTTCATCATCCAAATGAGCGATAAGTTTGGCATCCTCTACCGCATCCGTGCTGGATATTGCCGTCTTTTTTGAAGCAGTGAACCGCTCGAAATGAATCTGTCTTTCGTTTATCCCCCTATGCAGCAATATTTGCTCTACCGTATCAATCATTTGTCCGGGACCACAAACAAAATATTCAGAATCTTCATGAATACATTTTTTTTCCTGCAAAAAAAGTTTTATGGCCTCTTCCTCAATACGACCAACACCACCCGTCCAAGGAGTTTTCTTTTTGCCAAAAAGCCCCTTGAGCCCACCAGTTTTGGGTGGTGCACTAAGGTAATAATCGACACTAAACTGTCCTTTATATTGTGCTGCCAATTTATCTAACTGCTCCTTGAAAATAATGGCATCTAAAGTTCTATTTCCATAAAGGAGCGAAATATTACTTTGAGGCTCCTTCTCCAAGACCGTTTTTATAATGGACATCAAAGGGGTAATCCCACTTCCTGCCCCAAAAAGCATATAACATTTTTGATTATTCTCTTTAGGTGCCAGATAAAAATGCCCCTGTGGCGGAAGCACTCTAACCTCCTGCCCCACTTTGACTTTATCATTAATATAAGCGGAGACCAGTCCATTTTTTACCTTTTTCACCGTCACTGTAATACCCTCTTCCACTGGGCTGCTACTCATCGAGTAAGCCCGGCGTTGCTCCTCCCCTTTTATATTAAAAATCAGGGTAATATATTGCCCGGCACGATAGCGAAAAGTACCCTTCAGATCTTCCGGAACAGCAAATTTCAAACTCACCGAATCAGGTGTTTCTTTAATAACCTGGGTAATCTTTAGTAGTTGCGTTTTTGTACTCATACTGCAAAAATAAAAAAAGTCTGCTCTAAACGAAATTTATCCCGCCCAATTTTCACGATCCAAACTTCGAAAGTGAATGGCTTGTGCAATGTGCTCGATTAAAATATCTTCACTTCCTGCCAAATCTGCCGTCGTACGCGCCACTTTAAGTATTCGATCGTAAGCGCGTGCTGAAAGTTGCAATTTCTCCATTGCCTTTTTGATTAAAATTTGACCTGCGGAATTAATTTTACAAACTTCCCTAACCATCCGACCCGGCATTTGAGCATTACAGTAAACTTCCGGTAATTCCGAGAATCTTTTTTCCTGTATTTCCCTGGCGAGAATTACTCTTTTTACAATATCCTGACTTGTTTCGGAGGGTCTTTCATCACTGGCTAATTTCTCATAGCTCACAGGTGTCACCTCCACGTGCAGATCAATTCTGTCTAATAATGGTCCGGAAATTTTATTCAGGTAACGATTAATAATATTGGGATCACAGACACAATCCTTCTCCGGGTGATTATAGTAACCACAAGGGCATGGATTCATAGAAGCAATCAACATAAAACTCGCCGGAAAATCAATTGAAATTTTGGCTCTGGAAATAGTTACATGTCGTTCTTCCATTGGCTGACGCAGCACCTCCAGTACACTGCGTTTAAACTCCGGTAATTCATCCAAAAATAAGACACCGTGGTGTGCCAATGAAATCTCTCCCGGATTGGGATGTGTACCGCCACCGACCAAAGCAACATCACTTGTGGTATGGTGAGGAGAACGAAATGGTCGCGTCGTCACCAATGATGCATCAGTGGGTAATAAGCCGGCAACAGAATGAATTTTGGTCGTTTCCAAAGCTTCCCGCAGGCTCAAAGGAGGCAAAATAGTTGGCAGCCTTTTGGCCAGCATAGTCTTACCAGCTCCGGGAGGACCTATCAAAATTACATTGTGTCCTCCTGCGGCTGCAATTTCCAAAGCTCTTTTGATATTTTCCTGACCTTTTACATCAGAAAAATCAATCAGGTATTTATTTTGATTATGACTGAACTCCTCCCTTGTATCAACCATAACGGGCTGTAACTCCGAGCGACCGTTGAGAATATCAACTGCTTCCTTTAATGAAGTAACGCCATAAACATCCAAATCATTAACAATAGCAGCTTCCCGTGCATTTTGTTTAGGCAAAATTAGCCCTTTAAATGCTTCTTTTCTGGCTTGAATTGCAATAGGCAAGGCGCCTTTTATCGGACGCAAACTACCGTCTAAAGACAACTCACCCATCATGACATATTTGCCGACGTCCTCTTCATCAATCTGCCCGGTTGCCGTCAGATAACCAATGGCAATGGGTAAATCATAAGCAGAGCCTTCCTTGCGAACATCAGCCGGTGCAAGATTCACAACGGTCTTTTTTCGGAACATTCGAAATTTAGAGTTCTTGATGGCGGCTTCAATTCGGTGAAATCCTTCCCTCACTGCCACATCGGGTAAACCAACCAGGTGATAGAAGTTTTTTCCAGGCATTACATTTCCTCCGATATTGATCTCTACGGTAATGGATTGTGCATCTACGCCCTGTACTGCACTTGCATAAGTTTTACATAACATTGTTAATCGCTTTTAATCATTTTTTTAATAATAAACTGCTCGTTAAGCGATATCAATACGTAGTAAATTCCAGCAGCTAATCCTTCCAAGGATAATTCATTTTTTTGTTTATCGAAATAATTATAGGATACTTCCCGACCCATTAGGTCATATATTTTTATATCGTCGATTGTTTCATTTGTGAGTGATTCGATGGTGCACTTATCTGTGGTCGGATTCGGGTATAAAAGCATATTTTCCTCTAAAACAACTTCATCCTCAACAGCGGTTTCCCAACTGGTACACGGAAAAGAAAACATCAAGATGGTATCCACATAAATAACAAGACCATTGCGTGTCACTTTTGTCATTTGCTGCTCCTGTTCACACTGATCTCCAATACAGCTCAAAGAATAAAAGGGATGGATATTAGCCCCAATATTTCTAATCCAACTCATATTATACACAATATCCGGCGCATTAGGATAGGGGTAAAACCTCATCTGAGACACCCTTCTTGGCGTTCCTTCATAAGTAATCAATGAATCCGCAACTTTCCAAAATTCAGTCGTATCAATTGGATAATCAATCCCACAAAGGAGAGAATCCCCAACCTTCGCATTAAAATCGTACATCAGCCTTTCTCCACGCGCGCAATCGGGAGTGATTTCCCACGTCGATCCATTCCATTCATAATTCAAATCCAATACCATGACAGAATCCGCCTTTACCCGATAATAACCAATCAATTGACAATCATTAGGAGTCAGAGAACAATCGTAAACTTCCGTAAAAAGTTGCCCACATATATCCACCTCCTCCCCTGTTTTAACAAAACTCTTATAACAGCCACCTCCCCAAAAGTTCCAAGTCACGTATTCCCATACCTGATGGTCTGAAGCAGCAGGAAATGATGACTGTGCTCGCAAGCATAAACCAGACATAAGAATAAAAAAAGAAGTCAATACTAATTTTAACAATTGCATAATAATAGGTCTTTTTCGTTTCACAAATATGGGGGAAAATCTATTAATTATCCGTTTATTAAACGTTTAATGACGTTTGTAAACGTTTGTAGTCGTTTGTAAACGTTTATAAACGGTTAATATCATTGAATTAAGCTGTAAAAATTCATCTTTAGTTTCACTCCTGAAAATTTTCAAAGAAGTAAGCTCCAAACAAGCTCTTAATAGCGTATTGTCTGGTCTGCACCAGGGCCGTATTAAAATCATGGGGCGTTTTCATATCCGGACAGCCCATTTTAGTTCCCATTAATGCCCCAAATTTTATTTTTCCTGCTCCGATACTTTCGATACCTGCCCCAATTGTATTACAGCCATCATTGCCCCTCAATTGTTTATCCTGTACATGAATTTCAATTTGAGGGCGTGGCTGACTATGCTTACCGGATGGGAATTTCAGTTGCTCATAACCAATTTGTTCCAACACCCAAATGTCATTGATTAACATATTGACTTTCCCCAGATCGGGCAACGCTTCTTTTTCTGTATTTTTCATTTTGGAAGAACAGGACGAAAGCATAAGAGCAAATGATAAAAAAAAGAGCCAGCGAAATTTCATGATTTTCTATTAAAATGAGTTAAAAATCAAGCAAAGCAAGCGCCTCCGGTCCGGTACAAAATAATAAGTCCAATACGCTTAAATCCGGCATAAAACCGTGTCGCTCCTCAAATACCTGCGCGTATCGAATCCCATCATCCTTTGGAATTTTGGGTAAAATGGAATGCCGTAAATCAAGGATATGCGCCTTAGTTTTAAGATTATATTCCGCTGTAAATGCCAAAGCGATTTCCATCCCCAACAAATCCATCAGCACCTCTAGTAAGCGGAGATTAAAATCAAATAAAAATGCTTCTTTTTTCTCGAATAATGGACGTAAATCATCGGAATAAAATTCAAAAAAAGGAGATTTGCCATAAGCCGAAGATATAGATTGCCAATGCTGTTTCAACCAATTCTCATGGTAAGAAATACGGGTATCCCTGATATTTTGCTGTTCGTTTTTTCCTTTCAGTAAAGGAATGGATAATCGTTGCAAGCCATTGCCACCGACGATATGAGCCCGATTGCGATAACTGCCCTTTCGGTAATGTTCGTGTTGTTCAATCAATACTTGCTCCGCACTCATTAATTGCCGCATATAGCGAATATTGGGCAAATAATGCAGCTCAATGAGTAGGCTATTTTTATTTGTCATTATTATATTTTCTTTTAACCTCGCCTGACATTCTTACCAATATTCAAAAAATCACCATTCCAAATCAACCAAAACAAAGCCTTTTTTCTCCAGTTCTTCCCATTCAGCAAAAAATGAATCTTCCGATAAATGCCCAACAAAAACGGAATTTCTTTTACCCTTTGTGAAAATACCAACATAATGCCATTTCTCCTTCACCCGATACACTTCCACATCTGACAAATAAAACCCACTTTTGATTCTCCTAAGGATTTCCTTTTGAAAAGTGGGCAAATCTTTAGCTTCATAGCAATAAGTGAATTTCTCCAAAAATTTCTTTTTATAAAACAGAGCCAAAAATACAGGATCCCGATTTTCATCCAATCCCACTTCAATTTCCCTCAACACAAAATCGTCCTTTTTCATGGCATAAACTTTACTTTTAAGATGTTCAAAACTTGAAAATTTCCACACCTTATGCACGGTAGAATCTTTTTTCCATTTTGCTAAAAAATGTCCGGTTTCAGTCGCATCTGTATAATACTGAATATGGGTCATCAAATACCCATTCTTGACCTGTGCCCGTTTCATTTTGACAAAAGAAGACCAGCTTTTCAGATTTTTCACCTGCTGGCTATTCACCTCTCCTGCCTGTAAAGGTCGCCATATCCCTCTGACGGTAAGTTCATTTCTGGGACGCAAATTCCAATCTGACAGAATGTAACCAACCCTGCCCAAAGAATCATCTAACTGGTTAAACTCTTTCATAACAAGGGCATCACTATAATGA
>CAZNCI010000157.1:0-8588 GCA_964571475.1 uncultured Saprospiraceae bacterium | reverse complement strand
GGCGGAACAGGGTCGGGAGATCCTGCATTAACATTAACCGCAGGGGATATTAGTGGAGAAGTAGGCGACCATATATGTGTGACAATAATGGCCAATGAATTTGTTGATCTTATTGGAATGCAGTATTCAATGACTTATGATGCAAGTATGCTAACCTTTACCGGAGTTGAAAACTTTGGAATTCCTAATTTGTCCGCATCTAGTTTTGGGACACCATTAACGGGTTTAGCCGAGGGACAGATTAGTGTCTCCTGGTTGGACGATACATTTAATGGAGTAACATTGGGAGCGAATACTCCGGCTTATGATTTGTGTTTTGATGTGGTTGGCGCAGGGTCGTCCAATATTTGTTTCTCTGGTAGCCCGGCTTCAATAGAGGCGACAGATTCAGGAGAAAATTTGGTAACACCGACCTTTAATTGTGGGAATGTGACCGTAACAGGCCCGGCTTGTTCTGGATTTGGGTTGTTATTGGAGGATGCCAATGTACAATTGGATGAGGAGTTTTGTTTGGATGTGACGGTGCATGATTTTACGGATATAATTGGAATGCAGTTTTCCATTAATTATGATCCGGCCATTTTGGAGTTTGTTTCAATAGGAGGGTTCACTTTAGAAGATTTGAGTATTGCCAATTTTGGTGTGCCGGGTAATGGCGTCATACAGCCGGGGCAGATAACCTGTCAGTGGTTTCAGCTCGCAGCGACTGGTGTGACCGTTGAGAATGACAGTACCATTTTTCATGTCTGTTTCAAGGCAATTTCTGAAGAAAATACCTCAGTAACATTTTCCAGTACGCCAACTTTAATAGAAGTGACCGATGTGAATGAAAATTTGGTGGAATTTTGTAGTGATGAAGGAATTGTTACGATAGGAGATGTGCCACCTACTATTGATGCATTTTTAGTAACACAGATCAGCTGTAATGGGGAATGTGATGGATCGGTAAGTATAGATGAGGTAAGTGGAACAGGACCTTTTACTTATGAATGGAGTGTGGGAGGAATATTTACTTCTACGATAAGTGGCTTATGTGCCGGACCTGTTTCTGTGACCATTACGGGTACGGATACGGGCCTGACCAGTTCGCAAACATTTTTCATTACAGAGCCGGCTATTTTAGTCGCTAGCGAAGGATCAGTGACCGATGTATTTTGTAATAGTGATAATACAGGAGCAATTGACCTGAATGTGACAGGCGGAACAGCTCCTTATTCTTATGAATGGACACCGGACTTATCTAATACGCAGGATCCAACAGGACTTACTGCGGGAGGATATTCTGTAACGGTAACAGACGCGAATGGCTGTACCGCTACTCAGTCATTCAATGTAGAAAGTATTAACCCACCATTGCAGATTACAAATATGAATGCCTCAAATGTGCCCAATGGCGCTATTAGTGTTGACATTACAGGAGGAACTGGGGCAAATACCTATTCTTATAATTGGACAGGACCTAATGGTTTTTCTGCCACATCTGAAGATATTTCAAATTTATCGGTAGCGGGGACTTATTGCCTGACGGTGACAGATAATGCAGGCTGTACGCTTGATCAGTGTTTTATGGTTGGAGAGGATATTGTTATTCAGCCAAACTTCACGACACAGATTACTTGTGAAAATGAATCGACAGGAGCGATTGATATTACCGTGACAGGAGGGGTTGCTCCATTGGTGTTTGAATGGAGAAATGCCGACGGTGCTATTGTAGGAACAGGAGCCGATGTAGCTGGTTTACCGGCAGGAGATTATAATTTAACGATTACCGATGCGAATGGTTCACAGCTTTTTGCTTCTTTCCAAATTGGAACCTACCCAAGTGTTAATGTGGTATCAACTATTAATGCTGCTGACCTTGGAAACAATGGCTCAATTGCATTAAATGTAACGGGTGGCTCACCTCCTTATACTTTCCAATGGACACCAAACGTCGGCAATGGCTCTATTGTTTCCGGGTTGATTGCAGGCGAATATTGTGTAGTGATTACGGATCAGAATTGTAGTAAGGAGTTTTGTTATCAGGTGCCAACCGCTCCATTGGCGGTGTCTGCGGTAGAAACAACAGATGTTGTTTGTAATGGAGAAGCTAATGGAACATTGCGCATTATTGTAACAGGGGGAATTCCTCCTTACTCAGGTCTTGTTGCTGGTCAAAATATGACGAGTAATGACGGTGTTTTTTATGTGGAAAATCTGGCAGCGGGTTCTTATAACTATTCCATCAGTGATGTGCAGGGTTTTAATGTATCGGGAATGGCGACGCTTTCGGAGCCTGATGCATTGAGTTATACTTTCACGGTAATAAATGATATTGAAGGTCCAACCGAAACGGGGAATATACAACTTGATATTAGCGGAGGAACCGAACCGTATAATGTCGAATGGAATGGTCAGGGATTATTTGGAGTTCATATCATTAACCTAAGAGGAGGTGATTATGTGCCGGTAATTACGGATGCCAATGGATGTATATTGAGTGGAAACCCTGCCATAACAGTTGGTACATTGACCGTATCGGATGCCGTTACTATCACCGATGTAGCCTGTGAAGGGGATGAGAATGGGATTATTGATATCGAACCTTATGGTGGAACAGAAAGTTATACTTATGAATGGGCGGTTTCAGGTAATCCTTCTGATGTGATTTCGACCAATCAGGATTTAACAGGAGTTGGTGGTGGAGAATATTCTGTTCGTATAGTGGATGCCACCGGGGCGGTACTCGTACAGAATTTCACAATTGGAGTCATGTCTCATTTGACTGGAACAGCAGAAGTTACCTCAGCTTCTTTGAATAATGGTTATGGTGTGAGTTGTAATGGTTATTCAGATGGTCGAGCTTTTGCTACCGCAGCGGATGGTGTTGGTGCTTATACTTTTGTTTGGTTTAATGATGGGGTATCTGTCAGCGAAAATGCTGTATTAGAAGGAGTTGCATCAGGGGAATATGATGTGAGAATTACGGATGAAGCTGGCTGTATAGTCAATAAAACAGTGACGATTACGGAGCCGGATTTATTGGTAATAAATAGTGATGTGACCGATGTTACCTGTAGGGGAGAAGCAGATGGTGCTATTGTTATTGTGCCAACGGGAGGTGTACCTGTTTATTCGTATTTATGGTCAGATGGGTCTCCTTTATCCACCAGGTTTAATATAGGCCGCGGCGAATACGAAGTCGTGGTGACCGATGATAATGGTTGTACCGCGACAGAATCTTACATTTTAGACGAACCGGATCCGATAGAGGTGACCATTGATGCCGAACCGGCTACCGATGGATGTAATGGTAGTGTTACCGCTAATGTCACAGGGGGGAATGGGGAATATATTTACGACTGGAGTAATGATATTGGAGGAACGGATGAGAATGTGATTACAGGCTTGTGTCCTAGTTTGTATAGTGTAGTCGTGACGGATACCGATGGGTGTGAAGAGGCAGAGGCCTTTGGAGAGGTGGAAGATAGGCGTTTCCCCTGTTTGGAGAAACGAGTCGTGATTTCACCGGATGGTAATGGCTCCAATGATGAATTTATTATTTTCTGTGTAGGAGACTTACCCAATAATCACGTTGATATTTATAATAGGTGGGGGCAGTTGGTATTTGAGACTGATAATTACAATAATGATTGGCAGGGTACTTCCTTGAAAGGAAGCCCACTACCAGCCGGACCGTATTATTATGTATTGGAATACCAATCTCCTGATGGGACGATTCAGGTTAGAGGATCATTGACCATCGTTCGATAAAAAATAAGTGCCTCATCTTTTTTTAGAGAAAGATGGGGCATCTAAGAAATATTTCCCAAATCCGTTAATTTTAATTACCATGAGAAAAATATTACTATTTGTAATTTTACTGGTTTCGAGTCACTTTGTGTCCGCACAGGATGAGACCATTTATATGCATTATACAGTCAATCCGATTTTGATTAATCCCGCAGCAGCAGGTGTAAATAATGCCCACAATTTGAATTTGAATGTCAGGACGGCCTGGACGGGCTTTACTGATGCACCAAAAACAATTTCAGCATTTTATGATGGACCCATTGGCAAGTCATTTGGTTTTGGTTTGGGGGTGATGTCAGAGACAGCCGCACAATTGGCCCGGGTGAAAATGCAATTGAACTTTGCTTTTAGATTTGATGTTAAACAATTTGCGCGGGTTTCTGCCGGTTTTTTTACCGAGTTTCAGCGGATGCGGGTAGATAATGAAATTGTCAATACAGGGCTTTATCAGCCGGAGGATAACCTCATAGAAGATTTATTGGATGGAGAGGGTATTTTTGATGCTGGTATTGGCGTTTATTCAACGATGGGTGAGGGAGATAATACCTTTATTGGGCTTACTTTAAATAATCTGGTAAGAAATAAATTGGATGTAATATCCGTAGGAGAAACCAATAGTTCTCCATTTTCTTTTTATACTTTTTTGATTGGACATCGGTTTAAATTGTACGATTGGAAGGTTGAATTAGAGCCCTCTTTTTTGCTCCGGAAAATTCGAGAGTCTCCAACTCAAATAGACTTAAATTTAAAGGCGAGCTTCCTCAACGATCAATTGATAGCAGGTTTGTCTTATCGTTCGCTTGGCGCAATGGGTATTTTATTAGGTACAAAAATAAATGGGTTTAAGTTATTTTATTCCTACGATGTTTCCTTTTTGCAATTTCAGCAATATAATACAGGATCACATGAGGTGACCGTTGCTTTTAAAATAAAAAAGAAAGATAAAAAAGGACAGAAGTAAATGGATGAAGTGCCTTTTTAACTTCTTGAAAAAATGCTCGGGCTATTGTTGGTCTGGGCATTTTTTTATTGTTCTAAAATTAAAATCAAAACTATTTTTGTAACTTGAGGAATATTTTTTTAGGTGATATATAATTATGTTTAAATCATTTCCTTTTTATCGGCAGCCGGATAGTATGGATTGTGCTCCTAGTTGTCTTCGTATGGTCGCTGCATATTATGGAAAGAATTTTTCTTTGCCTTACCTACGGGAACAGATGCCGGTGGATAGAGAGGGAGTGTCTATTCATTCCCTACGGGAAGCTGCCCTGCGACTGGGGATGAACGGGATGGCCGTTCGTATGCCTATGAAGACGGATGAAGAAGTGAATGGCTTAGATATATGCCCCTTACCATGTATTTTGTATTGGCAGCAAAATCATTTTGTCGTGCTTTATAGTAGGGGGCAAAAAAGGGTGAATATTGCCGATCCGGCATCGGGGAAACGGAGTGTGTCTATGGATGAGTTGGAGCGATCTTGGCTGGATGATGGAAAAGAGGGGGTTGTTTTGTTATTGGAGCCGGGGGAAGCTTTTTTTGAGGGGAAAGAGGTGAAGCCACCGCATGGAAATTGGCGAATTTTACTCAAATATTTACTGGCATATAAGGAAATGGGCTGGTATTTGGCGGCAAGTTTAGCAATTATGACTTTGTTGCAAATTATTTTTCCTCTCGGAACACAGGCAATTGTCGATAGGGGTATTTCTAATTTAGATATAGATTTTGTTTATTTGGTACTGGGTGGGTTATTGTTTTTGATAATAGGTCAATTGACGATTCGGGTGATACAGAGTAGCGTGCTCTTACACTTAGGTACGAGGGTGAATATTAGGTTGGTGGTTGATTTTTTGAATAAAATTATTCGCTTGCCCTTGTCTTTTTTTGATAAAAAAATGACCGGAGATCTATTGCAACGATTGGATGATCAAAAGAGGATAGAGTTATTATTGACAAATACCACTTTGGGGATGTTATTTTCATTCTTTAGTCTGGTGGTATTGGGCGGGGTATTGGCTTATTACAGTTGGATGGTTTTTGTGATTTTTGTCTTGGGTAGTCTGCTCTATCTTGGATGGTTGATAGGGTGGATGCAGAAACGCGCGATGGTGGATCAATTGAGGTTCAATCAGGAAGCAGAATATCAGGAGAGTATCATTGAGATTATTCAGGGTATTCAGGAAATAAAACTTCAGGGGAGTGGAGAGCGGCGCAAAGAAAAATGGTTAGGGGTGAGAAAAGCACTTTTTGAGGTAAATTTGGAAGCTTTGACCATTTCTCAATCTCAGGACGTTGGGGCAGGTTTTATCAATCAATTAAAGAACTTATTGATAACATTGGTGGCGGCGAAGTCCGTCATTAGAGGGGAAATGACGCTGGGTATGATGTTGGCAGTACAATATATAGTGGGACAATTGAATATACCAATGAAGCAAATTGGTTTGTTCTTTCGTATCTTTCAGGATGCAAATTTGAGTCTGGATCGGCTCAGAGAAATTCACGACGAACCTGCGGAACGACTGGAAGAAGAAACTGATGTGCCAATTCCCAAGGGGGATATTGTGCTGGAGCAGGTGAGTTTTGCTTATAATCAATATTCAGGAGAGGTGTTAAAGGAGATTTCTGTTAGGATACCAAAGGGGAAAATCACAGCTATTGTCGGTGAAAGCGGAGGAGGAAAAACAACGCTTGCCAAATTATTACTGGGTTTTTATGAGCCTACCGGTGGAGCAATTTATATCGGAAGTATTGACATGAAGACTATTTCTCCTTCAGCCTGGCGTCGGCAATGTGGGGCTGTTATGCAGAGTGGGTTTATTTTTTCGGATTCAATTGCAGAAAATATTGCGGAGAGTGAGCCGGAGGAGGTGGATATGGAAAAGGTACTATTCGCTGCCAAAATGGCTAATATAAGTACTTTTATTGAGCGACTTCCTTTGGGCTATCATACCAAGATAGGGGATAAGGGTAATCCGCTTAGTCAGGGGCAACGGCAAAGAATCCTGATCGCCAGAGCTATTTATAAAAATCCGGAAGTATTGGTATTGGATGAAGCAACAAATGCCTTGGATGCGGAGAATGAATCTATTATTTTACGGCAATTAGGTGTTTTTTTGAAAGGAAAAACGGTGGTGGTTATTGCGCATCGCCTGAGCACCATTCAAGAAGCTGACCAAATACTGGTATTGTCAAGGGGAGAACTAGTCGAGCAGGGTACACATCAATCTTTACTAAAAAAACAGGGTGTTTATTATAGGTTAATAAAGCGACAGTTGTAAATGTTTTAGCTGAGCATGAAAACCAGTAGAATAATTAATAATACGATGACGCTGGTGAGAATGAAAAAATTATTGTTATCCTGATGTTTGTTGAATAGGTGTTCAACGGCTTCCCGCCATTCCATCTTTCGTGCAATGGATTCTTTTACCAGAAAGAGATATTTTCTTTCCATGGCTTTGGGGTTTCCCAATTTTTTTAAGATGAGAAATTCGTCATCAATAAAGGCAGATTCAAATATTTCTCCATCACAGTCTTTCTGCCCGAAGATCATTTTGTTTTGAATATATCGCCAACTGCCACAGACCAAATCTCCGTCAATGGAAAGTAGGTATTCTTCTTCTGGATTAAAAATGCGGAGGACTATTTCATGAAAATCATCATCATCTCTAACCTCCACTAAGTGTTTGCCAACATAGAATTTCTCTTCTCGAAGGTCTTCGCTGTCATGCTTTATTAATTTGATAACCTTGTCCAAATAGCCATCCAAATCACTGGCTACCGGCATTTCCTGATTGAACAGATCGGCGATATTATCTAAAAACTTAAAATTCAAAGCTATTTTTTCTGTAAAAATAAGTTTTTTTGGTGATTTACTCAATAATAAGGGCGTGAAAAAAAATAAGAAGTGATAATAAAGGTAAACGGAGGGGTAGGAGTGGACAGAAAAGACCGCTTTTGCCCCAACTTTCCTATTAAAGAAAGCCGGAGCAAAGCAGGTTTTGGATGGAATTTAGGTGCCATACATTAATTTTCAAAATAAACAAAAAGGGGGTATTATTTACCTGAAATTAATGGGTTACAATGACAATATTTCCTTCCTTAATTTTTTATTGGTTGATTGGAAGAATGTGGCTTATTTCATTTAAGACTTCTGCTACATAATTTTTATTTTGTGGTGCATATCGCATGGTTTCATGGTAGCCAATTAGATATTTATACAATATGGATGTCTTTATTATTGCTTCTTCTGGCGATAGTCCCATTTCTATCATGATTGAATAAGCGTAGTCCTTTCTTCGTTTGTCGATATTACGAATCGCCATCCGAATTTTTTTGTTGCTTTGTGCATATTTTTTGAGATAAAAAACAAAGTCCAAATGATGATTTTTGGCAAAGGATAAAGTCACTAAGGTGATGAATTTTTCTTTTGCTGATTTTTTTTTGTCAATAGCATGAATGATGTTTTGGGTCTCAATATTGACCCAATAATTGACCAATTCATTGATGAAGGCTTTTTTGGTTTTAAAATGCCAATAAAAACTCGATCTATTACAATTAAGCTTTTTAGCCATCTTATCAATGATTACTCCCTTCTTTCCATGTTCAGTGAAAAGTTGATAACCAAGGTGAATCCAGTCTTCTTTTTTTGCCACTATTTTCGGCATGATTTGTCGTGTTGTTCTGTCTAGTGTCTTAAGAACTAAATAACACACATATTAAACTTGCTCTTTTTCGCCTACTCTTTACCAATAAATGGGTCATTTATCTCGATAAACCTGTCGGGCCGCCAGGCGGGACTC
>CAZNCI010000156.1:0-8819 GCA_964571475.1 uncultured Saprospiraceae bacterium | reverse complement strand
GAAGATAAAGGTGCAATTTCCTATCATGATAAACCGCAGCGGGAATATGCAGCTGACCTTTTATTGCCTTATTGTGAGCAAGTATTTATTTCGTGTAGGAAAAGCCAATTGGATTCACTTGACACAAATCACGGGCTATTACCCGATACCTTTCTTGGTTTGGGACCTTACGGTGGTATATTATCTGCTTTTCAGAAATATCCAAATGTAGCCTGGATGGTTATTGCCTGCGACCTCCCGTTATTGGATAAAGACACCTTGGATACCTTAGCTCAAAATAGAAATACTTCAAAGGTGGCAACCTGTTTTAAAAGTAATAGAAATGAATTTCCAGAGCCCTTAATTACAATTTGGGAACCTAGAAGTTATGCGACCTTGCTGATGTTTTTATCTCAAGGTTATTCCTGTCCTAGAAAGGTGCTTATTAATAGTGATGTAGTGGTATTGCCTACTCCCAAAGGTGATAAACTGAAAAATATAAATACCCCGGAGGAACGGAAAGAACTGGAAAGATAAAAAAGCAGTCAATGACTACCCGCTGCCTCAAATTTAGTGGGCGGCAACTTGTTGTAAATTAAATCATCGAGATAATAATTGTATTTTTTGTTTAAAAAATTTGCATTTTAAAACATTTTTTACTATATTTGCATTGTAATCAATAAATAATGTTATGGAATTACAAGTATTAATTAGTAAAAAAGGGACAAAGGTCGTTACCGCAAGTAATTTACATCAGGTTTTACAATTAGCCAATCATCATTTTCTTATGAATGTAAAAAAATGGTTGGATGACATCTATCAGTTTCATGATGGAATTAGAAAGCCTAAAAAGATGGCTGACTTTGCTATTCGAAAGATTAAGGATAACCCTGTGTTGGAAGATTATTATCTTTCTGTTGAGTTTGCAAAGCTTATTACCCTCAATACAAGGAGTAAGGTTAAGCAAAAATACGCCAATTGGCTTTCTAATCTGGAGCAAAAACACGAAGATAATAACCTGCTTACCAGGGAACAGGTTTTGAATATACTAGAACTTACAAAGACAATGAGTCTGGTTTCTTGCCAGGAAAGTTGTGAAAAACAACATTTCAAAACTTATGAAGAACGCAATGGGGGACACGCTGCTTATTGGCAAACACATCGTTCAGAAGTGATGGGATATCCTACGCTCCAAGCCAAAAAAACAAATGCCAAAAGATCAATTCGTACAAAACTATTTCAATCTGACAAATATGAAATGATTCGATCAGGCGTAATTGATTTATTTATGGCAATGGGGAAAAGCAGTAAATATGCCTCTTATGTTGGAGATTTAGCTAAACATTTTGCGAAGGAATTAAAATTGGAAATTATTGATGATAGAAACACCTCTATTTCGTTTCCAAACGATCAGGTGAACCCACTTCTTGCTAATCAAATTAATAATTTTGACAGGAATAATCTTTTACCCTTCCTCCACTAATTCCATCCATTCCATCTCTTTGTCATCTATCTGATTTTTTATTTCGGCTAGTTCTTTAGAAAGAGTGGCTATTTCATCTGGTGTAATACCCGGACTGGCAAACTTTGCCTCTATCGAACTCTTTTTCTCCTCAAGTTTGCTGATTTGTTTTTCAAGCCGGCTTATTTGCTTACGCTGTTCATAACTCAAACCTGTTTGGGTTGAGTTTTTAGAATTTTTAGTTTCTTGTTCTATTTTTCGCGCCTGACTACGTTTGGCACTTTCCATTTCTTTTTGGATGATGCGGTAGTCCGTATAGTCTCCATTGAAGTCTCGAATATTACCTTCACCTTCAAAAATAAAAAGATGATCTACTAATTTATCCATAAAGTACCTGTCGTGCGTGATAATAATTACACAACCTGGGAATTCTAACAGGAACTCCTCCAGTACATTCAATGTCATAATATCTAGATCGTTTGTTGGCTCATCTAAAATAAGAAAATTGGGGTTTTCCATCAAAACGGTCAATAAATAAAGTCGGCGTCGTTCTCCTCCGCTCAATTGAGAAACAAAAACCTGTTGTTGCTTTCTAGGAAATAAAAATCGCTCTAAGAGTTGTTCCGCCGTTAATTTTGCGCCCTTATCTAGTGGTATATATTCAGCAATATCACGAATTACGTCAATTACTTTTTTTTCTCCTTCTAGTGTGATGCCATCTTGTGTGTAATAACCAAAGACAGTATTTGCTCCAACAATAACCTTTCCCTCATCTGGGCGAAGCGTACCGGTTAAAAGCTCTAAAAAAGTGGTTTTACCTACGCCGTTAGGTCCAATAATCCCTACTTTTTCTTTCTTTTTAAACTTATAGCTGAACCCTTCTACAATTTTTATATCACCAAAGGACTTGCTGATATAATGAGCTTCTAATATTTTTTTACCAAGACGCTGACCTTTAATTTCAATTTTCATGTCTTGATCGATGTGTCTATTTGCCAGTTTTTCTTTGATGCCATCAAAGGAATCCACCCGACTTTTGGCTTTTGTCGTTCTTGCTTTTGGCTGCCGATTGACCCATTCTAGCTCTTTTTTGTAGAGTTTTTTAGTTTTTTCCATTTCGATGGCCTCGTTTTCATGTCGTGTAGCCTTTTTGTGCAAAAACTCTGAATAGTTACCCGAGTAACGGTAAATGACTCCCCTTTCTAATTCAATGATTTGATTACAAACGCGTTCAAGGAAATATCTGTCGTGTGTGACCATTAATACCGTTAAATTAGAGCCTCTTAAATACTCTTCTAACCATTCAATCATATTTAAATCTAAATGGTTGGTCGGTTCATCCAATAGGATAAATTCAGGTTCGTCAATCACCATTTTGGCAATAGCTAAGCGTTTTTTTTGTCCTCCGGATAAATGTTTGACTTGTTGGTCTAATACAGATATGTTTAGTCTGAATAAAATTTCCTTAATGCGTGCTTCAAAGTCCCATGCTTTTAAATCATCCATTTTGGCAGACGCTTTTTCAATGCCAGCCAAATCATCGGGGTGAAGCAGGGCGTTTTCATAATCCTTCACCGCTTCAATCAAGGGGTTTTTAGAATCCAATACGGCCTCAAGAATAGTGTGCTCCTCATAAAAGTCAGGGTCTTGTCGAAGAAAGAAAAAGCGAATGCCTTTGGCCATTTGTATTTTGCAGGTTTCTCCTTCGCCTTTTTCTATGCCGGCAATCACCCGGAGTAATGTGCTTTTACCAGCTCCGTTTTTTGCCACAATGGCTACTTTTTGACCTTTGCTTATCTGGAGGTTGATATTTTTGAACAATACCTTTTCTCCATAAGATTTAGTCACATTTTCTAAGGATAAATAATTCATTGAAATTTAGTCTATAATTTTATGCAAAGATGGCATAATTGTAGGGTTAATCAAAGTCTAATAAAAAATAGGACTAAATTGTTTTTGAAAAGAGGTGTGCATTTAGGGCAAACGCACTAAATTGAAAAATAAATTTTATTATAGCTCTATCATTTTTTGCCCTGCTTTTTTGCCTCACCTTTCAAGGCGGGGACATGAAATTAGCACTTTGATTGATTTTGGTAGTGCAAAAAAACAGGACAAAATCAGCCCTTCCTATCGTGATTATTCAATATTTTATATGGAATCAATTTTGATGTGTTTGCTAGTGGCTTAAGAACTAAGTTATTCCTATATTAAACGCCGTCTATTTTTTGTCTAATCGAACTAATAAATGGGGATTTTATCGAGATAAATGACCCATTTATTGGGGAAGAGTAGGCGAAAAAGAGCAAGTTTAATATGTGTGTTATTTAGTTCTTAAGGCACTAGGGTGAAATTGTCGATGTAATGGTCCATTACACCGACAATTTTTTGTTCAAAAAATTTATTTTTACGGTTGTTCTTCCCCTTCTGTTGTCATCTCAATGATTTCATCAGTCAATGTCGAATCTGTCAAATTCATGGTGTAATTGCCAAAGTCATTTGCGGCAATTCCCTCGAAATTTTGATGTTCAGGGTTTGCTCCGTATGAGGCTAATGTCGTTGCTAAATTGCTGTTGCTACTTTTCGCAGCAACCATTATGGGCGTCGTGCCCATTATATTTGGAATGTCTGGGTCGGCTCCCTTTATCAGAAATAACATTGCGATATTTTCATGTCCTAATTCAGTTGCTTTTAAGAGTCCGGTGTTTTCCAAATAATCTATTTGGTCCGGATCATAGCCATAGTCTAATAATAATCGAACAATTTGTTCATTACCCTGAATAATTGCTAAATTGCCAAGTGTTTCTCCGATTTCATTTTTCCAATTGGATTCTACTTCCGGTGTTGGGCTTTTATATAATAAAATACCGGTGAGGATGGGGCTTCCTTTCTGTACCGCTGCGTAAAGTGGAATTGCTCCATCATCATTAGGAATGTTGGGTAAGGCTTTATTTTTTACCAAAAGAGCAACCAAATTGATATTACCTAATTGGGTCGCGGCAAAAAGTGGCGTAACTCCAACTGATTTTGCATTAGGATCTGCTCCTTTATTTAATAATGTTTGCACTAGAAATAAATCGTCATACGCAAAGGACAATACCAATGGGGTTTCGCCTTTATTGTTCTTTAATGCCGCTTTGGCACGCTTTATTATCAGGTTGACAATGTCCATCTCTCCACTTTTCAAGGCTAAGGTCAGTGGTGTTTCTCCTTCTGCATTTTTTAAATTAATGACGGCTTTTTCCGTTAGTAATTTTACCATCGCAACATCCTTTTGCTTGATTGCAAGCGTTAATGCCGTTTCTCCATCTTTATCTGTTTTATAGTAAAAAGGAGAATGGAGTTGCGTACTAGCTTCAAGGGTGTTGCCATTGCGAATGGTCTCAAATAATAATTCATCAGCATTTTTTTGCTTTTTACTGACCTCTCTTTTTGAAATGACAATATTGGAGTCAACTTGGTTTATAATAGATGAAGTTTCATTCTGTGCAGACAGACTGCTAGCGAATATTCCTATTGTTAGGATATAGACAAATTTACTTACTTGCATAATACGTTTATTTTTGTTCATGAAATACAAGTAAGTTTTTATGCCATAAATGATTGATATATTTTGGCGCGCTAATACACACCTCCGATTAATGAAAATTACAAGAGAAAATATTTGATTAGATATATGGGAGTATAAATGCTTTTTTGAGGAGAAATATTATGTCAGACTTGAATTTTTTAATATTAAGGTTGATTCTGACGAAATCAGAACCAACCTTATATTCATTCTTTTATCCTCTCAATTCTCGTCTTAAAATCTTACCGACATTCGTTTTGGGTAAGTCTTTTCGGAACTCTACCTCTTTGGGGACTTTATAACCGGTAAGGTTTTGTCTGCAATAATCAATGAGCTCTTTTTCTGTTAATGACTTATCTTTTTTGACAACAAAAATTTTAACGACTTCTCCTGATTTCTCATGAGGAATACCGATTGCGGCACATTCTAAAACCTTATTATTACTTGCAACTACCTCTTCGATCTCATTCGGAAAAACGTTAAATCCGGAAACCAAAATCATGTCCTTTTTACGGTCAACAATCGAGAAAAAACCATCTTCAGTCATTTGTCCTATATCTCCGGTACAAAGCCAACCGTCTTTAATGGTCGCAGCGGTTTCTTCAGGACGTTTGTAATACCCTTTCATGACCTGTGGTCCTTTTATCTGAATTTCCCCTGCCTGATTGGGACCTAAGACTACCCCGTCGTCGGAAATAATACGTACATCCGTAGATGGTAAAGGAAGCCCAATGGTTCCAATTCTGCCCGTTCCATCAAGTGGATTAATTGTCGCCACAGGGCTGGATTCGGTCATTCCATAACCTTCTGATAGTGGACATCCGGTTATTTGCTGCCATTTTTCTGCGACTGGACGTTGCACTGCCATCCCTCCCCCTACTGTTATTTTTAGGGGGTCAAAATCAATGTCTTTAAACGATTTATTGTTGATCATCGCATTAAATAAGGTGTTAACACCTGTTACGATAGATATAGGATAGGCTTTCCACGTCTTAATTAATGACTTAATATCTCGTGCATTGGTTATTAATACCGTTCTTGTTCCTATCGTCATTAGTGCCAAACAATTAACGGTAAAGGCAAAAATATGATACATAGGTAATGGACTCAGTGCCACTTCCTCTTTTTCTTTCAAAAATGGCCCCATAACCGCTTGAATTTGTAGCAAATTAGCAACCAAATTTCTATTGGTCAAACTAGCGCCTTTGGACACACCCGTCGTGCCTCCTGTATATTGGAGTAGAATGACATCTTCGCCACAAGTCTCTAATGGCGGTAAGGAAAATTTCCTCCCCTGCTTGAGTGCTTCTTTAAAATTGACCGTATTCGGGATGTTAAATTTTGGAACCATCTTTTTGAAGGTACGGATAACAAAATCAATCAACATCCCTTTTGGGAAACCCAACATTTCTCCAATACTGGTAATGATAACCGTCTTGATTTGGGTGTCTGGAAGAATTGATTCCAGATTAGCCGCAAAATTTTCAGCGATGACAATCGCCTTCGCTTCCGAATCAACAAACTGATGTTTCATCTCCCTTGGTGTATAAAGCGGATTCGTATTTACTACAACTAAACCAGCCTTCAAAACACCAAATAGTGCAATTGGATATTGTAGTAAATTGGGCATCATTAAAGCGACCTTATCACCCGGCTCTAATCCACGTGAAAGCAAATAAGCTCCAAATTGGGTCGATAATTTATCCACCTGACCAAAGGTAATATCCTTGCCCATACAGGTATAGGCCGGTAAGGATTTATATTTTGTAAAGGCTTCACTTACAAGCGACATAACAGTTGGATAACTATCCGCATCAATATTGGCGGGAACACCACTTGGAAATAATTTCAGCCAAGGTCTCTCTTCTTTCATAACTAAGTTTATTTTGCTAGGTAATTTACAACCCTAAAAGTACGAGCAATTTTTGAAAAAAAATAATTATTTTAATATTGAGTCCCTCCGAAAAGTGGCAAGTATCTCAAAATGAATTATTTTGGACGAAAACTATTAGCCCGCTAGCCATTTCATCAGCGTCTTATTCACAATATGATGGGTGAAATAATTACAATGGTTGACATCCTGCTCCAGCATGTATAATTTTTGTCGCTCTTTGGGAATTGGAAACCCTCCATTATCCTTCCCCGTAGTAAATGATCCACTGGTAGGTACGACCATATCACTATCTTCTCCAAATACTTTTGCCAGCACTCTCATGAGTAGTCGTTTGCCATATCTCGCCAATAATTTTTCATCATTGGGCGCATAATTAGCACCTATGGCATAATAGGTCGTCTCGACTTTATGGGTGTTATTTAATCGTTTAATG
This sequence comes from uncultured Saprospiraceae bacterium, assembly GCA_964571475.1. GTDB lineage: Bacteria > Bacteroidota > Bacteroidia > Chitinophagales > Saprospiraceae > JALVDO01. The sequence goes on along the minus strand of CAZNCI010000156.1, from coordinate 1,486 downwards.
TGATCCCCTTTGGGTAACATCGCCTGCAGACCGGGCAAGCCTTTAACGGCTCCACCACCTACGACTTTCACCAATGTGATGACCGATTCAAGTATAATTGTTCCTACATTATCTGGTAGTGTTGTCACTAAATTGGTATAGCAATCTATCAATTTGACCCAATTGTCCCGATCCGTCAGGATTGTTCCCTGATTGGGGGCTGCTACAAAAATAGCCTTATTGACCTTTATGTTGACCCCTGAATTGTCATATTCATCATATCGTTCGATTAATTCTCTTCCTACAAGACCTCCTCTTGAATGCGTGACTATGTCCACATTCAAATTAACACCCTTTGGTATCATTTTAAATAACTGTTGGATATTCTCCGCCGGGGAATGGTGTAAACTCGGGTGATTAAATGCCAATATCCGCCCTTCATACTTCTTATACAAATCTTGATAAATTTCATCCTTAAACAATCCATCAAATGCAGATTCCCAGGTTGAAAATGTCCCGTGAAGTAATAACAAACTTGGTTTGTCTTCAAATAAAGACCATTCTATCTCCCCTCCTTCCCCTTGTGCAGAGATCGCACTCAACCCGTAAGGTCGGTGTGTTTCTTCCCAGTTTTTCACCCCAGCTAAAGCCGCTGCCCCTACTATACCATCTGTTAACCAGGCAAAAACTTTCACGATTCGTCGGATCCCCATGGTAATTGCTCCCCGGACGCTGGCAACGGGTAATGCTTCTGTCCTTACTTCTTCTTTTGGCAATGCGAATGAAAATTGCTTTTCTGTTTCCTGCTTAGGGAAAATCCATTTACATTCTCCTTCTTCATCAATATGCATAACTGCACAGCTCATGCCCTTATGTGTTTTAGGTGTATTTAAGATCATCTCTGCCTCGTCGGTAGATTTGCCACCTCCTCGTGTAGTATTCTGGTTTTCTTTATTGTGTCCCGTAACTTCAATTTCAAATTGATTCAATAAATGTACCTCATTACTACCGATTGAATTCATTATTTTTTGATGTACCAGGTCTTTTGCCCCTCCTCCACGTGTCGTCTCTGTTGTTTTATCCTTTTCTACAACGGTGCATATTATACCGGGCGCCTCCAGTGTAAATCCCGGTGCTGTCGATATTTGAACGGGGTTATGATCTCCTGTAATATTTGTTTGCTGTGCCATATTTTATATTTATACTAATTTTTTTCCATTCTTAAAAGAATACCTAATCCTACTTAAAGCCTGCCCACTGCCCACTGAGTACTGCCAACTGCCCACTGAAGACTGCTAACTGAGTACTGCCAACTGAAGACTGCGGACTGAAGACTGAGTACTGCCAACTGCCCACTGCCCACTGAAGACTGAAGACTGCTAACTGAGTACTGCCAACTGAAGACTGCGGACTGAAGACTGCCAACTGCCCACTACCAACTGAAGACTGCCCACTGCCCACTCCCCAAAAGATAACACCTTTTGCTCTTCTCCTTTTCCCCTCCCCC
>CAZNCI010000155.1:0-8851 GCA_964571475.1 uncultured Saprospiraceae bacterium | reverse complement strand
TACTCAAAGGCGTTTTGAGGAGATACTTGGGGTGGAGGTAATCTAACCCGAATTAATAGGATTACCTTAGAATAAGGTTATTTTTTATTTTTACTTAATTAGGAATTTCAAAAAACATCCAATACCTTGTTCTAACTTTCTTTTGGAGTCCATCCCCTAAGAGCATATTCATTAAACATCAATAACTTTTACACTATGAAGGTTGCCTTATTCATCCCTTGTTATATTGACCAGTTCTATCCACAGGTCGGCATAGACGCTCTTCTGCTGCTTGAAAAATTAGGAGTCGAGGTTGCCATACCCAAAGGAGCGCAGTGCTGTGGGCAGCCCATCGCAAATGCAGGATTTGAAGCCGAGGCAACGGGTCTTTATGCGCAATTCGTGGATACTTATGCTGAATTTGATTATATTGTAATGCCTTCTGGAAGTTGTACGCTACATATTCAGGAACATTACAATATTCTGGAGCAAAACCAGCAAGTCACCCATGTACGTCATAAAACTTTCGATTTGATGGATTTTTTATTAAAACACTTTCTTGAACAATTACCCACTGTTTCTTTTCCCCACAAAATAGCCTTACATACCGGATGCCATAGTCTCCGGGGCTTGCGGTTTGGTCATGCATCTGAATTACACGGGGAAGCTCACTCTAATCTAAAAGCACTCCTGCATAATGTAAAAGATTATACCATTACTCCAATGAATCGCCCTGATGAATGTTGTGGATTTGGCGGAACTTTTGCGATCACAGAAGAAGCTATTTCTGTAAAGATGGGACTGGACAAAATCCGGGATATATCCCAGGGAGAGCCGGATTTCCTGGTCAGTAATGACATGTCCTGCCTAATGCATTTGGATGGCATCCTCCGTAAGAAAAAAAGCCCTATCAAGGTAAAACACATTGTTGAAATACTCAATAGCTAATCATGGACAATATTCACTCACAAAAGGCAGCCGAATTTATCAAAGATGAAGATCGTACAGACTGGCACGATCAAGCGCTTTGGTTCGTTCGTAGCAAAAGAGATCTCGCTATCAATAAAGTACCTGAATGGGAAACACTTAGAACATTGGCCAGCGACATCAAACATCACACCCTTTCGCAACTGGATAAATACTTGGTGCAATTTGAGGAAAATGCACTCAAAAATGGAATTCATGTACACTGGGCTTCAGACGCTCAAGCCCACAATGACATCATCACTTCTATTTTGGAGAAACATCAGGCAAAAAAAATAGTAAAAAGCAAATCCATGCTCACCGAAGAGTGTGGATTGAACCATCATTTGGAGGCAAAGGGTATCGAAATTATTGACACCGACCTGGGAGAACGAATCATTCAAATGCGGAATGAGCCTCCCAGTCATATTGTCTTACCAGCCATTCATCTCAAAAAAGAAGAAGTCGGGCAGTTATTTGAGGAAGAATTAGGCACCGAATCGGGAAATAGCGACCCCGCTTACCTCACCAACGCAGCAAGATTACACTTACGTCAGAAATTTCTGGAGGCTGATGCAGCCATCACAGGGGTGAATTTCGGTGTTGCGGAAACGGGTGAAGTAGTGGTTTGCACCAATGAAGGTAACGCAGATATGGGGACACATCTTGCGCCATTACAAATCCATTGCATGGGTATTGAAAAACTCATCCCCAAACGAGAGCATCTGGGGATTTTTACCAGAGTATTAGCCCGTAGTGCTACTGGACAGGCGATTACTGTTTTTACAGCACATTTTCGTCAACCCAAAGAAAAAGGAGAAATGCATATCGTACTCGTAGATAATGGCCGTAGTAAAAAACTGGGGCAAAAAGACTTTCTTACGGCTCTGAAGTGTATTCGTTGCGGGGCATGTATCAATACTTGTCCTATTTACAGGCGAAGTGGCGGCTTCAGTTATCACCACACCATCCCCGGACCAATTGGCTCCATTTTGGCTCCTTCCACCGATTTAAAAAAATACAGTGACCTCCCATTTGCTTCTACTTTATGTGGGAGCTGCAAGGACGTCTGTCCCGTAAAAATTGATATTCCCCACCAGCTTTACCTTTGGCGACAGGAAATCGGAAAAGCGGGCTATCCCGGTAAAATAAAAAAAATAAGTATGCAAGTAACAGCCGGAGTATTAGCCAATGAAAAAAGGTTTGCATTAGGAGGAAAAATGGCTCGATGGATATTGAGAAATAGCCCCAATTTCATGTTAAAAAATACATTAAACCCATGGACCAAAGGACGTGAAATGCCTCCTGCGCCCAAAGAGAGTTTTAAAGACTGGCTTAAAAAGAGAAAATGATTTTTCAGGGGACTACCCTCGATAAAAATCGGCAACAAAGAATTAATACCTCCCAAAAACAGCGCTTATTTTTTTCTAAAATCCCAGCCCTGATAATTTTTCAGATAATGATCGTATTGACCATCAATGGTAATATTGTTTTGCATTATTGCCAGGGAATCTTTTATTTTCAATACCCCGCACAGATTATTGGTCACGATATTATGCTGGCTGGGACGACCGTCTTTGTGGTTATTAATCATAATCCACGGATCAGATTCAAAGGAAAAAAAATGGTAGGGGTTTCTTAAAATGACATTCTGTTTGACCATGCAGTTTTTTGCCCCAAAAAGTGCAATTCCATGTGGATGATCCAACACAACCAAATTATTGCGGATGATCCAGTTCTCTTCAAATCCATCAAAACAGGCAATCCCCTGAACAACGCTGGATTTTAGTGGCAGGTCGGGCTCCAGACAGCTAATGGCAATATTGTTTTCTAAAATGATGTTGCGGATAGGCGCCGTAAATGTCCAGGATTGAAAGCAATCATCGTGGTTTCCGTCCGGATCGCCATAATCATCTACAACGGCATTTTTGATGAGATTGTAGCGATAGCTATTATTATCTCCTGTATTGCGAATCGCATCGCCGGCAAATCTATCAATAATGTTATAAGCGATAATATTATCATCCGCATCCGTTTGAAGTGCATGAAAGGTTGATTCAAAAAGGTTGTTGGTGATGGTACAGGATTTTCCATAAACAATGATCCCACTACTGGCGCTCGCATCCCATTTTTCCTGTGTCCAATTATCTGTATTTTGGGCGGTATGTATTTGACAATGACTAATCTCCACCCCATTAGAAAGTGAATCTATGATAATGGAAAATCCTTTTTGGTAATTAGCCACCCCTTCCTGTCGTATTTCCACACCAGTCAAACTTGAATTTGTCGCTGTTTTAAAACGAATACCACTTAAAACAGGCTTATTATTGGCCGCAGCATAGATATGGTATTTATTAACTAAAACATCGGGATGACCATGATAACCATCCATTAAATAAAGAAAGGTTTCTTTTTCATTTTTTTTATTTTCCATTAAAAAATACGTTAGAGCAGGAAGTGGATCATTGATGGTTCCTTTGGCGTTAAAATTCTTACTCTCCGGGCTTAAATACAATACATTATCAGGCATTGGCAATACTTCGAGCTGAAAAGACAATCGGCCTTTTTCCTGATTATTATCAGCGATCAGCTCGATTTCATACTTACCAGGGGTTCCGGTTACCGCATTGACTTCAAAATACCCCCGACCATTTTTCCTAGTGACCATTTTAATAAAAGATGGCAAATTAGGGGCAGAAAACCTGAGTGTTTCCAAATGATCGTCAATGGCCGCAAAATGTATTTGAAAGGATGTGCCTTCCAGTATTTTTTGATCATCAATGGGAGCTATTAGAATAGCATAATCTGTTTTTTGCTGTGGCAAAATGGACGATTGTTTACACCCCAAAACCATTGTCAAAAAAAATAAAATTATAGCAGGCTTATTGTAATTCATAGTTTGGATGATCTTGCAAATTTCAATGATTAATGGATTTTGTTTCCCAAAGGCAATTAGTTTAAAATAATTAATTTTTTAGCAAATATACGCTTCCTAAAACTAAAGATGATCGTATAAACACCGGCTTCCCACTGAGAAACGTTAATCTGCCCACTTTCAAAATTAACCTTAGCATATACTACCGCTCCCTTCATATCAATGATGCTGATGGTAGTAGGCTCCGCTACTTCAATTTCCATCCAGGAATTGGCTGGATTAGGTGAAATTGAAATTTTCTGTCCAAAAGAGCCTGCCTCTTTGACTGCATCCGGCATCTTGTACTCATAAGCGCCGATGTCGATGCCATTTCCTTCCGGTCTGGGGTTGTTTTCGAGGTCGATATTGGGGGCTAAGAGGTCACTTCCCGCATCTACTGCCGGAGCTGACTCCAAAAGATGAAAATCCAAAGACGTTGCATCAATAAAATAATTATTATAATTACTGGCATTATCTCCAAGCAGTTCATTGTGATCCACTTCCCCGATATTATCGGCATTCGATAGTTGGTTTACCAAATTATTGCGAATGACATTGCCGGTACTCAATGCGCCATTATTAACCGTACCATCCATTTTATGCGTAGCAATTTTGATCCATGAAGGACCAATTCCCATTGCACCATCCGGGTCAATTACGGTATTATTAATAATTTTGCAGTCAATCGCACCGTAAAGGGAAATGCCGTGCCAATGGTCAACCAATACAAGGTTATTTTCAATTTCCCAATTGACATACATGCCATCAAAACAGCCCATCCCCTGCATCGTTCCCAGGAAATCACGATCAGCATCCGTTGTTTGAATAATGATATTTCGCTTTACTATTACATCAAAAAGGGTATCACTGCCAACCGGACAACAGGTATAAGACTGAAAGCCATCGTAATGGTTTTCTGAATTATCATAAACCACGATGGCATCCATAATTTTATTTTCGGTATAGGTACAAAAGCTGGCCAGAGCCCGTATTCCATCAATGGTAAAACGTTGAATAGTGTTCCCTTTGAACATAGTATGGGGCGACTCGATAGAAACGCCTAAATAAATATTTTTGATTTCGTTATCCTGAATGAGGTGGTCATGCCCCTGCGATCGGATTCCGGTATTTGCTTGATCCCGCCAGTTGTCTCTTGTCCAATTTGAAGCGTCTTCAATAGAGTGTATTCGACAATTTTTAATGGTAATAAAAGAAGACCCGGGATATAGATCAATTAAATTTTCGGGATAACTATCCTCGTTTTCTGATATAATTTCTACCCCGTCTAAGACCCAATGTACAGCATTGTTATTGCCAAATCGGATACGCTCTAAATAAGGAGACTGCCCTTCTTCCGGTCGGATAATAACATCGCCATTATTAGCACCTTCGACTACTGCAAAGCCATGGTTGCCCGTTCGTAAATAGATGACGTCTCCGGCATTGAAGGTCTTTCCTGCGGCGAATACATCGTGCAGGGTACTCCACGGAGCATTCGAAGAGCCATTATTACTCATAGAACCCATATTAGGGTCGCAATAATAATCTGCCGACCAGAGAGAAATGCTTCCCAATAAAAAAACAAATAATAGTAGTTTTTTATACATAATATTAAGTTTTGAATAGCCTCCGAAAATCATTAACTATTGATACTTCACGTTATCTGACAAGCCCTTCCACGAATCTGTCCTGAAGGGTAAAGCCGGTAATCCTTCGGAATTAAACAGATTCAATTCTGCCGGATTTTGTGCCCATGCAAAACGGACGGCAATGGGCTCATCAACCTGCTCTGCCCAGACTTTAATCGTATTTTGATTAACAATTTCAGCTTTTGCCCAATAGAATTTCTTATCCTTTCCCGCGATGGTAAATTCCTTTATATAGCCATATTTCCCCTTCACGACAAAACCATTGCCCACATTGGAAAAGGTCAAATATATTTCTTTCCCATGTATCTTCATCTGTTCAAATGCAGGTCCGGATACGACCAGGTCATTTTGCCCATAGACCATTTTTTTTGCCCAAAGGGCAAGGCGTCGCCCCACTTCCTGTTTGTTGGTCGGGTGAATGCTGGATTCCATCCCAATATCAATTGCGGCAGCCATTCCCGTAAAGGGTAAAGATAATGCCTTTGTTTGCGATTCACGCAACTCCGCCCATAGATCATTACCGGGCGTATCTGCCGGCTTCATAAAATTAGCTAATTGAACAAAGAGAAAAGGCATTTGCCCGTCCTGCCAATGATGTCTCCAATCCTTGATTAATAATTGGAAAAATTCGGCATATTCATGCGCCCGACCGGCGTTACTTTCCCCCTGATACCAAATCACGCCCCTGATTGGAAAATTAACCAATGGGGCGATCATGCCATTGTATAATAAAGTGGGATTGCTATTCGGTCCAAAATCTCCACCAGAGGGCATTGGTGTGGCGACCATCCCTATTTTGTAATGCCACTCACCGGCTAATGATATTTGAAAAGAGGCCGATTTTAAGACAAATTCTGCTTTGTCGCCATAAGGGCCGCCAGCTCCAATATAGTCCTCAACCCTGATTATTATCGTATTTTTACCGGCTTTTAAGATATTAGCAGGCACTTTATATTTACGGTCTTTATCATATTGATTATAAGTTTCTGCTACTTTTTTGCCATTGATCCATACGATATCAGAGTCATCAATCGGACCTAACAATAAATTTGCAGGCTCTTTGGCTTGTTCGGCAGTCATCACAAAAGTGTGTTGAAACCAAACAACGCCATCCATATCCTTCAATTCCGGATGACCGGATGGCTCCCAACTACCCGGCTGAAACAATGTCCCCCAATCGGAATAATCCATATCGCTTTTAGCCCAGAGAAAATCTTTGCCTTTTCGTCCCTTATCCTCCGTCTCGAATTTCCGCAGCCAAAGTGCGTGTTCGCTGGCACCTTTATTTCTGGCTGCTTCCACATCAATATTGGCTACTTTTTGAGCTATTTTTTTCATAGTGGGATGATTGGCATATCCCTCGGCACTTGTCCATGTCTCAACAATGGTTCCACCCCAGTTTGACCCCAGTAATCCAATGGGAATACCTGCTGACTGGTGAATTTCTCTACCAAAGAAATAACCTACTGCCGAAAATTGTTTGGCACTTTCCGGATTGCAGCTTGTCCATACAACATCGGCGTCGATATCATCATTCGGGGTATTAGACATGATGTGTGGCACATCGAATAATCGTATATTGGGATAATTGGCGGCAGCAACTTCTTTTTCCCCATTGTCTGCTTTCTGGAGGTACCATTCCATATTGGACTGACCACCACAGAGCCAAATATCACCGACCAAAATATTGCTAAAGTGCAATTGATTTCGTTTACCGCTGACCGATAATTCGTAAGGACCTCCGGTTTTTGCGACGGGGAGAAAGGTGGACCATTTCCCTGATTTATCGGCTTTCACTTTGTATTTCTGCCCATTGAATGCAATTTTTATTTTCTCCTTTTTCCCGGCATTTCCCCAGAGATGAATCTTTTTTTCCCGCTGAAACATCATATTATCAGAAAAAATGGCTGGCATGGAAATCTGCGCAGTACCCATTGTTACCAGCAATAAAAGGAATGAACAGGCAAGGGCTGATTTTATTAGTTGTGGTGTTTGCATAATTTTTTATTTCGCTGTTTTTTTAAATTCTACCAGCAGGGGACTACTCATTCGTCGTCCTTCTTTTTCGATATAATTTAAAAAATATCCCCGCTCTTTAAATTTTTCATTTTCAAACTGCCAACAGGCATAGGAGCGAAAAATGACGGGTTGATTGTTTTTGATTTTTAATTTGACCAGATGTGACTGGATAATGCCATCCCCTTCCTCCGGGGCTAAACCCGTTTCTATAAAATCATCCGTTTTTACTAATAGGGACATTCCCAGGTATTCACTATCATAAGCCTGTTTATCATGCGTCGCCAATGCGGTGATTCCGCCATCAATTGGGAGGGAATAGAGTTTGTCATTGTGGATATTAACCAGCCCGGTGACCAATTTCTCATCTCCTTTAATGCCATTGACAAGCACCCTGCTTTGATAATAGCGTTTTCCGGCTTGGATAGTGATAAGGTGTTTGACGTCATAAGTACGTCCTGCCGCCTGCCATTTGGGAAAATTCAGCTCAAAAACACCTCTAACAGGACCTTTGCTTATCACTTTCACATTCGCGCCTTCGCAATAATTAATCCGGTAAACACTATCCTGAATTTCCATGGCAATAGCTCCTGCCCCTAAGGACGTTCCGACACTCAAGATGTCCATTCCCCAATCGTCCAGTTCGTGATAATTCTGCCCGTTGATGCCTACTTTGTGTAGAATCATATCATGTACACGCTTCCCGTAAATATCAATTCCATTTCTGGCATCAAAGTAGTTTCGGAAGGCAACGTATTCGTTTTCCCAGGCAGGACCTTCCATTTGAAAATACTTTTGGGAAATTTTGGTGTCCGTGCTACTCAGTCTTTCTGCGGTCGTTAATTCTTTGAAAGGCGGTTTTATATCGGCAAACCGGACATTAGTTCTTGCTTTGAACGAGGGAATATCCTGTTGATTAACGGATTTCAAAAGTACTTCCTTCGTATTTTTTGCCTTTACGGAAATGACAAAGAATAACTCATCCCACTCGCCATCACCATTTAGGTCGTCGAGCTGAAAGGGGATTATTTGATTTTCAGCATTGAAGACGGCTGGTACCGTATGTTCAGGACTTTTTCCGAGTTTTTCGGTAATTTCCTTACGGAAAATCGTAATGCCTTCATCAATTCTATCGCTCTTCCCAGGATTATTGATGGTAATAATCGCTTCGTTGGGCTCAGGGGAACAAGCTGAGAAAAAACTAATCATTAACAAAAGGGATAAAAATGTGATAATTTTTTGCATCGTATTTTATTTAAGGTGGTTATGTAAAAAGATAATCGGGTTTAATCTTCTCCTGCGTGGCTTCCGAGTGTTGCCAAAATACCTC